>CAXRJJ010000040.1:0-4649 GCA_964230945.1 Yoonia sp.
GCCTGTGACGAAACCTTGTGCAATTCCGTTAGGATGGAATGTCGAAGGCACTGTGAACGGCTCATTAGTAATCATCAATTCATGGTAAACTCCACCTGTTATGGCAATGCCACCGCTAACTGAACTGAATGACAGAGGAATTTCAACTACTGATTTTGCACCTCCATCATTGTTTGCCTCATGGTATGCTTTGACCACTGGACCAAGACCAGTGACATTCTCAAACAAACGATAGCCTACCGCTAATGAAGATAGAACAATATCTTGAGCTGCCCCACTGAAATCAATGTCAATCTCTACCCAATCTCTACCAAAGGAATCCTGATGTGTTGAACTCAAGGAATGGATTGCAGTAGTTACCGAATTGGAAAGCGCAATACAAGTGGAGTCCCATCCATTTGTCAAAGACGCAGCCTGTACTCCAGCAACATCGATTACCAATGCATCTCCTGTACCAGAATCAGTTTGTAGACAAAATAGACCTGAATGAACTATAGCATCAGCAGGCAAATTGAATGCTGTGCCAACACTTCCTGTGGAAATGGTGAATTGTTCGCTCCTAGTATCAGAGGAATGCGACTGCGACTTACCAGACAATAGATTCTGCCAACCCATGCGTCCTTGGTGTGATGATGAAAGGAACTCCCAGTCATCGCTACCATCCATGGCCACATCGATACTTGCATCCTTGGCTGGATCTACCATGCTCGCTTCCAAAGAGAGCGAATCTATCCAACCGCCTGGAGATACCGAAATCTGCACTCCAAATCCAGGATGAGCATCATTCATCGAAGCACTAGCCATGGGAGGTGCCATGGAGCCATGAGAAACACCATCGATATCTACTACTGAAACAGCAATGGCACTAGCATCTGCATTAAGTGTCCAGCCATCAAGTGGAGCTGAACTCTCGATGAAATCGGAAGATACTGTCAAAGTGGTACCAGTTGGATTTGTCAAGACTCCTGTAGAGTTGACCACCATACCATTGGGTATTTGCCAACCATTCTCGCTGGCTCCCACTCCACTCATCATTCGAATAGAGCCAACATTGAGTGCAGACACAAGAGGTGTGAGAATAGGGTCGCTAGTCCCCATATTGATACGTACACTGACTCCAGCTGCATGCTCATCAAGATCCAATGCTGCCAAAGAGATTGGAAAACTATTGTTCTCAAATCCGGTTATCTCTTGACCCATGGCATCCAGGATTGTACCAGATACCCAACTGCCGCTCGGCACAACAGCATCAATATCTACGAATCCCATGCCCAATTCATCAGGAATCATCAACGGTGATTCCCAAGACCCTGCTGGATCGAACCAATCTACTTCTAGACCGATATCATCTAGATACCAACCATCATACTGGACTGCGGTATCAGAAGTAAAAGAAAATCGGAATGAAACTTGATTACCAGAATAATTGGATAAGTCTGCTGTTGTGGTTCGCCACGAAGTGGTTCCGGTACCACCGGTTGTACCGCTAGAACAGGTGGTCCAAGTGGACCCAACATTACCATCGAATACACCGAGACCGTATAGTGGGCTGGTTGAATGGCTCTGAATGGTATTGTCATACCAACTTGAACCATTTGCTAATGTAGGATTGAAGTGAGTCCATGTACCGTTGTTTACAGAGATGTATACTGCACCTCCATCCCAACTATATTCAGCACAAATCCATTGATCAAAGGTCAGCCTAGCGCTGGCCCCAGAAGGAATAGTGTAACTCGGAGAATACAAATGGTTCCAAGAACCTCCGTCATAAGCTCCATCGAGAACCGTAGCAAAGCCACCAGGGGGGCTGGACCAAGCAGAAGGACCTACAGTAGCAGAGGAAGATATCGTGCCAAATTCCCAGCCAATCTGTCCTGCAACATTCTGCACCTGCCAACCACCGGGTGGTAAAGATGGAGCATCTTCCCAACCATATTGCACTGAAAGTCCTCCGGCACCGATCATGAGGAACTGCCAGTCATCAGCCATTCCATTCAATCCAGAGTGCCAAGCTCCCGATGAATTGCTCAAATTATTCCATAGATGATAAGTTGAATTTGATTCATGTACCCTGATGTTAGAAATTGTCAGACCCTCCCTTGAATCAGGAGAGTTGCCGTAAGTTACCGAACCATCAGTCTCTACGCGGAAACGTATCCATACACTGCTATCATTCTGAAATGTAGCAGGCAGGTCAAGATGCATAGGAACCCAACCGCCGCTATCATCATTATATGTTGTACCCCCAATAATCACGCCATCGGTAGGAACGCCATCAGGCGTGTTCCATCCTGTGGTCACGTACTGAATATTGCTCGTTGTCACATCTTGCCAAGTTGAATTGTCCGTACTAGCTTCGAGCCACCAATTATCATACGAAGCACCCTCAATATCCCAATCAGCTAGGAAACTCACGGTCACAGTTGTGTTAGCGGTAGAAAGGTCAATGCTTGGGAACTCAAGGATTCCATCGGCATTATTGCTGTAAGAGCAAGAGGTGGTATTAGCAACGCTACTACACCCATGATGCCAATAACCCGATGAATTACCAATGTTTGACAAGTCCATAGTATCAATGAACCACCCTGGTCTCTGAGTCCCATTGGACTCAGTCCAAACTCTGAAACGGAAGTAGATATCCTGTGCAGTGGATATTCCCGAAACATTGTCTAGAGAATAGTTTGCAAACTGCCAGCCACTGGAAGATGTTGAAGCATACACTGGGAAGCCATGCCCCCCCGATGTTGATGCACCATTGGGCACAGGAGCAGAGGGTGAAATCGTGTTAGGATAGCCGCCTACTGGTTCGATCCAAGTCCACTGCCCATTATCCAATTTGTACTCGACCCAAGCCCCATCTCCATCACCATTGGTATTGGAAGATGTGTTCAGGTGATACCAATGCTGGAAAGAGAAAGTGAATCCATTGATTGGACTGGGGAGGGTAGTGGCGGCAGCGGTTTCCAAAGAGATGTTGCTACCACTTGGCAATGGCGAACCTGGGTTGGTACCAACTGCAAGTCCACCCGAATGTGGTTGAGCAGGAATCTGACCATGCGCTACATTTCTTGCATTTCCAACAACTGTGCCTGTTATTCCAGTCAGTGTCGAGACATTCCATAATCCAGAAGAATCTGTCCATCCAATCGGCAACTGAAAACTCGCATTGGAGAATTGATCTATCTGGGAAACGCTGGAATTAGGCATCAGAGACAGATGTCCAGAAAAATGACTCATCGTGGTCCCAGTAGAGATTCCACTAGTGAAATTTCCAGGCCTGTCCTCGGCATGCCAACCACTACCATTACCAGCATCGGTCATGCCGTCTTCCTGAACATTCAACCATGCGTCTAATACTGTCGCATTACCGGGAACTTCCCATCCAACTGGAACGTTTTGATTGCCATTCAATGTATTGGGCCCCATCCAAACAGACATTCCGGCTGATGCACTGGAAACCAGCATTAGCAAGACCATGGTTATTGCAGACATCCGTAAATTACCACGCGTCACGTTAGCACCCGTAGGGTGCTCGGCTCAATGGCGGGATATGAAACCTATCCCAACAGGTCGCTTCGTGAATAGTTATGATTTCACTGATAACGAACAAGAAGCATATGCTAATCACTGATTTACAATGAGAGCCACTGGCGAGAATTGAACTCGCGACCTACGCATTACCAATGCGTCGCTATACCTCTAAGCCACAGTGGCAGTAGCCGCCCCACCTGCCTCTCAATCATAACCGCTTCGCCCAGTAATCCAGATTGGACAGACGACAGGGCTAAACCGAAAATGCCGGTCGACGAATCGTAGCCGAGATCGCATAGCCTGGTAGTGCGCGTGACTGGAAATCACGTGGGCCCGTTCCCGCGGGAGTTCAAATCTCCCTCTCGGCGCTCCACTTTTTGGCCTGTTTTTTTACACCAAATTTAGTGACACTAATTGGCCCATAATTGAATTACTAATTGCTCGAAGGGTAGCCTCTGTACTGACCGACTGAAAGCCCTTTGTATAGGTTCAAAAAATACAGAGGGGTTTTGGATGAAACCTTAGTATTCATCCGAATCAATTGGTTGCAGGTTCACATCAGAAGAAGTTGCAATTCCCCAAGAACATCATTGTCGTATGTGATGCGGATATTGATTGTACAATCTGCGCTACAAAGATCGTTCTCATCAGAGACAAGAATAATCTCATCCTTTTCCCAATAATCAGCCTTCGCGGATTCATTTGGTACAGAAATACTGCATGAGGGGCCTCCAGTATTTGTCACCGGTTTGCTAGGGTTATCACAAATCCACCAATTGCTAGTTCCTCCATCATCATATACCATTGAGAGTTCTACAACAATTGAAGTCCATTCAAGTTCAGTCCCGTTATTGAACCACATTTCAAACAATTCTTCACCATCTTCAACCATTGCCGAATGATCTTGTGCAATGAAGTTGTGATCATCTTCTGTATCTGGATTTGATGTGCATCCGGATAATAGTAACATGCAAATCAGCAAAACTACATTGAATCCTTTCAGTGTGCTCATACATCTTCCACTAGATATCACTAGATTATTCTATCTGGGATATTGAATGGGCCCCCCTCTGTATCAATGGGTATACCAAGGGTAGCGAGTGTACTGGGGGACTGAA
>CAXRJJ010000041.1:0-5881 GCA_964230945.1 Yoonia sp.
AGGTGGCCGCGGGTTCGAACCCCGTCAGACCCGCTCTGCTTGTCGATGCTTCTTACGCGGGTCTGACTCGGTTTCGCATTCTGATGCTGAGTGATTGTGAAGGCTCAACCCCCGTCAGCCCCGAAGGGATTCTTGGACAGAATCCGGACGGGCGAAGCATTTTGTCAATTCCTTGAACGGCGAGAATGACTTTTTCTTCGGGATGAATTATTGTTTGGACGAGATTGGTTATTTCTTCGAGATGAGTTGTTGTTTGAACGAGAATGGTTATTCCTTCGAGATGAATTGTTGTTTGAACGAGATTGATTAGAATTACGTCGATTAGAACGATGACGACGATTTCTAGAATTTGGCTTTGCATTCTGTTGACGGTTTTGGTTACTCTTTGATCTGTTTCTTGAAGAGTTATTGTTCCTTACTTTACCAGGTTTTTGTCCTGGCTTTGGTATCGCCCGGACAAAGTGAAACTCGTGGTCCTCATCCATCGGTATTTCATATCCAATCAGTCGTTGAATACTGACAAGATAGCCTGACTCTGTGTCGTCGCAGAAACCGTATGCCACCCCTGATTTCCCCGCTCTTGCAGTTCTTCCAATTCGGTGTACGTAACTTTCTGGGTCATTTGGCAAATCATAGTTGAAGACATGCGTAACCCCCTCGACATCAATGCCACGGCTAGCAATATCAGTTGCAACAAGAATTGAAATGTGCCCCTTTTTGAAGTCGGCTAAGGCCTTTGTTCTAGCACCTTGGCTTTTGTTTCCATGGATTGCAGCAGCGTCGATTCTACTTTGATCAAGTTGCTTGACCAACCTATTCGCTCCGTGCTTGGTTCTAGTGAATACAATAGCACGATTCACCTGTTCTTCTTTGATGATGTTAACCAACAAACTCCGCTTGTCTGATTTACGGACAAACATGATTTTCTGCTCGATTAAATCAACTGTGAGTTCTTTGGGACTTACATCTACGTGAACTGCGTTGTTCAGAAAAGACTCTGCCAAATCTGCAATCGACTTAGGCATGGTTGCACTGAATAGGAGATTTTGTCGCCTATTGGGCAACATTTTCAGAATCTTATTGAGATCCCGAATAAATCCCATATCAAGCATTCTATCCGCTTCATCGAGAACGAAAAATTCAACCTTCCTAATATCTACATGTCTCTGGTTAATCAAATCCAATAATCTACCAGGAGTCGCTACTAGAATGTCTAGTCCACGCTGAAGTTTTCTTACCTGTGGCTTTTGGCTTACTCCACCAAAAATCACGTCATGTCGTATATCCAGATGTTCGCTATAAGCAGAAAAGCGCTCATGGATTTGGGCGGCTAATTCTCGAGTAGGTGAAAGAACAAGGGCACGAATATGTCGCTTTGATTGTGGTTTGGAACGACTCAATACCTGTAAAACGGGTAATGCAAAAGCAGCAGTTTTCCCAGTTCCTGTTTGTGCAACTCCAAGGACATCTCTTCCAGAGAGCAAGGGAGGTATAGATTGGGACTGAACTGGAGTTGGAGTCTCGTATCCTTCTTCTGCCACAGAACGCAAGAGTTGCTTAGAAAGTCCTAGTGATTCGAAATTATTCATCTTATTTTCTCCGATTGAAATTGCGCTACACAGGATGCTTCGCGTTCCAGAACATTAGACGGTCCGCCTTCTAGGCTTAAACACGAGGGGTGATTCCTTGTTGGGCATCAGCCTTTACATTTGATTCTGAATTAGCGAAAATTTCTGATTTAGACCAGACGAGTTCCAACATCACCGCGTACTGCAGCAAGGGCATCTCCTGGTTGGCATAGAACTACGTTCATTTCAGATTTCGATTCTTTTGCCATGACCATGGCCTCAACCTTTGGACCCATAGATCCTGGTGGCAATTCCCCTGATTCTACCATCTTGTTGGCTTCCTCGACAGACAATTCCCGGATTACTTCCTCATTTGGACCTGCAAAATCTCTGCGTACTGCATCGACTGCTGTTGAGACCACGAATACATCTGCATTTACTTGAGTAGCAAGTAAGGCAGAGACTCTGTCCTTATCGATAACTGCTGGCACGCCCTTGATTTCATCGTTGACTTGCACAGGAATACCACCGCCTCCACAGCAGATGACAACAGCATTCAATCCCAACAGGCTGTTGATTACATCGATATCCATGATCTTGATTGGCTGAGGAGAAGCAACCACTCTTCTAGGGCCATGCACTGTTGTTGCTACATCCCAATCCATCTCTGTGATAGTATCCTCCTCAAGGATTGGTCCTACCGGCTTGGTTGGGGCAGCGAAGGCGATGTCGTTCTCGTTGACCTCGACCCTCGTCAATACAACTGCAGCTCTTTCGGGTCGGTGCTTACTCATCAAGTGCCGTTCTAGATTGAGGGCTAGAGAATGCCCAATCATTCCTTGTGTTGCAGCAACCCATTCGTCCAATTCGCGACGCTTAGGCTCGTTCATGCTGGTCTCTTCCAACAATAGAAGGTCGCCCACCTGTGGACCGTTTCCATGGGTAATTACAACCCTGTATCCAGCCTCTAGTAGATTGACCACGTCACCCATCACTTTGTGCAGCACAAGAGCCTCGTCTCCAGGTGCTCCAACATCGGATAGAGCATTGCCTCCGATAGCATAGACCGCAACATTGCGGGTGCTGTCATCGGGGACTGGAATCTCTGGTGACACATGCCGTGCAGGGGATTCTCGGCTTCAATGTTGACATAAGATGGGACATTCAACAGCCAAGGCATTGAAGAACAGAGCCGCTCTGCAAACCCCCAGTAGGTGTAGAAATGGCCAAGGAAACATGGATTTCTGATGCTCTATCTGGAGCATTGACCGAACAAGAGGTCACTCTCAAAGGATGGGTTAAGAGAACAAGAAGCAGTGGTAAGATCTGTTTCGTTACCATCCGAGATTCGACCGGTAGCATCCAATGTGTTGCAAAGGCTGGCAACCTCGAAGATGAGCAACTAGATGCCTTGAAATCAGCAATCATTGAATCTAGTATCATATTGAGTGGTACGGTCAAGGAAGACCAGCGTTCTGGCGGCTACGAACTTGCAGTATCTGGCGTAGAAGTCATAGGTCCAGTAAATCCAGATTCCCCCTTCCCAATTACCGAGAGTGCAATGGAAGCAGCGGATGGCGGAGAGACCGAGTTCTTACTCGATAATCGACACCTCTACCTTCGCACTTCTCGCATGACCACTATGCTGAAGATTCGTTCAAGCGTCTTTGGTGCAATTCATTCTTATTTCAGAAATCTGGATTTCACCGAGTACCAAGCCCCATGTTTCGTGGCCGGAGCCGTGGAAGGTGGAAGCACTCTGTTTGAAGTTCCATACTTTGGGCGCAAGGCGTACTTGACCCAATCTTGGCAACTATATGCAGCAGCCGCAATGCCTGCGCTTGAGAGATTGTATACCATTGCACCATCGTTCAGAGCTGAGAAGAGCAGGACGCGCAGGCACCTAACCGAATTCTGGCATGCCGAGATGGAGATTGCTTGGGGAGGAAACGAGGATGTTATGGCACATGGAGAAGCATTAGTTCGCCATATCTGCAAGACACTACTGGAAGAACGCTCTGAAGAACTTGAGTCACTTGGTCGTGACTTGGATTTGATTCGTAGATATGCGGATAATCCATTCCCAAGAATAAGATATGATGAGGCCATTGAACGCTTGCAGGCTCTAGGAGTTGATATTGAATTGGGACAGGACTTGGACTACTCCAAAGAGAAGATATTGACTCAAGATTTCGAGGTACCGCATTTCCTTACTCACTACCCACGCATAGCCAAGCCATTCTATCATCGACCTGATCCGGAGGATTCGAAATACGTATTGTGTCATGACCTACTAGCACCAGAAGGCTATGGTGAAATCATTGGTGGAGGAGAGAGGACTTGGTCTGAAGAAGAAATCCTCGAGCGAATAGACGAAGAAGGGACTCCGCGCGAGCCATATGAGTTCTACATCGATGTCAGGCGCTACGGTGGAGTACCACACGGTGGCTTTGGACTAGGAGTTGACAGAGTAGTGTCATGGCTTGCTGGTGCTGAACACATCCGTGAAGTGATTCCGTTCCCTAGAGACAGCCGTCGAGTCACTCCCTGAAGTATTGGCGAATAGATTGCAGGGCCAAATTGAGGTCTTTCTGCTCAATCACAATGCTTGAATGCTGCCCTGGGCGCTCGTCCCAAGGGTTGAATGTGATTGAAAATCCACTAGCATGGAACATATCGATATCTCCTGCTGAATCTCCAACTGAAGCAGTCATTTCTGCCGATATTCCCAATCTTCTCTGAAGCATTTTGACTATGCTGCCTTTACCGTGCATCTGAACCTGATAACGACCTGTTTCAGGAACTATTCCTTCGGGGTCTGAAGTCCAACCATTGCAGAACACATGCACTCTCGAATCCTTTCCACCCATTTGCTTTGCAGTATGTCGGTCTATACCTCCCCATCTGCGCCGCCAATCCTTTTCACTAACAAATTCTGATGCTACCATTCGAGCCACATGCTGCATTCCTCCACTAATGATTGCAACCTCGTGACCATCATCTAAAAGTCCCTGAATACATTCCTTCCAACCAAGCATCATCGGACAATCATGCAACCAATTTCGCAGTTGCTCATCCCTCAAAACTCCACCAACTGCAGACCTGATAAGTTCAAGATCAAGGATGATCCAATCCCATTCATTCAACTTCCCCTGATTGTATAGATTGAATGCCTCCTCATTGGATATGTCCAACTTATCGTATACCCATTGCCATGTCGACATATGGTCCACTAGAACCCTGTCCATGTCAAAGCATACCAGACCACGAGTCATGCGTGAACCTCACTCTGGAGTAGGCCAGTCATCATACTGACGCTGAATCTGTCTTACTTGCTTGCCAAGAATATAGAGCATAAGACTGGTCATCATTGCAAAGAGTCCTATGAGAGTAACCGCGGCAGTAGCCAACGATACTCCTAGGGTGATTGAATTCATCGATTGGAACTCATCAACCACATCCCCAGTCAATGTGAAGCCAATAATAAAGCAAACAAGACCGGGGAGTCCAAAGAGAATCAGTGGGTGTCTACTTGACAACATCCAGTGGAATAATTGAGCAAATCTAGAAGCCGTAGCTAGGGATTCTCGCTTCAATGGTTGAGTCGGTTGTTTAGCCAAATGAACCCGCACATTCAACGATGATGGTAAGTCAACGCACTTGTCTTCAGGAGAACATTCTGCTAATGCTGCCAGTCCCTTCGGTGTGGCAGCCAACAAATCTAACTCGGCATCAGCATAGATCACAGTTTCAAAATCTCCAGGTTCTACATCGGTATAATGCGCCAATGCTAGATTGATATCCCTTCCCTCGTAAGTTCGATTGACGTTGACTGGAAGGTCTCGCAACCTCCAAGCATCTGAAAGATGAATCACAAGGGTCATTTCTAACTCCTCAAGTTTCAGTAACTCCCTTGCAATCTCGGGAATCGTACAATCGCTTTGCATTGCGATGGTCTTTGCACCCTTCTGGTCAGCCATATCTAGAGTGGTGTCATTACTTCCCATATCGATGACTACGACATCTTTGGCGAAGGTCTCAGCGCGAGTAATTGCAGAAACTACCCGCAACTCCTTGTTTTTGACCAGATACACGATACGCACGCTATCTCCGACACTGCGGCTCAGCAGTCGGGCTGTCAATCCTTCGGAGGTCTGGGGCATAGATGATGAACTTCCGCATGTCCCTCGCCGATGTGTTCAGGGATTGCAAGGTCTTCGTGGTCATGCCAGCGCGCAATGAGGAAGAACACATTGCTGGAGCAATCAATTCACTTCCTGATTGGATTGATGAAACACTTGTCATCGACGATG
>CAXRJJ010000042.1:0-4599 GCA_964230945.1 Yoonia sp.
CACCCATGATATCATCATGTCCTGCGTGTACATTGAGTGAATGACTGGTCATCGCTCTAGCACCGATGTGGAAGACCACAGGAAGCCTCTTTCCACTGATGACATAGAGAACCTCCTTCATCAGAATCAGGCCTTGACCTGAAGTGAAATTGGTGACTCGACCTCCGGCGACTGCGAAACCTTCAGCCGCTGAGGCACTAGAATGCTCAGACTCCGGCTCAAGAAATACTAGAGAAGTTCCCCAGAGGTTCTTCTTGCCGTTAGCAACAGCCATTCCATATCCTACTCCCATCGTTGTAGAGGAGGTTATCGGGTACGCACACGAACCTTCTGTTATGGCGGTCTCAACATGGACTACAGTGCCAGCACCATCTGTTGTTGCAGGTATTCCGGGATACTTCGCTGACATCTGATTCACCATAACTGCCCTATGGGCAGTTCCGGGTATGATGGTGCCTTTATCACCATTCGCCATAGAGTATGAAACAGTCCGGCTCAGAATTGAAAGCCTGAATGGTATGTGAATGTGCATGGAAGGAGAAGCCGCCATCCGAACTCTGCTGTTGACGGTCATCCCGTCATCCTTCACTTTCTTGATATCTTGGTGGTTAAGCGGTTCGATGACTCTCGGAAGTGGATTGACTGCAGTACAGATTCTTGCAACCATGGTATATCTCGACTTGCAAGAGAAGAGACGGCAAAGCGAGAACTAGCCATAATCCGGCATGATTTGTTCTATTGCAAACAATGGATCTGGGTCAGTTGAGTCATGGTAAGCAATGACTGAACCTCCATCGTTCAGTATGGTTATGCTGGCAAAATCAAAGCGAATATCATTACCTGCTCCACTAGTCGAATCAAGGTCTCCCAATCCAATGAAGGTGATACTGTCTGCGTAGAGGTTCTCAGAATATTCTCGAATATGCAATACGACATCTACATCAGGCCCTGCGGCGCTTTGGTACCTGATATTCAATATAGCAAGATCATGTTGACCACTGAGGTGGAATTCCCACTCTTCAATATCGGCGGCAAGCCCTGTCAAATCATAGGTAGCATTGACCCAATTCTGCCCGCCATCCCATGACAATTGGTGAATGAAGGACAGACCACTGCGAGATACGCAATGCAGACCTCCTTTGGATTCGAAGGAGCAGTATTCTGAAGGAAGTCCTTCATCATCAACCTGATGTCTATACCATTCCCCAATCCACATCCCACCTTCAATCAGCCCAGGGTCTGCAATCCAACTGAATGTGGTTCCGAGATATGCATCATCACCATTATCGAAATAATTCGGGAAGAGTAAACCTCCGTCAGGGATTGGGAATGCTCTCATCTCCTTGTGTGGCTTGGTGAAATCCCACTCGACACCTAATTCTCCTGGTTCTAGATTCAACTCAATCATGTCCAGATTCTCACTACGTCCTGGGAAAGATATCGGGTAATAGTTGAGGCCATCCAAAGAAACCTGTCCACCTACATTCTGAGTTTGATGCCAGAAATTGGAAATGACAAAACTACCCCAATCATTGTCGCCGATGTTAGAAGACACTGGACCTGCAATCTCAACTTGCCATGAACGATCGTAGAATGGTTCTGTAATTCGATTATAGCACCAACTCCATTGGTCTTGTTCAGCATCGTGCAAGAATGCGTAGAACTTGTCCAGTTTGAGGTCTAGGCCAACGTATGGGAACCAACCCATGGAAATCAAATCGCCATTCACAGCTTGAACTATACTACCCTCACCCAAACCCTCCTGTCCTGGAGCAGTTGGAGCGGGAGTGCGACAGCGTGGATCCGGAATTACAGTTGGCAGATATGTACCCCATTCATGCCCTCTATCATGAGTCCATACGGGGTATTCTCCACCAAAATTCAGAATGCTACCTTCCTTAGTGGCAGCGATATAATGTTCACAACAATTGCCACCATGATTCTTGTCAAATACTGCCCAAGGGTAGTTGTTCGCATGGCTCTCATTCAACATTTGTTGAATGAAGTTTGGATCACTGAGTTTGGAGAAATTATCGACATAGGCCAAATCTAACGAAAGGAAATCTCTCAGGTCAGGTAGTTCCGCCATGCCCGAATCAATCTGCTCATGGTCGGCGAAGGCATCCGTTCCTTCAACATCCTCCGCGGCCAATACTTCATCACCCGATAAACAACCACTCAGCACCATGAAACCGGCAACGAGCAATGAAAAAATCGCCTTCACCCTCGGCCTCATGCGCCGACCTGTAGGCGGCTGTATATCTTGATTGGGATTCAACAATCAACGCTTGGATAGCGGGCCTAGTCCAAGAACGAACATCATCCTACCAACAGGAGTGCTATGCGCCTTGAAAAGATCCACATGATGCAAACCTACTCTACAGACAGCAAGACCTCGGCTGGAAAAGGCATCGTGCCAACGCTGTCTCTCCTCATTTGGGAAAATCCTACGGAAACGATCCTTCCATGCGATAACTTTGCAGTTCCAACCATACTTCTCCTTAGCATCAGCCACCAGCTCGATGAATTTCATCTTCCCTCCTTCGGAATGCAGATTCTTGATTTCGACCCGGACTGGTTTCTCTGTCTTCCCTAAGGCTTCAAGAACTTGGAAAAGCGTCGGAATCTCGAGTTCGTGCTCCTCCAAAGCAACTCTTCTGATTTCATCAGCATTCAATTCCTGAAGTGGAATTGACTTACCATCTCGCTTGATAAAATCATCATGATAAACCACTAAATCTCCATCTTTGGCCTCATGAACATCGAATTCCCAATACTTGAATTTCTTGTGTACCTGAAGCCCCCTAGCAGACCTCAGACATTGCAGAGTATTCCCTGCGTGGGGGAGGACGTCGCCCCCAAGTCGGTGACCGAGATTACCCATGTAGAGGGGACAGGGGGGCCTTCGAACTTGAATCCGTCGGTATCAAACCGCATCAATCCCCTATTGTAGAGAATTGGAGAGTACCATATCATCGACATTCAAACAGCGCACCACCTCAACGAGGTCCTGCAAAGTCTGCTCTTCCAGATTGTCCGTCTTCTGAAGAATATCCACTCTTTTCTTTACTACCATTAGAGTGGGAGTTGTATCTACACCCAAGGCCTTGACCAAGTCTGGTTCTACACCGGCATTGATACGGGCGAACTTGACATCTTGGTTATCATCTGCAACCTTATTGAACGCTGGTTGGAATGCTTCGTGTATCGGATCATTGGGCATCCAGATGTCGATGAATACCGTCTCATTCTCTGCTAGAGTCTCCTCTATGTTCTCCCAATCCATGTCTAAGGTCCTACTCACCGGATACACCCCGCCTGTTGGGTTCGTGACTTCCTACTTGAAAGAAAGGGGTATTCGACGCGCAATATTCCAGCCACAGGCATTAGTTGCATTCATCAACTTCCGGCTACTCGCGCCTAAAATGAGACCCTTTGCAAGGGCCGGTATTCTCAGCCTTCTGATGCTACTTTCTTTAGCAAATGTCGGGATTGATGAAACGGCGGCAGAAAGTACAGTTCCCGACGTCATAATCTCTGAAATCCTTGTCTCAGCAAGTAGCGAGGATTACAACGGAACAGATTGGAATGGTGATGGAATCATCGGCTCTTCCTCTGACCAATTCATCGAATTGTGGAACAGAGGCAGTACTGATGTCAATATCTCTGATTGGTGGCTCGACGATATTCTCATCGGTGGTTCTGCACAATGTTCCATCGGCTGGAATACTACATTGCTAGCTGGAGAGAGAATCGCCTTTTTCCGAGCTGATACGGGAATCGAGTTGGATTATTGGGATGGCGATACGGTGAACCTCAGGATGCCCGATGGTACATTGGTGGACAGTATGCAATATCCCGGCGAAGATTCATGGTGGGACATGTCCTATGTTCCCAATGGTAGTACAGTGGACAAAGTTGAGCCACCTACTCCTGGATGGGATGGCAATGATTCCTCAGATTCCAATGTTGGCAGGTGCTATACTCCTAGAGACCACATCCACCAAGGGTCCTACATTCTTACTGGTAGAGTAGTTACTATGGAGGGTTATTCCGATGTTCTTCTCAACGGTTCAATCAAAGTCACAGATGGGGAGATTGAGGCAGTATGGAATACGGGAGAAAACCCACCTATTGGAGTTTCAACAGAAGGAATCCCTGTGCATCATACAGGAGCGACAATCTATCCTGGCTTAATCGATATGCATCAACATCTTACCTACAATGTCGCTCCTTTGTGGGACCTTGATGTCCATATCAGTAACAAGAATGAGTGGGGTGGCTATCAGAATAGGTACCAATGGACCGACCATCCCGACTACGGCCCTGAAGTCTCCAAGGTGAAAATTTCCATCCACTCCCAACCGTATTGGAACATGGAGAGTCAAGCGATGAAATACGTCGAAATGAAGGAAGTGGTTGGAGGAACGACTGCAATTCAGGGCGATGGCCACAATTATGGCATGGACTCTTATGACACAATCTTGACTAGAAATATCGAGCATTACAACTGGGGGAGAGATGAAATCGAAACCAAGATTCTAGAACTTCCAGATGATTATTCTGGGAACCACATCAAGAATGGAAACTCTTCTGGCG
>CAXRJJ010000043.1:0-14066 GCA_964230945.1 Yoonia sp.
GTAAGGTATGGTTACCGATTCGCAATGATTGGCTCATCATTAATCCCCCAACAGTAGCAACTCCCGATGATGAAACATCGATACCAAAGATGGTATCAGTTCCAGTACCGCCAAGATTTGTCTTCCATTCTGGTGATCCAAAATTATTAGTCGTATTGACAATCATTGTTGATGAGACATCAGTTTCACTGTAAATCCCAGATGTGGAAGAATAGAATGAATGTCTCTCCAACAATAACGTAAACTTACCTTGACTTGAATCCCAAATCGCTCCCCAGAATGAACAACTATCTCCCCCATTGTAACTTTGGTCATCGCCAGTACTTGCACTAATGCGAATTACAAACCCAACACCTTGTGAACTACCCGACCATTGGCCCGCATAATTTGAGCCTGTCATTTTCAAATTGTATTTGCCATAAGTTCCAATTGAAACATCTGTGCCAGAGACATTCAAACTTTGCAAGTCATGGTAATAATAGGAACTAGTGTACGACGAGCAAAACCATTGCGCCCAACCAATTGTTCCTGCGGTGGAAATTTTGGTGACATAAAATCCACGATTTCCATAATTTGTACAAGACGAATCATACACTGATCCCCAAGTCATACCACTAGAACTGCGGATGTATTGACCCCCCACGATAGCATTTCCAATTCCATCAACAGCGATGTGGGTAGAACGGTCATCCGCCGAATAGATTGGCATCCTAGCCCACTCAACGGCTGCTGAAGTTGCTCGAATAACGAGACTTTCAGAACCACTTCCACCACCGTGACTCAAAGTTGTGGTATCTAGTTGGAGCGTAGAACTACTGAATTCCCCCACAGCAAAGAATTTGCCTGAATTAGACCAAGCGATATCATGCAGGTATTCATCTCCAGTATCGCCATAGGAATTGGCCCAAGCCAACCAGCCATAATTATCAATCTCTGCAAGGATGATATCCGCACCTCCAGAACTGGTGAAATTATTCGTTCCAAGGGTCATGTATGAGCCATCGAACCAACCTGAAATCAACAAGTCGCCACTGGAATTGTGGTCAACTCCAGTAAAATTCTCGTTTCCTGGGCCTTGTGTTGCAGTCAGCCATTGCCAGCCATTTGCTGAGTCCTTGTACCTCGCGGCAAATCCATCAAAACCTCCAGAGTTCACAGTATTGTACCATCCTGCAGAGAGATAGGAAGAGTTACTGCTCCCAACAATACTGACTGCGCCATTGGAGTCTACTGCGATGTCTTCAACGAAATCATCTCCATCGCCACCGAATGATGTTCCCCACAACCAATCTCCATCGGAATTCAACTTGCCAAGATAGATGTCATATCCGCCTTGATTTAGTACAGTATCTGAACCCATGGCCAAGGAGCCTCCAGCAAATATTCCTGCTACGTAAGAGGCCCCGCTGGAATCCTTGGTAAGCGCCCGAGGATGTACATAACCTGCATTCTGATCCTTCGTCGCCCATTCCCAACCTAACTGGCTAATTGAACGTCCAGCAGCAGTTTGTTCGTCTGAAAGTTCTTGCAATTCTTCTTGCTCTTCAACCTCTAGAGGTTGAATCACTGATGCCCAAGGAAGCAGTAGCATGAGTAGCGACAACATCAGGGGTATGGTCAGCGCGTGGCGGGACATGGTATATGCACGCACTAACAATTACTTCAAACCATTTCACAATAATTGAAATTCAATCCGATTCTTCTTCTGATTCAATCTCTATTTCACAGACCTTGAACACTGGATCTCCATGAGAGATTGAACCCATGTACTCATCTACCTGATGACCGAATTTGACACGTACTTGGAAAAAGGTAGGATCATTTGTTCTCCAACGGCGATGTTTGGCGTAATGATGCACCAAAATGACGTATTTACCCGCAGGAGGTTGCTTCCACCAAACCAAGTTCTCAATCGGTTCCTTACTCGTTGGTCGAGCATTCATGTCGACATCGAGAGTTCCACCACAGTCTGTTCTTCTCTTGTTGAATGATACTCTCTCATCACCGGGAGTAATCACGTGCAAATCTAAATCATTGTGATTATCCCAAATCAATGATACCTGAATGAATCCTGTTTCTCCACCTTCGCGCTCGAGACGCTTCTGGAAGTCATCTGCCCTTGAATTTGATTTCATCTTGACCAATACTCCCTGAATAGGGGCTAGGCCGGAATCCTTGGCATGAGAATCGAAGGTGGGTTCAAATTCACTGACCCAAGCATCTCTTTCTTGTAACAACTGTAAGCGTGCCTCTTCAGCCTCGCGCTTGAAATCCTTCTTTTTCTTAGGCTCATCCTTCAGAATATGATCGAACTGTCCAGGTAGCCCCATCGCCATCTCCGCATATTGCTTCAGTCGTTCCTTCTGGATACGTTCATGCTCTTCACGCTCCTCCGTGCTCCATTCCTTACGGACATTGGCTCTCAATTCCTCTAATTTATCCATATGCGAATCATCAACGACCTGTACTGGCTCGAAATCCGTCTCTTCATACATCTGGACCGCAGCCTCTACTGCCCTTGAGGAATAAGTTTCTGATTGCGAAGAAACCTTCTCGATACGTTTGCTGGATTTCGAGGCGAACAAGGACCAAAGGCCATAACCGAATCCAAGGATGAAGATGCCCCCAAATATCGCCTCGGCCGCATCCATGCAGTTTCGTAAAGGAGCAAGGTATTGAGATGATTGGAGGAAGATAAGCGAAGATTCCTCAAATGGAGGACCACCCTCAGTGGCCATGCGAGCCGAGGGGTTGGTGGTCGATGGCCTGTCATTTCGCCATCGAATCTCGGCTCCAAGTCTGAAGAATCCGTGGGCTACTAGGCAAGGTGCAGGCATACACGGCGTCTCTTTCTCAGTTCCTGCAGGTTCAATCGTTGGCCTTGTAGGACCCAATGGAGCTGGTAAAACTACCCTTTTGCACCTGTTGAGTGGACTACGAACTCCAGAATCCGGCAGCGTGGCCTTGAATGGCAAAGAATGGAAGGACATGAAGAGCAATCCTGAAGCCCGAACTGGAATCGGATTCATGCCTGATGGGGTACGCTGGCAAGGAAACAGTACTCCAACCAAAGTGCTTCGTAGAATGTCGATAATCAGGTCGGTCGATTCCTCTAAATTACTGGAACTTGTTGGACTCAAGAACAAGGCAGATGAAACTCTAGACCGGCTCAGCGCTGGAATGAGGCAACGTCTTTCTCTTGCGTGTGCATTACTTGGTTCCCCTACTGTACTGTTACTGGATGAACCATTCACGGGCCTGGACCCAGTAGCACAGAAAGCCTTGCAAGAATTACTTCGGCAATTAGCAGACAGAGGAACGACGATTATCATCTCCTCGCACCTGCTACTCGAATTGGAAGCACTGGTTGAACGAGTGGTTCTATTGCACCAAGGTCAAGTCATCATCGAAGGTAAGTTAAACTCTGTACGAAAGAAACTAGGCCTCGACAGGAGGTTACTGGTCGAAGGAAGGAAAGGCGATGCAAAAGAAGTTCTCGCATCGCATGGAGAGATTTTGGAATATCATGAAGGTTGGACTGCAACCCTTCACAGGGAAGATGGTTGGTCTTTGCAAAGCCGAGAAGAATTAGTTACAGAGTTATGCAACAAGGGATCACCTCCTTATCGCGTAGAGGCTGAACTTGCAGATCTTGCTGAGATTCTAAGCGCGGCAACTGGAAGTGAGGGCATTAGCATGGACCTTGCAGACTCAGCGATGGTGCCATTGGCACGAAAGGAGGTAGAGGAAGAATGAACCTCCGTAGAATCTTGTCTTTGGCAAAATACGAAGTTGAACAACGTGCTTTGTCACTTCGTATGCTGATTATGGCGCCTCTTCTGACCTTGTTCATTCTTGGCGCTTGTTGGGGGATTTCTGATCCAGATGCATCATTGCCATCCTCCATTTCAGCCGATACTCCATTTGAGGTGTTATTCGTAGCATCTTTGTTCATTCTACTCTCAGCAACCCTCGGCGTGGTATTGTTCGGATTTGACGGAATCAGTCGCTCACGCATGTCAGGAAACCTAGCCATAGAATTGGCTCAGCCTATTGCGCGTCGCGAATTGGCTTGGTCTATGCTGCTCGGTACATGGGCTGTAGTTGCGATTCCAACCCTTCTACTAAGCATAGCTGGAATAATTCTCATTCGAATACAAATGGGGGAATGGGCATCATTTGCAGACATTTCTCTATTTCTTTTCAGCACCGCCATGCTATTGTTCTGGTATGCAGTCATTCAGATGTACGCTTCGAGTCTAGCCAAGGATATGGGTTCGTCTATCGCTCTCGGAGTTGCTGCATGGCTACTCTTCACCATGGTCTGGTTACTGGTAACCGTCATGGTCGCCAGCATCCTAGGTGTTGAATCCAGTAACACAACTGACCCCTTGTACGAGACTTTCTCAGCAAAAGTCGACCTGTTTTCTCCCAATGGTGTCTATCACTTGTTATTGGAAACTAGACTTGCTGAAGATTTGAGCCGCCCTATCTCACCACTACTAGTGGTACTTGCTACAGCCCTTTGGACACTTCTTCCTCTAGTTGCATATCTGAAAAGGTTCGAGAAACTACAACCCTGAACAGAACACTTCACTCTTCCTCGTCTAGAGGCAAAGCTAATTCGAAATCGGGCAGAGTCGGTTTCCAACCCTTTGGCAGATTATCACCTTTGTCGATAATGGCCATCAATCTCTCCTGATAGGCCTTGGGTCTACGACCTAGAATGGACATATACAGTCTACCGACTCGTAATTCTGGTGGGATGACCTTGCAACCTGAAGTTGTCTCGGTATCCATCGCCCTAATCATATTGAATGCAGGGCGATTGACCTTGTGAAACAACGACTTAGTGAATCGAATTCCCAATAGTACCGTCATCAAGATGATACACGAAGAAAAGCATAATCCAATCCAGCCTGCCTGATTCAGACCCCTTGACAACCATACTTCAAGAACCAAAAATGGCACTACCATCAAGAGGAAAAGATAGGTTTCTGAAACGGGGCCCTTGTTGGCGCGCAAGCGAATGGCTTCCCAACCAGGGTGCCTCTTCTCCCAAGGGCGAAAAAACGTCAATCTACCTTGCTGAGTAGCGGTTTGAACCAATTGATGTAATCTTGCCAACCGGGACATCTGCGATGGTACCAAATCCAAATTATTATCGAAAATCAGTTGTAATAGTTCCATCGCTTCATCATAATACCCCAAATCAACCAATAGAGCCGTCTGTTCAATTACTGCTTCTGTATCATTGGGATCTACTATTCGACGCTGATTCCACCATTCAAGTGCATCCTCATACAAGCCGATTTCTTCCATCAACCTTGCACCTTGCCGCCATGCATGCTCGTGCTCCGGATTTGCCTCGACCACTTTCTTGCAGGCTCGTAGACTCCTAGCAACTTGTTTGAGAGTGGGAGCGCTCTTCTCTGGAAGTTCAAGTCTAGACAATAGCCACCATGCTTCTGCATGTTGAGGATTGATTTCACAGGCTTTCTGTGCACTACTAATGGCGACTTCGCGGTCATCCCCATCTAGAGCCTCAACAGCATCCAGATAGTGTTCCTCTGCTCTATCCTCACTTCCGGCCATGAGAAAACCTCCTATCAGTCATCATTGAATGGGTTCCTTGGATTACGTTGACTGTGATAATGCCTGGCATCCTTACCTCGTTTCCTAGGTTTGAAAACTCTACCACTTCGACTCTGAGGACGGCCTTTAGCGCCTTTGTTTACGCCGCCAGAGCTTCGACGGGGAGCGCCTCTACGGTCTCCACCACGGCTATCTCCGCCTCTACGGTCTCCACCACGGCTATCTCCACCTCTACGGTCTCCACCACGGCTATCTCCACCTCTTCGGTCTCCGCCTCTACGGTCTCCACCACGGCGGTCTCCACCTCTTCGGTCACCACCTCTGCGGTCTCCACCACGGCGGTCTCCGCCGCGACGATCTCCACCTCTGCGGCCACCGCGTTCCGAACTATTACCGTCGTCTCTTCGACCACCTCCACTTCGAGGCGCACTACAGCGATTGCATTCTGTGCGGAAAGCGAAATTGGAATTCTGACACTTGGGGCAAGTCCAATCTCCTCCGTTATTGGAACCTCTTCGGTCTCCACCTCTGCGATCTCCTCCGCGACGATCTCCACCACGGCGGTCTCCACCTCGGCGATCTCCTCCACGACGGTCTCCTCCTCTTCGGTCTCCTCTACTATCTCCCCTGCCTCTTGGCTTGGGAGCATTGCAGCGATTGCATTCTGTGCGGAAGGAAAAATTTGAATTTCGACATTTAGGACAATCCCAGTCTCCACCACCGCGTTGGTCTCTACGCTGCCCGCCCCTGTTATCACGACGGTCGCTACCTCTATGGTCGCCTCGTCCTTTTCTTTGATCTCGCTTACGATCATCCCAAGTGCGCTGTCGGCTCTGAACCTCGAGATGCAAACCAATCAACTGAACAGGGTCGGCATCGATTCTCAATTTCATGTGCAGAAGTGGATCATCAACATGGCCGAGTACTGTATCAACAATACCAACCACTCTACCTCCTCCATCTATCAATCTGCTACCTAAAGCAGGTGAAGCACCAGTGAAAGTGACCAACAAGCCATTCTCATGACTAGGCCTGTCTACAACACCACGGAACATGTTCCTCAAACGCAGCGGCTGGCCTCTTGGGGATGAACCCTCCGCTTGACAATAATGGATTCCTCAGAGGTTAGAACCCTTGCGTCTCATCCAGATTCCTGCAATTGCAAGCATTCCCAATGTGGCTAATAATCCAGGTGCTGGTAAACCACCTTCATCTGAACTACTACTAGTTGGAGCCGAAGGAGTTGCAGGAGAGTTATCCTCATCCGGTGCTGGAACATTCACTACAATGACTGAACTCTTGTCCCACTCATCAGTAGCAGTCAGGGTTACCACATACTCATCATGGGAAGTACATCCTACAACGCTGACGTCACTTGACCAAGTTGTCCCTTCAGGGTTGATATTGGTCTTGTATCCACAAACTTCGATTGATATGCTCGTTTCATCGCCGTCAGCATCGAATATTGTACCAGTCATCGAATACTGATATCCCTCATCATCCCATGTTCCGTTATCTCCACTTCGAGTCTTGGAAATACTGATTTGTGGCGCTCTGCTCTGTTTACTTATTCCGAGGTCCAATGTGAATGTCCAATCTTGGAATTCTTCTCCAGAAACAATCGCATCGAATAGTACTGGCCCAGGTGACATGACCGAAATATCAGTTGATATGACACTCTCAGTTGCAGGTCCCGCAGCAGTGCTAGTCTGCGCGCTTGAATCGCCTTGAACTGGAGTTAGTGAAACAGAGAGGCTGCTGCGATCTCCATTAACTGCGGTCATCGTGATATTGACCTCATCCATGTATTCTCCAGCAACTGCACTGAATGTAATCGGTTGTTCAATAACCCAAGTTCGCGGAGTTCCAGTATGATTATCTCCAACCTTTTCTCTCCACGTAGGTGTGCAGGTCAAGTCTGCACTTTGCCCAGTCCCTGGAGTGACAAATAGACCCTCAAGACCGTAGTCCAACTGCCAATTATTGCTGATGGTACAGGTATAATCAACCGCTGGTTCTTCTTCAATCCATGATTGCATGTCGTCTTGATCAAACAACTTGGTTTCACCCGCAGACAACAATATCGGCATCGATGATGAATCAGCAGGAGCTGCGGAACTCCATGTTGGAGGATAGTCTGGCGGAGGTTCTGTTGTTGTGAAATCAATATACAGGTTCTTGCCAACTGGCCACCTCTCCAAATCATAATCGATTTCGATGGTTACTTCCAAGCCTCCCCCATCCAAAGGTGTTGCAATTGGGGCAGGTGCTTCCACTTCTACGCCATCCTCTTGTACCTCAAATGAAGCAATTCTCAATCCATCTACAGCTGGCAATGACATACGAAGTGTAGCATCGGTCATATTGGTTACATTCATCGCCATGGTGAACGGTTGAGCGCCGAGACTGGGCAATTGATTGTAGACCATGTTGTGGTCCTCTTCAGAATCCTGCAAGAGATATATCTCAAGATCATCAGTCACATGAACTGGAATCTCACGACAGCCATCTGTTGAAAATAGATTTTGACAATCTCTTGCTTCAGCATGACCATCTGGAACTAGGTCCTTCTCGTCTAGGGCAATGCCTTCTTCTACCCAAGTCAATTCATTCCAATCCACGCCACCACGATGTGGCTGACCCTCTCTGAGTCCAATTCTAGTGGTCATGTCAGATACACACTTAGGGCCTACACTTCGTACCCCTTCTCTCTCATCAGTAGACAACCAATCGTTATCCCCACCCGAGAATCCCTCGAATAGGCCGTCCATTGCCTCCCTTACATTAGCAGCAAGGCTATCATTTACCCAAGCTGTGGCGAGAGTTGTTGTTGATGACCAATCATCATGTATATCCATCTCAAAGAGAGCATGATTGTAGGCAAAGAGATCTTCAAAGGTGTAGTTTGAACAGTCAACATCTCCCAATTGTCTACCTTCTGCTAAGTTCACTTCACTCTCTTGTAAATTCTTCACTGGCGCTGCTGAAAGCAGGACTGATACCAACATCAATGACGCCAACAAAATTGAGATTCCGTAGTTACAGGACCTTGTCATGTATATCGGGTTCTGCTACAAGTGGATATGTGTTGCGTTCACATGACTACAAAGATGCTTAACTGCCTATGACTTGATAATCATCGCTTAGAGGTGTTGCTCCTGTCTCTACACGAATGATTTTGCCCTCTGAGAATTGATAAAATGTGAGTACTGCTTCAGATGTAGAACCGTTGGCAAAGTGTGCAACACAATGATCCACGCCAACCTCATCATTCTCGTATAGAATTCTGATAGACTCGATACTAACAGCGCCAGAACCGGCAATACCAAGCATCTCTTGTTTGCCAAAGATTGTATCTCCAACATGCGCGATGAATTGACAATCATCGTGTAATACTTCGCTGAGTGATTCAATATCTCCGGATAAAAATGCTTGATGGTAGGTTTCCAAGGTGCCCATATTCATTGATATCAGCCCTACGTAAATAACAATTTAGCCGAAATTCACACGCACAATTGTAACAGTAAAAACTGCAATTCTCAACAATGACTAGTTAGTCAAACTCGGCTATTGCCGAGAACGCTGGTCGTTAATACCCTGGTTGTTGCTGTTGTTGGAAATGCGATGCATATTGCGCGGCATAAGCCCGCGCAGTTTCTTCAGGGTAGCCCTGAGCGATCAACTGCTGCACATATGCTTCCATTGGGTCCATCTGGGCAGGCATAGCACCTGCTCCTGCGACGTTGAATTGATCCTCATCATCTCCACCTCTTCCTAGAACAAGGATTGAAAGTAGTATGATAATTACAAGACCGAGTCCACCACCGATTACCAACATCATGTTGTCTTCGAGGAAACCTCCGCCAGAGGATTTCTCTTCAGTCTGTTCTTGCTTAGAAACGCCAGTAATGCTTCCATTTTCATCTCTTTCAACATCCCAACCTTCTGGCAACTCACATTCCTTTGTTGCAGCGTTCCAAATCCAATCCACACCATCATTGACTGCTTCATCAGGTAACGATGCACCATTACATGCTGCAAGGTTGATTGTAATGTAATTGTAGATGGTGAATCTATCATCTCCTTCACTTATCTTGATGTAAAGAGTTACTTGCTCGCTCTTGTTTGTGTAATAATCTTGAATCTTCAGACCGAGTGTGAATTCAGTGCCTTCACATTGTTGTGACACTGGAGTGCTACTGGAAGGACCATAATCTTCCAGAGATTCAGAATCACACAAATCTTCAGTCTCGTTCCAAGTAAAGTCATCCTTCATTGTTCGACGAGTCCAAGATGACTGATTGAAGGTGTTTGGATCGAATGCCATCTCTACAGAAACATCTCCCTTCTCTGCACCAGCGGTCACCTCACCACTAACGAATACCCAATCATCTACCACTCGGGAGTTGTTCAGACTGGAGTCGAGATCAACCTCAGGTGGCTCATCTCCAAAGCCATCAGGAACCACTACGAAATACATCCTGAATTTCTCAGAATTCTTTCCAGAGTTATCGTACACGACCAACTCTATCCTAATCTGATTCTCCTGAGCCCCTGTAGAATCAACTGTTACATTCTGGAACTTGTATGACCACTCACTTGTTGCAGCAGCAGGTACAGTGAATACGTGTCCATCCAAACTTACACTACCTCCTTCGTAGGGGTAATCGAAGTATACTGACCACTCATAAGTAGCAATACCATTTCCTGACGTGGCGTCCTGATCAAATGATGATCCTGCGTCGAATGATACCGTCAAGTCGCCACTCTCACTCAGAGTCAACTCGTAAATCTCCCATTCTTTCTCTTGTACAGTCTTAGTACCTCTACTGGTGATTTGATCTTGGTTATCAGTTTCCTCCTTGATAGTGGCGTTGGCTACTGGACGGAACTCGTCAGCAGCATTGTCATCAGTCATCAGAGTGATTGAAACAATTCTTGCATGTCCTAAAGCATCGTGAAGATAGAGAGTCAAATCCCATGTTTCTCCCTGTTTGCAACCAAATGCATCCACCTTACAGAAGAATCCAACTGGTTCCTGCTCAGAGGTATGGGAAACAGAACCAGCAGTACTCTCTGGGTTCTCCCATGCAGTAGTTGGTCCGTCTAACTCCCAATCTGCATACAATGTCTCAGAAACACCATCTGCGTTGAAGGAGAAAGTCAGTTCTGCACTGCTCTTCATGTAGCGTGTAGAATACAATCCTGTTGACGGGTCAATACTCGGGACTTCACCATTAATCGTCAAATCAATTCCATTTCCAACAGCTCCGAAATTCGAAGGATAAGGAGTTACTTGGTAAGCCAGCATATTTCCTCGAATTGGCATGTTTGTACTATTGAATGGATCACTGTAAAGTTCAATATCGATGGTCGATACAATCAATCCACCATTCTGATAGGAACATACGGACAACAATCCTGCAGTCGGATCATCAGAGTGTTGTATGATACTCTGGAACTGCCCACCAGTCTCCATTCGACCACCACATACCTGCGGGATTGAAGTTGCAGCTACCGTATTGGTGTTAATTACAGCATTAGCAACAGTCTGAGACTGCCCGCCGAAAGCCTGGAAATTTGAAGTCACCACATTTTCTAGCAACGGATGGTAAGGATCAGAGATATCCATTTGACTGTAAGTCACTTGACTTCCAGCAGTATTCTTGTTCAATACGTCCACAGCAAATGGCAAGCGTCCGTTCTGAGAAACATAGTAGTCTCGGTAAGGTCCTAGGTGCATCTGTACTGTTCCTCCAGCAGCCATGAACATTTCTAGTGTCAACTTGTTCATAGTCGTACCAAGAGCCTCATAGTATCCTTTTCCACCTTGACTGGTATCCTTAGCAGACAACTCAGACTGCCATGGTAGCAGAACCTTATCATAATGCGTCAACCAACTGCTGGTTAGGTAATCATCCCAGTCATTCATATTGTATTGAGTATAAGTCATACCCATTCCCTGCAGATCTTCCTTCACCTTCTCAAGCCTTCCAAGACTTGTAGCATCAGAGAGTATTGCAACATCAATATCGTAATGGAAGGTTGCGTGGAAGTATCGTACATTTCCTGAAGATGTACCATCTTCTAACTGTGCATAGAAACTGATGTTGTAGGTGTGTCCATCTTCCCAGCCGTCCCACGGGGTGAAAGTAACATCTGTCTTCTCATGGGGTTGTAATTCTTGTGATTGGCCGCTGTTGGCGACAATAGATGTCTTCAACTCAGGTGTAGAAGTAATATCGACTATGTCCTGATAGAACAGGTACTTTCCAGCCAATACACCATTAGTAGATGAAAGAGTGAAATCATGGTTGGTTGCATTGTCGATAGGCATGACACATTCATAGGTAGCATCTTGTAGACAAGCTAGTGAATTCGGTTTGCCAAGTGTGATATCTACGCTCTCAACATTGAAGATTACACGCTCGATGTTGTTTGCAATAGACAACTCCTCTGCATTGTGCCAATCTGTACCAGTTGAGGTGTTATCGAATATGGTCTCAACCTCAATCATGTAAACACCTTGTTGGAAGGCGTGATTAGCAACGGAAACCACCTGAGTTTCTTGAGCATCCAGTCCACTTACAGTAGTTGAATAACTGGCCTCCTCAGTGAATGTGAACTCAGTAATTGAAATGTTATCAAATGCAACACCTCGCAAACCATCATTCATTCCATTGTGGCTATCATCATCACTCTGGAAAGAGAACTTCAGATCGAGCATAGAGCCAGCCATCGACACACACTCTGGGCCCCACTCTGAAGGAGCACCTGTGGTGTTCTGGATGTATATGTGGGTCAAATCGATTGAACGCGACATGACCAATCCATCAGTGTTGAAGAAGACATTGTAATTTCCATCTGTTCCATCAACGCTGCTGGCATCCCCGACATATGTGATTTCAGAGAAATCGAAGACCGCAGACTCATTATCATCGATGAATCCGTCACCATTCTCATCATCGTTACAAGTACCATCTTGGTTGTAATCATTCCACATTCCTACAATCAATCCATCATAGGTATTGCCATCCTTCTCCCATTCCATCTGGATTGCAGCATAATCATTGACGCTGTAGTAGTTTCCGTCATTGTCGATGTAGAAGAAGGTCTCAGCAAAATAGTCGAAAGACAGTGATACGAAGTCCCCAGTCATACTGGTCAAATCGATATCTGGGATAGTGAACGATTCATTCCATACTTCGTCGTATCCATCTGTTGCAGTATCGGTGGGGTGACCGAACCAGTAAGCATTGGTACCGAATAGTACCTCTTGGGCTCCAGTATCAGAAATAACCGCTCCTTGCCCATTTCCATCGTCAGTGTATCGAGAGCCCGAGGAACCGCCCTCAAAGCCCTCCACACAAGCAGCTGCAGGAGTACCACAATTGATGTCATCAGGATTGGCGCTCTTGATTGTCGCCTCTACATCGAAGTCGACAACTGTGTTTCCATAATGCGCTACTGTGACATCGATAGGCATGGTTGCTTCAGGATAAAGAGCGCCTGGCTCAAATCCATCAAAACTCACCACTGCAGGATCGTAGACATTGAGCGTTTGTAGATAGAATACCAATTCATCATTGATATCCTGCTCATCTTGTGAATAATCTACTGAAGCACTGATTCTGTAAACAGTATCGTTGAGGAAAGTTGCCTGCATAGACTCGACGTGGGTCTCTCCAGGCGCTAGGTTGGTCAGGCTGATGGTCTTGCTAACAACCTGAGGGTTTGGCTGGAAAACGGTGTTTTGTTTCCAGATGCTGATGTTATCAAAAGCGAATCCATCGCGACCAGACCAACGGCTTTCGTTGGAATCCGAAATACTTCCATCGAATCCTGTTCGGAAGCGGAATCTGATATCGACTGTCTCACCTGCCCATCGAGACAACTCGAAAGCACCCAAATCGCCTTCATCTTCAGAGTAATTATCCCAACCGTAGTAAGTTCCAGAGGTTGCTATTCCATAATACAGGTTGCTTTCCGCATAGGCATTGTATCCGTATATCTTGAAAGTGCGCTCATTATCATATCCTCCCCACATACTCATTCCAGAAGCACAAGCGCCTTCCAAAATGGCCGTAGTAGGACAAGCGATGGTACTCCATCCGCGCTCACCACGTACATCGATGATTGCAAGATCGTCCCAGATATCACCAACTTGGAATCCATTACCTTGATTTGAACCCAAAGCATCGAATGAAAGGTGATTGAAAATCTCGGCAGACATCCAAGCGCGGTCTGCTCCAGTCAAATCCACATCATTGAGAACCATCGCCATATCCCAGTTCCTGTGATATCCGCTCCATACTCCACCACTGCTGTTGGTACGCAAGGTTCCGGCCCACATGAACTCATCCTGCTTGAGGGAGTGGGCTGACTTCTCAGGAGCATTGTTTCCAGCGGAAGCACCTGTGGAATGGTGTGTCTCAAGATGCCAGAAGTTGGTTTCGCCACGATACTCTTCG
>CAXRJJ010000044.1:0-39418 GCA_964230945.1 Yoonia sp.
CCTGTCACCCTGACATTGAAGAAGAGATAGAACGGAAGTGCGAGGGCATAGATGAAGAATACACAGAGTGATACCCTGTCTGCCATGAACCTATCATTGAAGTAACAGAAGTAAACGATGCTAACATAGACTACCATCAGATATCCTGAGACATACAAATGGGTAAGTGAAACAGTCAGCCACTGGGCTTCAAAGGCTTGTTGAACCCAGAGTACGAGGTCACCTTCGATTGCATAGACCCATGATGTCATCTCCAACTGAGTATTAGCCATGAAGATTCGATCTAAAGTGTCGAAGGTGTCCTTCCAAAAGAAAATCAGGAACACTAGCAGGATATGCAACCAATATCGACGGAACATGTCGTTGAATGCACGCAGATTTGCCTTGGCCCAAGGCGGCTTAAATAATGGAATCAGAATGACTCCACCGGCCAAAGCCATGGTGATCCAAGTAAGATAGATGCCATCGGTCAAGTCTGGTCCTCAGAGCGGCTCGCAAGTATTCTACGCTTCAAGCCTATGCCCGCCTCACACCTATGGTGTGAGTTTTCGGGGTGTTAATCTAAAGCGGTCACCATGCTCCATGAACGTATGGTTTGCCATGATCGGGATCCGTACCATTAGCGATATCCCATAGGCGTTCAAATCGATGGATTCCGCTACTGCAGCCTTCACTCCACTCAAAAGTCAGAGCATATCTTCCCACCGCTCGCACCGTTGGCTTCTCAAGAACATGAGATTCTACCATGCGGCGTAACTCGGTCGCACTGTCTTCATCATCGCGATTTGGAGCACATTTAGCGCATGGACAATAATATCGCACATCACGCCATGAAATGGTGTGCTCGCTTCCATCTTGCCAACGCAGAATTGCATTCTCTTCGGTGCGCTCTAATTCCAGCAATTTCGGTATCTCGCTCAAAACATCACCTCAGATGATATTGACGCCAACATCATCATCTTCTGACAATTGTCCTGTTATCGACTCAACTACCGCTGCAAAGGCCTTGGCGCTTTCACCCGCTGGGTCTGCTACTATTCGGTGCACACCATCATCCCCTCCGCGCACAACTCCTGGGTCAAATGGCAGGGCACCGAGGAAAGGAACTTGCAAACTCTCAGCAGTCATCTTTCCACCACCGCTCTTGAAGATGTCAAGGGTTGCAGACCAATTTCCATCAGTATCCACAGGAGCTTCAACCATCTTTCCTCCAGGTCCTTGAACTTCGATCATACTTCCAGCCTCAGCCTTACCACGAACGGTGTAACCGCTCATATTCTCGACCACTCCTAAAACTGGAACATTCAGTGTCTTTGCGAACGATATCGACTTGCGACTATCCAACAATGCGACATCCTGAGGCGTGGTGACGATAACGATACCATCTATGTCGGGAAGGCTCTGAGCGACAGTCAATGGTTCATCACTGGTCCCAGGTGGGAAGTCGATGATTAGATGATCCAGTACGCCCCATTCCACATCGGCAATGAACTGTTGAATCGCACCCAACTTGATTGGTCCTCGCCAAACCACAGGAGTATCCTCATCCTCTAGTAGGAAAGCCATGGAGATGACCTTGACACCTGAATGCCCAACGTTGGGGTGAATCCTACCATCTTCAACGTGCAATCTTTGACCTTCTAGGCCCATCATCTTGGGAACATTGGGTCCTGTAATGTCGATATCTAGTAAACCTACAGCAAGTCCTTGCTGAGCCAGTGAGAGTGCTAATCCAGTTGCAACCGTCGACTTACCCACTCCTCCTTTACCGGAAAGTACCATGATCTTGTGCTTGATGTTCTCAGCAATTTTCTTCATCGCCATCTGGCGCTTCATCTGCTGATAGGCTGCTTCCATCTGCTTCTGTTGTTGAGGTGTTGCCTCTGGTTCGGGAGTAGGTTCAGAAGACGCGCTGGGGTTGTGATGGGAGACTGGAGAATCGGACATCAGTATGTCCACAAGAAAGGCCGTCTTGAACCCTCGCTCACTCCTCCTCAACAGAAATGGAGCCATACAACAGTCCAGACAAGCCTCTTTCCCAACGGAACCATACAATTTGCAAAATCAATGGAATACCAGTTGAACCAATCAACCAATTAGACCATTGCATGTCATTGACAGCCCAGAAAATCCCCATCGTCAACAGAACTGCAATCATGGTACCGTACTTGATGACCTCTTGACCTACCACATGATTGGCTGGACCCCCAAGAATCAATGCAACAGGTGCAAAACATATGCAAATGATGAACAAGTCAATGACGACCAACAAAAACAGAATGTCCCAACCCATACTGGCGAATACGATATGTAGCCAAAATTCCAACCCGAAAAGAAGCAATGTCAGAATTATTCCCCTCCATGGATTCCAACGGGAGGGCAGCATGTTAGTCGCAGGAAGGTGTATCAGAAGAGGATGTCGTCATAGAATATTGTGCGATGATTGAAGTAATGGAATAGTCAGGAGATTATGATGAAGGTATTGTTTGTTTGTGTTGGTAATTCCTGCCGCAGCCAAATGGCGGAAGGATTTGCTAAAAATGCAGGATTTGAAGTCGCCAGCGCTGGGACAGTACCAGCTGATGGTGTAGCCCCAAAAGCGGTAGAAGTGATGGCGGAACTGAATATCGATATCTCAAGTCAAACTTCTGACATGCTAGATCTCAATTCCTTAGAGTACTGGGACATGGTCATCTCCATGGGATGCGGGGTGGAAGATACCTGCCCTGCTCTCAAGGCCGATGTAGACTGGGGACTGGACGATCCCGTCGGTAAAGGGCTTGACGAATATCGTCGAATAAGAGATCAAATCAAGAGATTGGTAGAGGCTTTATCAGAATGAAACTCATTCCTCTTCACGCTCAGGAATTTCCCCTTCACCGATTAGATTGATCTTCAAAACGCTGGCATTTCCAGTTTTACCATCTCCTCGTTCAACAACCTCTGTGTCCGAAACTATACTGACAATTTCTACACGCTCTGGAAGACCTGATGCGATGAATCCGTGTCGACGCTTGCAAATTTCAGCGACATCTACCGCACTGCTGATGCAACGACCCCTTGCAACTAGCACTACATCCCTTTCTCCACCTTCCATCGCCATCACAACAGCGCGAACGTAGAGGTGTACAGGTTTGTGCCCGATGTAGATGATGCGTTGCTCGTCCATGTGCAAAGGGAGGATGGGGGAGTGTATTCAATTTACGGTCCCGCTTGATGGTCTTGTTGAAGCAACGACAATGTTTCATACCCATGACCGATGGCGGAGGCGTCCTGCGAGCGTAGTGTAGTGGTTATCACCGAGCGTTGCCAACGCTTGAACCCGGGTTCAAATCCCGGCGCTCGCACTTTATACGATAATTTTTGAGGCGTGCAGCGCCTTTGACTTTCTACAAGCCCTCTACTGATTTCCCCAAGGGTCCTCAGCCTTACTTGCAGCCCACGGATCATTCTTGCTGGCTGATCTCTTACGGAACATGACGATACCTACCGCTAAAGCGATGATGACGACTATTCCGATAATGATGCCAATAATGACCTCAGGTTGGCCTGCGAATCCCAAGACTTCATCGGTATCGAAATCACCACTCTCAGACTCTACCACCTTAATGATGAAATCATCATTATTTTCCACTGCACCATACTCATCTTCTGCCTTGAAGGATATTGGGTGAGGCCCAATTGGCACTCCACGACGACTCTCGAACTCTATACTGTAGATTCCATCACCTGCTGTAACGTCCCCATTCTGTCCATTGTCATACATCAGTAAGTAGGTATCCTGCTGACCGATGGCTGCCAAAGCACCTAACTTCACCTTGACCCAACGAACTCCATCTGGATCATCTACAGAAATCGTCACAAGATAGGTCTCCTCTTCACCAACATTCTCAACCTGCGAAACTTCGCTTGGTTCGATGGCGGGAGAGCTCAGTTCGGGGCCTTGGTTCATGACCTCTAGGCGTAAAGCCTCATCATCTGGCCCAGCCAAGTAATGACTGCCTGTACTTTGTGTCGATGATACTGTAATCGAAGAACCATCTGCATCCTCAAGATAGACCTTGAGAACTTGCTCACCTGGAGACATGCCTACGGGAATCGGAACCTGCCCTGTCCAAAGCAAGTTCCCTTGCTGCACAAGGTCATGCAATTCCCCACCGTGATTTCGCATATCCACCGCAACTCTTGCAACACCATTGCCATCGACAACTTCTGCATTGATGATTAGAATCTCTCCACGATGAGCAATAGACGGTGCATGCTCCCATTCAAGCAATCTCGGAGCATGATTGAAGACGGTGATTTCGGCTTGGGCAACATCAGACGCTCCCCACGAATCAGTTACTGTCGCTTGAACCGACAGTTCTCCATGCATGATTCCAGAAACACTCAATGGAACTGTCCAGACATCATCGTGAATGGTCAAATCACCATTCAATCCTTCATCTGTCAACTCAACTACTCCAAGTCCAAGAGAACTCAAATCAACCTGTACTGAAACAACATTCCAGTCAGCATCCTCGATTTCAACTTCTAGATGGCTGATGGTTCCACCTTCGTTCACTAGACCTTCTCGCAATGAGATGGAAACAATCTCTGGATCATTGTTCTCACCTTCAGAAACTACTGCAGGGTAAGAGATTCTCTCAAGGAATTGGCTTTCGGTGAACACTGCATATTCCTCATTTACAGCAGGGATTGCGAAGTACCTCTGTACACTAGAAATCAGACCTGACAAAGGACCCTTATTGATGACCTCGCCATTGGCAACTCCATCTGTAATGCTACCATTTCTATTGTAGTAAACCCCGCTCCAATCTGTGACATTGAACATTCTTCCATCCTTGATGGAGGTCTTAATCGACTGTGCCTCAAGGTCCAACATAACCAATTCCGAACCTACCAAAGATACCATGTCCCCAGGTTGTAATGAGACGGGAGATAAGCCGGTTTCCCTACTAAGGTTAACTTCGCCAAGTCCATCCTCGGTCTCCGGTGGGGTTGGATCATTCTCTATGGGAGAATTCTCGGGATACTCATCGCCTCTGTCATTATCAAAACCGGTAGATTCCCACTTACGATAAATCGTCTTATTTTCCCATTCTTTGTATGGAACCTCATAATTCCATGTCTTGTTATGACTCTGCCCAGCATTGTTGAAGCCAAATCCTCCCGAACCAGAGAGGTTGAACCAATTCTCTTCAAGAATAATGTTCACAGGATAACTGGTACCATTGTGATTCTCCCAGTTTCCTGATGTCTCAATATTTGTAATCGCGCCAAATGTCCCATCGACATCGCCTGAAAAGGTTCCATCCATGTGGAAATACTGATCTGTTTTCATCCCATCAACAGTGGTGTCGCGTAATTCGTACACGGTCCCGTTAACGGTTACATCTGCATCATCTTCATCTTGAGTCTGAAAACCAAAAGTACCGGCTCCCTGAATGGATTCTCTTTGGCCTATCCTTTCACCGTTCAACCATTCTTCGTACATCTCGATGGTTGATATGTCGATGTCGAAGCGATTGTCGCCATCGACCAATTCCATCTCAGCATAACCCTCGAATTGTGCTAAATCATGTAGTATGACTCCACCGGATTCGTACCTATCAAAATAGAATACTGACACTGTTCCATTTAGCCACAACTCTCCATCTTCATCCTGATTAGTCGCATTTAATTGACCACTTGCCTCTATGGTAGCCCCTTCTGAAATGACTCCATCAACGGTACTGCGATTGAACTGAGCGCTGGTTACTGCGACTACGACCCGCATGTTGTCCATATCAGCATCCGAGAATTCAACCACCATACTGCCCCAGCCTCTAGCATTGAAGAATTGCGATTGCAACACTCCATCGACGGTTGTTTCATTGCGCCAAATCTCCTCAAGCGTCAAATTCAACCAAGTGCTATCATTCTCACTAACCTCATTGATGGTGACCATGCCATCGCCTAATTCCCAAGCGTTCAGCACATCTCCCTGTCTCTCCTGCCAGCCTCTTCCTCCAAACTCAAGCAAGTAGTATTGAGAACCATTTTCATCATCATAACTGTGATTCAAGTTCCAATCGGTAGAGATAGTAACCGAATGATCAGCAAGAGGTTGATTCCAAACAGTTGCCTGAACTTCTCTTTCTAGACCACTGGCAACCCCATCCCAATAAGTCGCAATACTGACAGTATCTCCAAAACTGAGGACATCAGGCATCTCCATGCGTAAAGTTCTGTCATCGATGAATTGCATCTCGGAGGAGGTCTGATTCAAACTGCTTAGAATACTACCCTCCGAACTGCTGTGAACAGCACTGGCACTGAATTCTGAAGATGTTGAATTGAGGGCATTATCGAAGACGAAACGGTATGAATGCACCTGGTTGAACTCCTCATCTGCCCCCCAATCAACTACTATCGAATGGTTAGGAACATGAGAATCTGCAGTAACAACAGGGGCTATTGTCACACATAGGAACAAAGCCGCTATGAGCATACTGAGCTGAGGCCTTTGCACATTTGATGACATGGAAGCGACCTATTCAACACGTTCGGTTATGCGTGCGTTCCCTGCACAATACAGGCATATTTCGCGTATTGCGAAACTCACCATCTATCATTGGTGAATGCATTCGGGTTGGAAGGCATATCATCATCACGATTCCATACCATTTCACCGATTTCACCGTAGATATCTGAGAATGGATCAATTTCTACTTCTTCTTTGGTACTATCCATGTAGGAAAGCACCTTCTCGCGTAGTTCCGGCTTGAAGCGCCAATAGTGTATTCTCCACTCACGACCATCCCAAAGAGTAGTTTCTTCAGATTCAGTAGTCAAAAGATCGTAATCTTGGAACATGTAAAACAAGTTGCGATCAGTTGGCTCTAGAGCGTTATCGATGATTCTCTCATAGAATCCAAAGAAGCCAAGAGCGTGCTCGGCCATACCTGATGCAACGTCTGCTTCCATCTCCGAATCTATGTGTTGCCTGATAGCTTCAGTCAACTCGTGTAGTGACATTCCCATACTTTTTCCACCCGTGCGCCGGCTCTATGGTCTGAGTAATCAGTCATCGCTGCGCAGTATTTTATTCTGTACACGGTGCTATATCAAGTATGCGATGAAAAAACACTATTTTCGCTGTTTTGTTGTTGAAAGGGCTTAATTTTAGTCAACTTTGCGGCGAAACGATGACGGCCGACTTCGTCGAAGGGAACTTCCTCGGACTTCCAGAGGAATCTACTGATGCCGAAGTTGTCATCCTCTCTCTACCTTACGAATTGACCACCTCTTATGGACAAGGAACAAAGGATGGCCCAATAGCCTGTATCAAGGCATCAGGGCAAGTCGAATTGTACGATCCATCACTACCAGAAGACCTGCCGGCAGGAGTAGCAATACATACGGCAGAAGCATGGGATGAGCAAGGAAATACTCTGTTGGAACAACTCGATTCAATGACTGCATACCTCAAACCATGGTTCTCTGGCGATTGTTTTCCTCTTGTACTCGGAGGGGAGCATGGCATCCTTCCAGCAATCATGGCTGCGCAACACACGCCCCTCAATGAGTTGACACTGGTACAGATAGATGCTCATGCAGACCTGCGTGAAGAACTCGATGGGGAGAAATGGTCGCATGCTTGTGCGGCTGCAAGATCGCTTGACCTCGGAGTGGGTAAATTGTTGCAACTGGGAATCAGAGCCTACTCACGAGAAGAAGCCGAGAAAATCGCCACGGATGAACGAATCAACACATGGTTCGCCAGCGATGTCATGAGTCCTTGTGCCGGACAAGCCGCTTGGCAAGATTGGCTTAAGGCGCTTAGCGAGATACAAGGACCAGTACATCTGAGCATTGACATAGATGGCATGGATGGGTCTTTGGTTCCCGATACTGGAACTCCTGTACCTGGTGGATTATCGATGTGGCATGCGGTAGAGACTATCGAAGCCCTGTTCTCCAATACCAAGGCACAAGTCCTCTCAGCAGATGTCAATGAGATAGTCCCGGGAAAGGACAGCCCTCTAACAGAATTCACCGCTGCCATGTTGGCAACCAAGGTTCTAGCAGGACATATTTCAACCAGACTTGATGGACGATTTACGGCTAAGGCCAACGGTAAAGTCCGGGAGATTGGAGCTTCTGATTTCTTTGCAAGGTTTGATTTACAATAGGCTACTGAATCAATCAATGGTTGGATGGATCTCTGCTCTTGTTGCATCCTTGTTCGGTGCTGGCGAAGAAGTAGAGAAAATTCTCGAAGAAGAATGAGTTGTCTCAGTTCATTCCATGACTCAATGGGTACCGGCTGCTCATGTCTATTCTGAATCAGGAGTCAATGTAGGACCCTCAGACTGCGCGATTTCAGGCTGTTGAACTTGGACCTGACCGATTGTAGGAATTGCTTGGCCAGGAACTTGAACCACCATGGCTCCAGTTCCATCCACCATGTGCATCGAACCGGCAAGTTGCACCTGATCCTTCTTTGTGAAGGCAAGAATTGCCCCGATTATCAGAAGCAAAATGCCGCAACCTAGGCTGCCACAACCAACTGCGAATCCAATCCCAACAGCCAACGCTTCTTCTCCTATTTGGCGTAACACTTCGTCATCATAAGTCACCCAAACACTCTGATTTGCTTCAAATGCAAAAGTTCCTGCAGTACAACCATAACAGGCACGACCAATTTTGACAAGACCTTTGTCGCTTCTTGAAATCTCTTTGTTAAGTGATACAGCATCACAATTACTTGTGTTTCCGTATTGTTCATAATTTCCTTCAAAATAGAATTCACCATCTAGACGCTCAGCACCTTCTGCCCAAGTTTCAATGATTTCTGGATTGGCAGTTACTGTTACATTAGTGTTGTCGCATACGTCCCAAAGACCATTTTGATCTAGGTCTTCATAGACGCCTTTTACCCAAAAGGTCACGCCTAAATCTCCGTCGCCCTCTACATCTTCAATTGTGATATTTCCATTTTCCTTGCCTTCTATGGCAAAATCATTCCAGTCCTCTTCCAAATCACCTATCTGAGCGATTCCAAAGACAAACGCGATAATTCCGGCCAATGAAGCCATTCCTCCGATTATCAATACAATCGCATGAGGACGCATGTATAGATGACAAAGACATTGGTTGATATTCCTTTGTTATCATTCGTACAGGATGGACGGCTTAAGTGGGAATGCCGTAGCGGCTTTTCCACCTACATCTTCACCGGATCCTGCTTGCCAACAATCTACTGTCTGTAGTTCCAATTCTTTGGCGATGAAATCTTTGGCAGCATTGATTACTGAGGTTTCGTCGATTTCATTCAATAGAAGCCCTTTGTGGATAGGTGACCATTTGAAGACCATTGGCAGCATTCTCTTTCGCCATGTTGTAATTACTTCACCACGCATATCTCCTTGCGCGTAGGGCTTTGTCTCGAGGACTTTTTGGAATCGCTTGATATCTCCGCCATCTTGCTGATATCTGATTCCAGAGATTGCGAGATCGTTCTTCCAATCATGAGCAGTCTGCAGTACGAGTCGAGAAGGTGGTGTCTCAAGATGTCTCATCGCGAGATGTTTTCTTTCTCTAGCATCATCAAGAACCATCCTGAGGAAAGTTTCCCCATCCAATGCACGTTGACCGGATTCGTCAACTTCTCCCAATTCCTCTACAATATGACTTGAAATCAAGTTCTGATTACCTAGTTGCTCCCACCAATATTCTGCCAAATGGGGTGTAGCAAGTTGCAACATTTCTGCCCACCTTTCTAGTAACCAGCGGCCAAGATTAGGGTTGTTTCCTCCTCGTCGAAGATACCAATTCAAGTCCTTGATCAAGTCGAAGTGAGAAATTTCTACGGCTCTACGAAGGTCGTAATTATCCATCGCTTGCTTCCATTCTTGACGACGTTGCACAACACGTGCTTTCATCCATTCATCCATCGTTGACTCCGCACCGTCCCAACTAAGAACCGTAGCTGGGATGTCAAACAGTTGACTGACTTGACGATGATTGGCTTCAACTGCAGTATCTGACCAATCCATGCCAGCGGTTGGCTGTGCAGCAAAGAGGATGAACAGGCGCACTGTATCAGCGCCGAACTTCTCAATCATCTCTTCAGGGCTTACGGTGTTACCTAGACTCTTACTCATCTTGGCACTGCGCTCGCTCAATTCACCCCCACAATGAGGGCAAGATGAACCTCTATGCTCGACCTTCAAAGTTACAGTACATGAATCGCACCATGGGGCAGGAGCGTTGACCATCCCTTGACAAAGCAAAGTTTGGAATGGCTCATCTACTGAAATAACTCCAATATCTCTGAGCGCTTTGGTCCAGAATCTAGCATAGATAAGATGCATCTGAGCATGTTCAATACCACCACAATAGAAATCGACATTCATCCAATAATCCGCTTTATCCTTGGAGAAGCATGCGGAGTCATTCTTCGCATCGGTATATCGCATGAAGTACCAGGATGAATCGACAAAGGTATCCATCGTATCCGTCTCTCTTCTAGCTTTAGACCCACAAGATGGGCAGTCAACATTGCAGAATGATTCTGATGTTGCCAAGGGATTACCGTGGCCGCTGAACGAAACGTCGTCAGGCAGTTTGACCGGCAAATCTGATTCTGGAACTGGAACTGGACCGCAGGTATCACAGTGAATGATTGGGATTGGAGTGCCCCAGTACCTCTGCCTCGAGATTAGCCAAGGACGCAGTTTCCATTGCACGGTGCCCTTACCCTTATCTTCAGATTCTAGAGCATCGATTATCGCCCTCTTTGCATCATCCCCATGTAGGCCATCAAAGCCATCTCGGCCTGAATTGACCATCCAACCAAGTCCTGTGAATGCAGCCTCAAGTTCCTCCTCAGGGTCTTCTTCTTCACTTGCCAAGAGCACTTTTTGAATTGGAATTCCATATCGGCTTGCGAATTGAAAATCCCTCTCATCATGGGCAGGTACCGCCATGACTGCACCGGTTCCATAAGATGCAATGACGAAATTTCCAGCCCATATCGGCACTTTCTCCCCAGTTAATGGGTGTAAAGCATACCTTCCAAGGAATACTCCCTTCTTTTCCTTCAACACCTTCTCTCGATCGAAGTCACTCATTCTAGTGACCTCGTCATGGAGTTCCCTCCAAGCAGATTCGTGTTCACTGCCTGCGACCAAAGACTCGCAAAGTGGATGTTCTGGTGCTAGAGTTACGAATGTTGCACCAAACAGAGTATCCGGCCGAGTGGTAAAAACGCGGATTTCTTCATCGGGCATCCCTTCAACGCCAAAGACAATTTCCGCACCTTCGGAACGACCGATCCAATCTTGCTGTAGAAGTCTGACATTCTCGGGAAAATCAATCTCTTCAAGGCCGGACAGCAACTCATCAGCGTAATCTGTTATTCTCAGAAACCACTGCGACATATCCTTCTGAATCACTTCAGAACCACAACGCCAGCAACGACCATTCTTGACTTGTTCATTAGCAAGAACTGTGGTACAATCCTCGCACCAATTCACCGGAGCATGCTCTCGATATGCCAACCCCTTTTCGAGAAATTTTAGGAAAGCCCATTGATTCCATCGGTAGTACCCCTCATCGTGACTTTTTACTTGACGGTCCCAATCGTAGGAGAAGCCCATTCGCTTGATCTGTGCGGTAATACTGGCCATATTTCGCTCCGTGATTTCTCGAGGATGGCCTCCTTCAGCAATCGCCGCATTTTCTGCAGGCATTCCGAATGAATCGAAACCAATCGGGTAGATTACATTGAATCCCATCGCTCTCTTGTAGCGTGCTACCGCATCTCCGATGCTGTAATTCCTGACATGGCCCATATGCATCTTACCGCTTGGGTAAGGGTACATTTCTAGACAGTAGAATTTCTTGGTTCCTGGCGAGGCTTCACTCTTGAATACCCCTTTCTCTTCCCAAAGAGATTGCCATACTGGCTCAGAATCCTGAGGTTTGTAAGCCATGATGGATGCGCGACATTGGGTCTTGATTTGAATACTACTCTGAAGACATGAATGTTCAGAGGTCATTCGATTCTAGCAGGAACAAAGCCTCTCTTGTCAACTTGTAACGGTTGCGCATTCCAAACTTCTTCCTCTCGACTAGCCCGAACTTCTGCAGAGTCCTCAGATGATGGCTAACCAATTGCTGGCTCTTTTCAAGACGGATTGCCAAGTCAGACTGAGTTGGATAAGTGCCCAACTGTCCATCATCATCAAGCAACTTCAGAATCTTGCCCTGAAGGCTGTTTGGATCTGGAGAGAGAGGTGGAATAGGCAACTCATCATCAGGCGTAGCTATGGAAATGTTAGATGGATAGAACCGCATCAATCGACCGTCTGGACGTCTCCAGATTCTTTCTTCGTCCTCTAAGACCTTGATGTGATGAGTTAACTGGCCATTACTCATTTGCAGGGCACCTAACAATGCTCTGAAGTGACAACCTGGATTAGCGGTCAAGTATCCCATCAAGCGCCCACGCTGGAACTTACCATCATTGGTCTCATGTGTGCGTCCAATCAGTCCTAGAAGGCCCAAACTCAAACCAGTCAGTGGTAGACGTATTCCTTCGTGCGTTGTGATGAATCCTATCAGTACAGCAATCATACTGACTGCTGCTACTCCGGTCAAGACATCTGCGCCATATTCCTCGATAATTCCCACTGGTTCCTCAACCAGAATCGGCTCTACGTTAGCCTCATCGCTTTGGACTACATACTCATCCTCGATGGATAGGAGAATGAACGAACTTGCATACTGCACACAACTTGGATGGCTTTCCTCAAGAATAACTAGACTGTAATTACCGGCTAGTTCAGCACTAGGCATCCATTGTACTCCCATAGCACTTGAATCAGCCAGTACACTCTCTCTTCCTGCCATGTCGGTGAATAACCAACAACCACCCATGTCGGTGGTGACATACTGCCAATATCCATGCACAATAACTCCAGAATCCTGTTCGCTAACCTCTTCTGGCACATCATTTGCTTCTTCATCTTCCTCGTTCTGTTCTTCCACCAATGGCCATTCAAAGATTAACTGGCTGGAACTCGATGGCCATGAATTAGTACTGACTTCCAAACGATAGGTTCCATCAGAAAGTGATTCCATATTCTGATCAACCATCATCATCGACAAATCATCGTAAACCAAACTCTGCGTATCTAACAGCCTTTGGCGCAGACCTATTTCTTCTCCACAGGATTGAGTGAATTGCATTACTGGCCAACCTGTTTCCTGATCGTAAAGGTCGGTAGTCAATCGACAAGGCTGAGCCCAGCGCAACTCCCCATTATCAATACCTGAAAGAGTAGTGGAGAAATTCAATTCACCCTGTTCCGTCTCTTCCAATTCACCAATACTCAGAACAATCGCTCCTTCATCTTGACAATCAACTGCGGCCCCATCGCTCATGAAAGTGAACGATGAATAGCCACGAACGTCAAATTCTGGTACATCGACTACCATTCGATAGGTTCCAGATTCAAGTTCGCAACCCTGTCGGTCGTAAAAGGACCAATCCGCATGATCGATGGTCAAGGAATCTCCTGCAACGATCAAATGATCAACATCTATCTCAGGGCAATCTCTGAGATCTCGTGTGTCATAAACCACTTGAGCATCTTGATTGAGGACATAAATCTCAGCCCTGCAGGTCGAAGAAAATGACAATTCAGCATCTTCAACACCATCGTTATGTATCGTAGCTGAAAGGGTCATTGTATCTCCAGAACTGTACTCCTCTTCATCGGTTTGAATTGAAACGCTCAATTGTTCTGAACTTGAAATATCCAAATTGCTGTAATCAAAATTCAAGGTCGAATCCAAATCATCTTGAGCAGGAAGTCCAATCTTCAATTCATGCTGCCCATCCAACAGCTCTGGATTCAAACTGATCCATCCAATATCAACGATCGAATAGCCACGCATACTCGTTAACCCTCCATCGCACGGGAATTCGGTCAATTGACCATTCATGCCTTGAATCTGCAGGCTCAACCTGCAATCAGCATTCTCTGGAAACTCGATGGTCTGTGAACCATTGTTGACGTATCTGAGCAATACCTCGAGAGATTCCACTTCATCATAGACTCCATCTCCACTAGGCGTTTCAGCAAGAAGCGCCTCAAGCATCAGACTCTCTGGAACTGGGTATTGCTTCTGTACATCGAGGAATACACTGGTGCTCAAATCACTTGAAGGAATAGATATGCGTAATTCGATTTGTCCAGCCTCAGGAACCTCTGCAAGGCTGTGGCTTATCTCTCCAAAATCAATAGTCTGGAATGCCTCGATCTCCGCACCTCTACTCTGTTCCCTGCAACCATCTTCTAGATACGAATCATACAATACAACTTCTTGCTTGAGCAGTGAGAAGGATATTGGACAAGAAGGATTGGTGTTGAACGATACGGTTGAATCTCCTGTATTCAACATGGTAGTGCTAAATGAGAAATTGTCTCCAGCCACCAGATATCCCTTGTCTGGCAAGTCAATTTCTACCTGCAATTGCAGTACTCCTTCCTCTCCTTGCGCAGTAGCCAGAACTGGAAGAAGGAAGAGGCTGATTAGAAGCAGGGCCCAAGGCCTAGACCGCCTCGCGTCAGCACTCATCACCCCCCTGAGCACACCTGCTACTCTTGAAGGGTTACGGTACAGAGCATTTGTGGCCCCATAGGGGCCAAGCGGTTGATTGATGGTCTAAAGCCGCCTCTGACCACCATGGCCAAGACCCTCTTAGCAGGTGATGGATTAACCGTTTTACAGGCGCAGTTGGGCGAATGGGACAATCTGAATCACCTCCTAGTCTGTGAAAAAACGGGTCAGGCCTGTATCGTCGATCCTTGGTCTGCAAAGTATTGGCAAGACATCTGCACAGAAAATGGATGGAAACTCGGTTCGGCTGTTTTGACGCATAGTCACTGGGACCATTCCAGAGGGGTTAGCAATCTGCATGAAGCAGGCCTTCGCATTTGGGTCCATGAGTTAGAATCACAGCGAGGTTGGAAGGGACCCGATACAGACCGTTGGAATCATGCAGAATATACGCATATTCCATTTCAAATGGGAGAACTAGAGTTTGAAATTCACTGCACACCGGGGCACACTCCTGGACATGTCACCATCATTGGAAATGGTGTAGTCATCAGTGGGGACTGCCTTTTTCTTGGACGCTGTGGAAGAGCGGACTTATTCGGAGGAAACTTCAGCAAAATGCATCAAAGCCTTATTCATCTGAAAAATGTCTTGAACGAAATCCCATCGGAATGGTTAGTTCTACCAGGGCATCAATATCAACTTCAGAATGGATCTCAACCAACCTACCTCAGTGTCGCAGAATTATTGGAAGAAAATCTCGCCCTACAAGCGGCAGGAAATGAAGAAGCATTCATGGCCTTGGATTTCCTTGCCTTCGATGACTCATTGGCTGAAAAGGCGAGACGTGAACGTGCACGTTCCGATTCAAGCATGTATTGATTGAATATTGGCAGCCATCCGCTCATACGGATTTTTGTAACGAAAAAAAAGCCGCCCAGAACTTTCGCTCTGGACGGCGGGATTTGCGGGCGTAGCTATACCCGTATCGAACCTGTGATCCTAGATCATCCATCTGCACTCAGAGGTGCTCGATGCCGACCTTCTTCACATTAGCCTTCTTGACCTTGTCAGGGAGCCAAGCCGGTCCATTTGCCGGCTTGTCTACCATCTCGGTCCAGCCCTTGAACACATGGACTCTCTTGGTTCCGCGCTCGCGTAGCCTGATGTCCGTGTGGTCTCGGGTAGCAGCCTTTAGCGCAGCGCCACGTGGTTGGCGACTGGCAAAGACCTGGCCTGTGTCTTGTCCGCCCTTCATTAGGACGAAATACTTCTTATCTGCCATAAGGTTTCAACCTCCAAATCGCCGTCCTTGAAGTTAAAGGCATAAACCTTTCTACAAAAAACCGTGTTACTGCGCCACATATGGGGGTCAATACAGCGATTCGAGAGCAGTTTTGTCGGATGTTTCGCAGTACAACGGTTACCGGAAAATTGTAGGATAATAGAATATTATGCCAAATAATAACAAGGTTACTATCTATCGCTAAACAGTAACTATGACTAAATTTACCACTCTCAGAACTCGGCCCCAGCCAGAGTCTTGGTGTCTGAAACGCCCTCTACCTGTCTGATTTTATCGACTACAGTACGAGCGATGATTCCCATGTCCTCGGCAACTATCTTGATTAGAAGATCATAATCTCCAAAGAGAATGGTTGCATCAACTACATGATCCATTTCTTTGATTGCCTGAAAGGCTTGAAACTCCATTCCTGGCTTGGCATTGATTAGAACATATCCTGTGGCCATGACGCTCATACCGCCCGAGTCCATTCTCCATGAATACCCTTGCGGTTTGTATCAGATAATATCAGCCAAGACATCGGAGAACTCGCTGGGCTCAACTTCAGCCTCTTCTTGCAGAATATTCTGATGCTCCACAATCTCTTCTTGACTCACCATGCTCTGAGAATCATCTCGTTGAGACCAAGGATCTATGATTTCCTCCTCCTTCCGCTTTCGCAAAAACAGGAATGAAAGTACAGCCAACAAAATCAAAACTCCAGCAACTGAAGCCATCAATGTCTCTTGGCTACTGAACCCTGTAGATGCCTTCTGTTCATTTGAAGCATCTTTTTCTTCACAATCCTCAGTACAAGGAGGTGGGAATTCAGCACCCACAGTATGATTCAGGATTGCTTCGCTACTATCTCCATCACTATCCGTACAGGCTACTGAGACCTGCCAAGGAGGTTGATTGACGCTGCTATTTTTAGCCGGAGTAGGGTAAGAAAAAGTGGTACTTCCATACATCTCATCCTGAACCTCAATCAACATACTGTGAGAAAATACCTCTCTTGATTCTCGGTCCTTCAGAGTGAAAGTGCATTGTGTACCTTGAACACCATCTAAATCCTTGACCATTACTTCAACCCTCAATTTTTCACCAACCAGAACAGATTCAGGAGCAGAGATGTTGACTTCAGGCCGTGAACGAACAACGTTCAATTCAACCGATTCCCTGACCATCAATCCATCAATATCATTGAAGGTGATTGTCAAAGTCACTTCTCCTTCAACAAAAGAAGAATCTGCAATGACTCTGAATCTCTCAATATACGTTGCATTCTCTATTTCATCCAGGCACTTTCCTGAGTGATCATCATTCTGTAAAGGCGTCGGGGAAACCGACCAACCACTTTGACTCAAACTCGCAAAAGTATTGGCAGCAGGCCGGTGACTCTGTACATACAATGTTGCAATCGATTGATGACCGCGAACAAGGCCATCAATGGATTCCCCTTCCATATCACATAATTCAATCCCAAGACCAACGGGTGAGGTCAAAAGAACCGGCCATGTTTCACTAAATTCCACCTGCGCAGAATGTGCAGCACGCAAAGAAAGTTCAACCTCTATATCTCCTAATTCCAGCGAATCTTGTGGATATGGTAATTCTACCAAAACCCCTGCCTCCCCCTGTGGAATATCTACGGAAGCAATCCTTTCCACATGTCCAGGCCATCTGACTTTCAAATCTCCATAAGCACTACTCAATGGATCATCTCGATCATTCAATTCTACCCAGATAGATTCCCCTACAGAACCGCTGGCGAAATCCAGACTCTGGTTATTCGAATCACGTAATTCCAATGCAGGAACTGGCACTTCATCTCCAGGAATCACATTACGGTACATGGACGAACCATCTTCCAATATGAATCCGATTTCAATCGCCGACAAATCTCCTCCAGATGGTACTGATAAATTCGTAACATAGCATGTAAGGTCTGGAGTGTTGGTCTCTTCCATACTAGTATTCCCAATGGTTCCTGAAGTACTGTAGAATATCGGCTGTTGATTCTCAAAATCATGATCAGCATCGAGAACACATGCTTTGATTTGCGATATTGCAGCCCTCATCAAACCATTTGCGTTGAACGATAACTGACCGATACCAGACCAATCATCCGCATCTATGCCCTCAATATGGGGACCATACCAATTTGCCACTGCATCGATAACCTGAGTTACATTGGTAAATCTCAACAAACCAGAATCATAGCCCTGATCATCCAACGCAATAACAATCAATTCCAATTCACCTAAAGATGCATTTGAAGGAATCGATACACCTGTCCACCAAGTTGAGTTGTCACTGCTTCCAGCAGATACCATTGTTGCTTCAGACCAGTTTCCCTCCCCATCCTGAATACGCCAACCGATTTGCACTGCAACCACTTCTCGATCGTCCTCAGCTTGTACACTACAAGTGAAACTACTTCCTCGGTAAATGATGTCACTTTGACAATATGCATCAGTAACCGATGGTGCCTCATTGACCAAGAGATTAATGATCATGACGTTATTATTCTTGATTCTCTCATTGTAACCACTTGCATTGACCCATTTAACCACGAATTCTGTGAATCCAGTTCGTTGTGGCATGATATTCACCTGTACCAAAGTTCTGCTACCAGGCTGATCTCCCGCTGGTAAAGTGAGGTTGGCCATACCTACCAATGCATTACCTTGCCTTTCCCTAACCTCTAACACACCAACTCCCGCACTTGGAGCAAGGTTCTCAATCAATACTTCTAGTACGGATGTACGGTTCTTTGTTGGAGTTCCATTAGCCGTTATATCACTGATATTCACGTCATGAAGGATGTCAGCAAAAGCTGCCATTTTGGGATCACCCACTGCAACCCCCATCCAACTCATCAAGGGATTTGCCATGTAAATCGATTCAGCCCAAGTATATCCATTAGCATAAGCAGTAGTCATTACACTAGGGTATGCAACAGCCGTCAAGTAGGGCTCATACACGTAGCCTTTGACTCCTGAAACTCCATCTTCTAGTAAATCGGCGACCAAGGATTGCCCGTAAGTTGTACCCCAATTGAATGAGCGAGCCCCCGTACTAACTGCTGTTTCGGCTATCGAACCATTCTCCCACCCCATGTGTGGGCGAATTATTCGCAATACTGCGGAATCGATGAATAAGGACCCATCGCTAGAAGTCGAAACAATATCCAACATTACTCTAATTCGTAAAGATGTAGCATCAGCATGAGGGCGGAATCTCATGCTGGTTGAACTCCAAGATGTTGCTGTAAAGGCCTGATTTGATGAGGTATTAGTATGGAATACGTTTCCATCTGAATCCAAAGATGAAACCTCGATAGAATACTCTCCATATACGTCTCCTGCTCTTCTACCATAGACGTAGATATTCCAAGCGTGGTCTGTGAAATCCTCTGGAACATCATGTATTGTCTCAAGATATGCAACGCCTTGACCACTACCCGAATATGCGGAGCAGTTGTTGACAATGTCTCTATTCAACACGGTAACCGAGGCATTTGAAAGCGAGGTATTCCAAATCAGAACCTTGTCGATCATACCTTCAAAGAATGAATTACCTGCCCTGTTTACTCCTAATTTATACAAATCAAAATTATTGATTGAACCATTAGAAAAAACATTGCTTTGGACCAATACTCCATCCATGTATTGTCTTACTTCACCCGCTTCAAAGACTGAAACTAGATGCGTCCATTTCTGTGCCTCCACAGCACCGAAATCTTTGGTTTGGTTATTGTGAAACTTCCATACTCCGCCAGAGATCATATGCTGGAATGATCCATTGGAACCAGCGTTGTCGTCTATTGCAAAGGTAGATGCATACGTAGTTTGATTTGTCGAGTTGGCCCATACCCACTGGCTGATGGAAAAGTCGCCAGTCCAATCATCCACCTCAACTTCTGCACGATCATCAGCGCCATCGAACCACAGACAATTTCCATCGATACAGGTTCTCCAATTGCTGGAGTTCATGCCATACAAGGTAAAGTGCGAATCATCAACACTGTTGTTGCTTTGACTTCCCGCTCCTTCTTCGAAATCCCAAGCGTGAATCAAATCCTCAGATTGTGGAATTGCATCGTTTGCTACGAAAAATGCGCTTGATGGAATATGGGATTTGCTGACATTAGGTCCTTGCCATGAGACGATTAGACCATGAGGCCCTCCACCTTGGAAGAATTCCACCTTGAAATCATGCAGTCCGGATGTCAGATTCATGCTAGACGAGAATTCCCTCATCCCATGAGAACCGTAATTTTGGATCGCACTAACTCCGTTAATCCACAATTCTGAACCATCATCTGAGTTGAGGTAGAATGTCCAGTTCCCTGTTTCTGGAATCTCGATTAGGCCGCTGAATCTAGCTCCCCAATTATTCTTGAATCTATCATCGAGACCAGGATAGGCATTGTAAGATGAAGAATACGCCAGACTGCTTTCAATGCGGGCGTGATCCGGAATTCGATCGATGAGGTCAGGCATAGAAGCGGTGTTGAAACTGATTCCTTCGTTATCGAAATATTCAGCATGCATTCCTTGTAGCATATACCCCGATTCTTGAGTACATTGTGAGGAAATCTTGGCTTCCTGAGCAGCGTTACCGCCTTGTTTAGTTTCTGTTTGATACATCCATTCAAAACCATCAGCACCAGAAACCGATGGTGATGAAACGTTCCAATGTCTAGAACCACTAGACCATGATTCATCCAAAGTGTCGAACCCTCCGTTACTCAATTGATTCCTGTTCCACTCACCATCATTTGAGCCCCATGATGCGTAAGCGATGACATTACTGATATTGGTTAGGAAGGTGGAGTTTTGGTTGAAAATTACTGGTAAGCCCATGGTGTCGTTCAGAGAGGTATTGGCTGCATAGAGGTCATCGTTCCAAAATTTGTATCCGGACTCATTGCGGTTACTTGCTAAATCCAAAACGAAGTTTCCTCTTTGTCCAAGCGAATTGTTGGCTTTATCGATAAGGCCAAGGGCAGTTTCTACGGTATATCCCGTCAATCTGGTGACCAGATAAAATCCATGCTCTTCTCTAGAGAACGATTCGTAAATACCTCCATTCAATGGCCCATAATTATGCTCAATCCACCAATCTTGGTTGATTCCGGCTTTGTAATCCCCTTCGACAAGTGCAATCTCATTATCAAAAGAAACCTTGTTATTTCCTCCACTCACTCTGAGAGGAACTCCTTTTGTGGTCACAAGATAGTTGATTTCTTTACTTCGATGTTGACTCTGGTTCAACCAATCCATCATTGGTTCGACAAAGTAAGTGTTGAATTGGTTACGATTGACAGTTTCAGAGGTAGGGGTATCGCTGTTATTGAAGATTAGAACATTGTTCATACTGATATTTCGCGCATTGATGAATGCCCAACCGATGGTCCTACTGGCTGCACTCTGATTATTGATTAAGACCGCAACGTCGTCATAATCCATGTATTCGGTTTGATCAAAGCCCCCTGGAACCGCTATATCATTGAAAGTAACAGCACCTTCATCCCTAGAGGAGGTCAAATCCAATTCCTCGATACTTCTCAAGTTGGACAGGCCTTGCGTCCAACTGCACAGCAACAGCATCAACAGTACCGCGCAGCAACCTAGACGGGCGCGCTGCGGCTCCATATTTCGTTCGTGTAAACAATCAATCATCATGGCTTCGCTTGTAGGTTTGTCAAAACATCAAACTGAACGTGCATCGAATGTGTACAAGGAGAGTACCTCGGCGATGAGGATAAGTAGCCCCGCCCCTCATCGCAGGTCGATGGTCGAACTATACATGGCAAGAACATGCCGATATGGTACACTCAGAGTCATTGGTGGCGAACTGCATAAGCAGGAAGGAGATGTTCTCGTGACCCCGGCAAACAATCGGCTATCGGGACGCGAAGGATTGGATGCCTTGGTGCACAAAGCAGCGGGCGAAGAATTGCGCCAGAAATGTCAGGACATCTCGGTAGAACAACGCACCAAGAATCTACCACCTTGTCCCGTCACCACTTGTGTTACAACTGAACCGTACGACCTCAAGGACAAATTCAAGCACATTATTCACCTTGTAGGTCCTGATTGCCGTCGTCCAAACCAAGACGAAGCAAGAAGAGAATTAATTCGCGAGGCATATGCATCATTGATTGCTGAATTGAAATCCATGAAGAAAGTGAAGACCGTCATTGCACCTCCCATTTCCATGGGCGTATTCGCATATCCTCACAGGGAAGGAGCAAGGATGACACTTGAGATTCTTCTCGACTGGCTTGAAAACGATGAGAAGAATAAGATTGAGGATTATACTATCATCGTGAAAGAAAAGAATTTCATCAATAACATGCGAACTGTTTACCGAGAGACTGAAGATACTCTTCCTGGTAGAGATACCACGAATGACTGATCACTCTTCGTAAGTTGTTGCATTAATCGGATAGAACTCGGCCATATCTCCAAATTCTTCCAATAGACTTGGGCCTCTAGCAAGATAGTAGACCGAACCTCTACCATCTCTGGAATCCTCTGCAGTAGAATTGTTACTCGATGCGCACGGACCAGTACAACCATCGGCAAAGGCAACGTATACGCGCCCTTCTCTATCGATATGAAGGTCATTGAAATCCAAAAGATTCCTGTTTGAGCCGCCAATATCTCGACAGTCACCGGAATTCAAACAGATTGAACCCATTTGAACTGGGTCATCGGTCACTCTTCTGGTATGGAAGATGGGTTCATCGTCCAAAGCATTGAGGCTGTATGTGATGTAAAGGTGGTAAGACACATTGTTAGGGGCATAGTGAGCATTGCCATTCCAAGGGTTACCATCGATATCCGATTGATTCAGCATTTCAGAATTTTCACTTCCAAGATACATTACTGCAATCCGTCCTGGGTCACCAGCATCAGTCTGCGGAAATACTGATGAAATGACTTCAACCGGAGAAATTCGAATGCTCTCTTGCTCCCAAGTTTCTCCCGAATCGGTAGAACGGGACATGTAAACTCCCTCATCTGCACCTGTCCAAACATGGTATGCATTGGAGGCTGTATCTGTTGAAACCTCTGAATTCTTTCGAGGATAAGGTGTACTAACATCTTCCCCCATCGTTCTCTGGAACCATGAAAAACCATTGTCCTTGGAAACAATAACCGTTGGAGTCTCTACTCTAGGAGTAACGTATACAGTTCCATCTGGGGCGGTTGAAATCGCCCCATGTAGGCCACCGTTGGTGGTTGCCAAACCGATAATCTGTCCCCCCGCCTCAAAGGTTGCACCACCATCAAAACTGGTGAAGCAGAATATTCCGACTAATTTGTTGTAGCAATAGTATACCGCAGTTTCATAGAAACTTGAGGTGAATTGTCCAAATGCACCATATCCATCACTCGTCCAAGGACCGCTCGCCAATTTGATGTGGTCATTGATTGGAGTAGTTCCCGAATCGTGAGGATTGCCTAACCAAGAGTCGCCATCATCGTCACTCCAACAAATCCATGATGTCTCAAGGCCAATCATCTGTACGTTGAAGATGCGATCCGTAATTGGGTCAACCCACCCATAAGGATCGCTAGTAGTGGGTGAACATTGCACAGGATCCTGCGTCTCTTCCCATGCTTGACCATGATCGCAAGACCTCATGACTTTCTCCATAGCGATGAAAAATATACAACCGCTCGAAGTTATTCCAATACTGGGTTCCTTACCAGTCTCTCCTACATCACTGAATTGGAAAATCATCTCTATGGGTAGCTCATCAACTGGCATTCCAGATTTGTTAGTTACAAAGACTCTAGGGTCTTTGACGACTTCAACCACTTCCACTTTCTTTACTTCCTCATTACCGAAGCAACCAGACATTGACATCATTAGCATCAATGTGCCAATCAACATAGCGGTTGCTCGCATGTTCAGGCGTCAAGGAAGGTGGACATCTATGTTGCCCCAACATGAGAACACAATTTCAACGACGATTCTTGAGCCTCTGCCTCTCAATGGCCTCAGGCATTGTCAACCTACCAACTGCAACAGCTTTAGCCAATTCACTTGAGATGGTCAATCTGCCATTGCTGTGTTTACGACTACGACGTTTTATCTCGCGCAATTCTCCATCGGTAGGGCTGACCGGCATTCTCTCAGTCACTCTCCTCCCCTTGTTGCGAGCTATTCGAACTGCTGCAGCATGGTGAGCGTGTCTTCGTATTCCAAACGATGTCTTGCGCTCATCGACCAGTTGTACCTCGAAATTCCTAACAAGACAACAGTTGACTATGCGATTGCGCATTGTGGGAGCACCATCTCCAATTCTTACCACTAATCTGTCGTGTTCCAAGGTTCCTGCCAAGGCATTGATGTGCACTGCTACATCATCAATTCTCTCCAATTGCGCTGTTCCAATTAGAATTCCATCTGCAAACCAAGCCATTCCTGGCCTTGGCCCAGGGTCCACCCCGAAAGACAACACTTTGGTGGAAGAAAGCCCTAGTGCCATTTGAATAGCCCTCTCTACTCCCAATTCAACCTGCTCGCAAACGACGCCAACGCCGCGTCCTTCCTTGGCCAATGACACTTCTTCAGGCGTACCCAGCCACACACTTCTCTTATGGGGCAATCTTTGTCCCTCAGAAAACAGCTCAAAGCGTACCTTACGCCTGCCTAATTCTTCACACAAACGGTAAGCAAGACGGAAATCAGCAGTCCTGACAACCAGAGGTTCCACAATTACATGAGGTACGTGGTGGCCTTTCAATCTTCACTGCACAAATGCGTTTCAAACACATTATCCGCCCATCATCCTAATATTCTGTTGCCAAACGATGCTACCTGATGGCAATCTCGTACGAGCGAGAACTGCGAGCCGTTCTCGCAGGTTGCGAAGATGGAGTTAGAGCGGTCACAAGGTCTTGTGATGCTCTACAAACCGCCAAGGCCATGCAAGTGGTCCATCGGCCGTTCTTGGTGGTCAGAGCTGCAGGTAGTGGGATGGAAGGAAGTGGAGACCTTCTAGCCCTACGCGGTGATCTTTGCTTCCCCATAGAAGTAAAGGCAAACAAACAGCGCAAAATGTATCTTTCTGGAAGAACTTGGGACCAACACGAATCAATGCGTCTCGAAGGTGAACGCTGTGGTTTGATGCCATTATACGCTCATAGACTGAAAGGAGTGCGTGGTGATTCTTGGCGTATCTTCCGAGTTGAAACAAAATCATTGACTGGAAGATTACGAATGTTACAACGCAGAATTCCTGCCTTGCCAAGAGCACGTTCCGGAAGACCATTTCTCGATTGGGAACAAGGCATGCCATTGCATTCTTTCCTCGCCCTCCTATGCAGGAGTGAAGAGCACCGCCAGACCACTTTGTTGGAAGATCTGTCTCAATTACACGAGGACGGTGATGGACCTTCCGAAGTAGATGCTGAATAATCAGTTGATCATGTATGGCATGATTATGGTGAATAGCAGCATGAATAACAGCGCGAAACTACTGTACACAGATGCCTTTCCAGCCACATGTTCTATCTTCATCGGATGCCAACCCCCCCACAATTTGACTTTCTTTCCTAACTTACTCAATCTGGTCAACCCATCATGAACCATATCTCTGAACATATGTCCACCATCGAATGGAACCATTGGAATCAGATTGGTGAAACCAAGAAGGATATTCACCCATATCAGCCAAAACAGCATATTGACAATGAATAGGAGAGTACCGATTCCAAGGAACCCTTCAGCTGATAATTTGCTCTCCTCAAAGGGGTGAATTGACACACCACTATAATCGAAAGGAGTTACTAGAATGGTAAGTAAGTGAACGGGAGAATAGAGGATTCGAGAAAACGCATTCCCATTCCAATCTGCATGGTAAGGGCCTGCCAATCTATCGATACCATTGGTCGCTTCACTTAATCCAATGACACCTAGGAAGGAGGAGTTCTCTTCGATTCCTGCGGCTTCGAGGTCCTCTTTCTGCCAACCAAGATCGAGATAATGCTGATATTTGCTACCTAGAGTTACATTCAACAACACATCTTCCCCATTTGAAGCACGTTTGATGAGCATTGGAACGCTTTGATTCGGCTGTAATCCATCCATTGCTGAAGAAAATGCATTCAGATCCGAGGTTGCTGAGCCATTGATTGAAATGATGGAATCATATGGTTCCAAACCTGCTTCATCAGCACCGGAATCAACCACCATTGATTGAGCATGAACGCCTTGCACATTAGCGGTGAATTGGGATGCTACTACCCCTAGAAGAATCATGCAAATCAACGCTGCAAAAAGATTGGTAGCTGGACCAGCAGCAAACAGCCGTTGTCTCTCCCTACTGGGGGCTTTGGTCAATTCCTCTGCTTGTGGTTCTGCAAAAGCCCCAAGTGGCAATGGTCCAAGCAGTAATAGACCGAAGGAACGAACTCGCATTCCATGTGCTCTAGCCTGTAAACCATGCCCATACTCATGGATGACTAGACTAACAATGAACGCCATCGCTCCCCAACCAAGTGGGATGACTGGATTTAATCCAGGAATTGCAACCAATTCTGAGGCACTAGGTGGGGCGCGTTGTGGAGGAGAAATAATTGAAACCACGAAAGTCATCAAAACGAGCAGCAAAACTAGACCCATAGCGAACCTACAAACCCATAGCGACAATTCTCCATAAGCCCTCCAAGCGGCTTTTGGCTTGGCCAACCTATCAAGAGCATTCTGCCCTTTATGGGTACGAATCATCAAAATGAATCCTAAGGCGCGGCTGGCATTCCATTTGTCCAAAGTTCCCTTGCCCTCCCATATCTTGAGCAAGATTATCCATAGGACAAGGGCAATCAGTAGTACTCTCGCGTCAAGCCACGGAACATTCATCCAATCGCTTGCCATGAAATGACCACCATGAGGGGTTATATGAATTAAAGTAAAGATTCATGCGCGAATCAATAATCATCATCGCTCCAGTCATCCTCTTCTTCATCTTCTTCGTCACCATATTCCTCATCCTCGTAATACTCATCATCGAGAATGGATGAATGCCTCTCCAAAGCAGTGCGCTTGCTGATAATCACTGCAGTGAAAATAACCATGACTCCTACCGCAGCGAAAATCCATCCAAGTGGCTTTTCTCTGACATTGTCAACCCAACCGAAGTATGAGACGTAGACGACTTCAATACCATGTTCAGCGCTGTTGTCATCCTCGTTTACCTCTAGAACTACATTCTCTGGATCGACGACTGCTCTGATTCTGTCATTTCCAGATTCAGCCTCCCACAAAACCGTCAATTCAACCGATTGTCCCGGCTCAAGTGAGTTGATGGCTCTAGTCTCAAAGGCCTTGTCCTCAACACCAGCAAAGAATGAAACCGAGAAAGGAGGGCTTTCTTCTCCACCGGTATTCATTATCACCACTTTGATTTCAACATTGGCCCCAGGGCTAACGTGGTCATCGTCGACGCTGATGCTAGACAATTTGAGATCTGCAACTTCAGCACCGAGATAGATCCAACCGAGTTCGTGATCATCATCTAGGCTGACTAGTTCCTGAACCGGATTGGAAGGACTGTTACCGACCTCAAGGAAGGGGTTTCCTGCTGCATCATATCCAGTCAACCAGAATCCGACGATATCTCCCATTCGAGCTTGGATTCTGCCCCCATCAGTCAAGTCCACAGTTCCTGTCCAAACTATGTCTTGTCCGTTCTGCTGCATTCCAAGTTCAGAGGAACCAGAACCTATTGTGACGGTATTCATGTGATCCCTCATTATCCAATTCACAGTTTGCAAACTACCGGTAAGATCCGAATCTTCCCAACCCTTGAATTCGACAGGAACCTTGGTCAGGTCTGTCTTAGCACTGATATCGATTACATTGACTGGAGTGACTCTGGTTGTCACTCTCAATGGTGAATGGTCCACATCGATTCTCAAGGTAGTAGATACACTGGTTCCAGTCATATCTTCTCCCCTTCCGGGAATTCCTGATATCGATATCAAGCACGTTCTAGTCGAAGAACTAGCCAATGAGGTTGCATGGTCCAAAGGAACCTCAATCGAGTATTCTCCGTTATCCCCTAGACTACCATCGCTCCAAACAGTCTCTCCATCGAATACATCTACCTGCACACCTACATTTCGAGGAGCTGGTACATTGGAGCCCTCATAGACGATTCTGCCATCGAAACTCAAGCGATCATCAGCACGGACTCTACTGCCATCTGCAACAGACCCTACGCGTGGCTCATGGATATCCATGACACTGAAATCTGTCGAGGAGAGAACCAAATCATTCTCCACCTTGAAACTGTGATCATCGAATTCAAGACGCGTAGGCTCGTCATTTCCACGCTCCTTGTAGACTAGAGCGAGATCCCCCCATTCTTCATCGGGCCAATCCCATGAGAATTGGAAATCGAACCTGACGTGAATCCACGGCAAGCCAGAGGAATTAGTTTGTAGAGTTACAACACTATCAGAATCGAGAATAATGTATTTGCTATCTGACCACCAACTATCATTCACACCACTGTAAGATATGGATTGACGGTCCTTCTCTGGGTCAGGTCCTTCAAAATCAAAAATCAAGGTTATCTCCTCGAAATCAATGACTGTATTGGCATCTACAAGTCCGAGAACTATGCTTTGCTCTTCACCTGCAAACACCGGCATGTCATCCCAATGGCCAACCCAGTTAAGTCCGGTAAAGACCGCATCAGAATCCTTTCTTGTCAAGAAGGTCGCAGAATCTGAAGTGAATCCTGCTTCATGCTGAATGGCATAGATCTCATCATCTACCAGAATATCTTCAGCCAACAGATTTCCAGCCGGGTCACTTCCTTCCACATAATACGAAACCCTACCCATATTGGGGTTGGGAGAATCGTCAATGGTAGTACGGAACCACTTGACATCTGCATCGGTATTATTCTGCATAACTTTGCTGACGTACTCTTCCGCATCTGCTTCGCCGTTGCGATTATCGTCATTCACCGCTTCAACCCAATACCATAGAGTCAATTCTTCAGGACCTCCCACAGCATCTTCCACCTTCACCTGAATCAGGTGTTCATCATCTGCCGCCTCATACTCTCCATCCATAGGTAGGGAAGTGATGAAGCGAGGTGGAGTAGCATCGATCTTGAACGTTCTACGCCAACTCTCATTGGTGGGCATTACCATCGTTGCATCGCGTTCATTATAGGTCTGGACCTCAAATTCCACTCCTTCCTCAATGTCTACATTTGGCATTTCCACATTGATGTAGAAAGTTCCATTCTGATTGGTAGTATCCCTCCATGCAGCATCCACGTAGCCATTTCGAGAGATTCGCATATCGAAGGCATTGTCCTTGGGGGTATCCATGGTACTGTGGAACCACAATTGCCCTTGGAAGTGTAGTTCTTCACCGGCTGCAACCCACATTCCATCAGGGACATCCTCCCATGTTTTTGCGCCTTCATTATCTCTGACCATCATCCATCCAAGACCATAGGATTGATTCACAATCAATGATTCTTCAGCGTCGAGGAACACTGCTTCATGGTCTGTACTATCGATGCAATTAGTCCTGAAACGGACATTGTTTTGTTCTGGCATGTTGGATGTGACCTTGAACTTCCATTCTATCTCCAAAATCCCATTATTCTCTGTCCAAGTAGAGGAAGGATCTACCGAAATCCATGATTCAGGGTCATTTTCCGTAGGTGCAGCGTCGCCAAACATCCAGGTCAATGTCGGAGCCGAGCCCGCTGGAGAGGCGAGGAACCTCAGACTGGCTTCGGCGATTCCGCTGGCATCTTCACCAATTACGTGCCTTGTAGTAACAGTATACGCTTCATTACGCTCATGCAAAATCTCACTACCATTGACATCAATGGCGAGGTTTACAGTTTGCATGATATAGGTCACTGAGAAACTTTCGATAATCATGATTCCAGCACTTGCCGAAGAAATATCGACAGGGATACTTACCGTCCCACTACCTGTATTCGGAATCAGGGTGTTGAAGGCGTTGACAAGGGCGGCACCAGAAGCAGTAGTAGTTCCCAAGAAGGTCCCCGTCCGACTCCATTCGTCACTACCGTCACCTCCTACATCGAGCGCCACATTCTGCGGAGCATTGGTGTAGAATGTTATGCTGATATCCTGTAAAGTCGGAGATGCCGTATTGCTTGAACCTGAATACAACCTAACATAGACGTAAACGTAGGAAGATGCCGAAGAAACTGTCTTCGTTGCTCCATTATCACTAGCAGACCAAGTTTTGGTTCCTGAAGTTTGCACTTCTATCGACATTGAAGAACCGCTGGGGGTAGTAGCATTCCAATCGATTTTTACTGCCACAGGTTTGAGGGTGTTGTAATTCGACCTGATGTAGAAATATCCGTTATTGACATAAGAGACAGTATAACCAAGCACCAAGAAATCGAGTATGGGAGTTTCAGTCGTGGTACCATTGAGGTAGGCCCGCCACTTCAATTGGTTTCCAGGATTTGTGAAAGTTGCCGTTGCTGTTGGAGTCACCTTCTTCCAAACCGTTCCTCCATCGACACTCACTTCGTATTCGATACTAGTATTGTCGGGTATCCAGCCTACTGCAGCATCAAGATCGAGTTCACTTATCGAACGGGATAATGTTGTGGTGGCGCCTGTGACCACAGACGAAGATGAGGTTGGCGTCCTAAGGTCGGTAGGACTTCCAGAACCACTGAACAGGATATCTCTCGAATGAGCGCTGCATGAGGAAGAATAGAAGCAAGTGTAGGCAATGGTTCCATCACCAAAGTCCGAGAGTCCATAATGGCCCTTTTGACTAAGAGTCTGAGTTCCAATCCTCTGGGTCCATAATCCATCAAAGTGGAAATGGTGGTGCGTTGAATATGATGACTGATACGAGTTCACGGTCACTCTTGGCTCAGAAACCACCAAACCTGCTGGAGTACCAGAAAAATCGGTATTTGGCCCCAAAAGATAGGTGCTGTTGGCGCTACTAGGGTTACTCTTGTCAACCTCCCAAAGATAATGATTGTAATTCGGGAACTGACTCTGATAAATATACAGCCACATCTTGCCTGTTGACTCATCGATATCTATTCCGCCAATCATGTTTGGATAACTCAAAACCCATTGCTGTTGACAAGTCCAAGTGCTTCCGCTGATTGTCCATTTCAAAATTGCATAATAATTGTAGGAAACTGACCAAACAGTGTTCTCTCCATCCATTACCATATCGTGAGTATAACGAAGATAGTTCGCACTGCAGGTCCCATAATTAATGGTGGCAGCACCAACATAAGAACCGGTGCTGGCATTCCAACGGTAGATATTCTGGAAATAATACGAATTGGTCGAAGTACTCATCAAAACATGATATTGGTCGCCCACTTTGACTACACTACCCGGGTATGACCAAGAGCCACCTGAAACCGAATCACTGGTAGGGGTACTTGAGGAACCGATGAAGCCCTGATTACCATTAGCAACGAATTGACCAGTCGTGTTGTGGTGTCCAGTATTGCTTGCAACATCGCTTACTGAACGCAGGTAAACATCCTCAGATGTAGGCTGCCCCTGAAGTTGTACTGCGTCGTTCTTTACCTCAACACTAGTGCGATATCCATAGGCCATTCCTGGGGGAGCTCCAGACCACGAACTTGTGCCTTTACCACCAAAATCAGTATTGCTGGTAAGATTGCTCCACTGCGAACTAGAAGGATCGCCTTTGATATTGAATTCAGTCGCAGTCACTTCGGCGCCTACGGGAATCTCAATGGTTCCAGCAGAAGCATTCCCTTGCGATTGGAAGGTCTGCGTGTACGAGGTAGTACCATCGCTGAATTGGGTCTCAGTTGTTGCTGCAGCAACGAGAGGTGAGAGTGAAGAAAACAAAAACAGTAAGACTAGACTAAAGCCGGCGCGCATGGTATCACCTAGGTGGTCCCACTCAATCAACCATTTCAAACATGCCCTAAACGGTCACCGCCCCTATGGGGCGGAATTACCTATCGGCTACTCCTTTCGCACAACCATTGATGAACACCAACGCTTCGTGACAGTCAGAGGCGTTGGTATGGCTGGACGAGCATCGAAGAAAGAGGGTTTTCTCAAGAACTGGTGGAAAAGCAAGCAAGATGCACATCTGCGCATCCTTTCTACGGTCTTCCTGAGTTGTATTGCCATCATCATTTCATGCATCATTCAATTAGCAATTCTAAGGGGTTCGCCAGCCTGGGATGATTATACTACTGCATCCTGGGTTCTACTGATTATTGCTGGTCTAGTAGCCATCTGGATTGGCCCTGAATTCATTCATTATGTGGGACAATTCAACCTCTTGAACGATGTCTTGGCTACGACCGCGCGTTCAGAAGTCAGTCGGCGTCGTTCTGAAGCTCAAGAAGCGGCTCGCCTCTTGGGAACCAAGCACATGGAACGTTTGAATGAACATTTGATAGAAGTCGGACTCAAGCGAGCCAAGAAAAAGAGTTGAGGGATGGCGATGCGCTGGACCCTATTGCGAGAAATCATTCTCGCGGTTAGTATGATTTCCATGATCATTCTTTCATTATGGGCAGTGACTGGACAACTCCCCCCTCTAGTCGTTGTTGAATCCGATTCCATGGTTCATAATGCGGATTCTGGTGAAGTCGGTTCCATCGATGCAGGAGACCTAGTTCTCGTCCACTCTCCGGGTAGTTCTGACGTCATTACCTATGCCGAAGCAACTGAACCATTCAATCCGCATTATCGCTATTCAAGTCATGGAATGGAAGGAGACGTCATCATCTACAATAAAAATGGAAAAGAAGGAACTCCAATCATTCATCGCGCAATCCTCGAAGCAGTGCCCGCAGAAACTAGTGCGCTGACCGCTAACGGCACTTGTGAAGGAGAAGCAGTTCATGACAAAGCGTTAGGAATCTGCATTCATACTTGGGACGTACCTGGAACTAGTCTGCGCAACGTGACCAGTATTGATTGGCAATTCGATGGCATGATGACCGGCTATTTCGACTGCAAAAGAGATACGAATTTCAATCACGGCGAAGTGGGTTTGGAACCATTTCTCAAAATTGAATCATGGAAGCCGCAAGCAGCCGGTTTCCTAACTCTTGGAGACAACAACAAATGCTCGATAGATCAAGGATGGTCCGCTTCCAGAGGCGGCGTTCAAGGTGCAAGCGGCTTATTCGATTCCGATGGCGCCCCAGTTGGTCCAGCCTCTTCTTCACATCTTGTCGGAATTGCTGGTGCGGAGATACCGTGGCTAGGAACTGTCAAGTTGATGTTGGCAGGGGGAGATTCGCCGGGAACAGAGCAGGTTCCCAATGCAACTTGGGGTTGGTTATTCCTTAGCATTGCAACGGTTCTGGCGATACCTATAGCCATTGAACCGTTGTTGAATCGCTTCATCAAAGGGTCCCCTGAGGTCGCTGAATTTGAATTGGAAAGGAAACAAATGCAAGCCTAAGCAGTTTCTTCCTCGAAAGCCCTACCACCGAGTTCATCTTCTGCTCTGCTAAGTCTGGCCTCCATCTCGTCATAGGCCTCATTCAATTTCTCGATGCTCGCTTGATCCAACATTCTTGAGACCGCGTCTCGATGCCGTTTGACCGCTTTCAGACGCTTTGTCCTATCTCGGTGCCTATCTGGCTCTCCCCGCATACTCATCAACCACTCTTCCAGCATTGAAGAGAGAGCGTCATGAGGCCTCATCATTGGAGACAAAGTCACATCCTGCCTCCTGAATCGCACCTTGATGGAACCATCCGCCATTCGATTAGCCTGAACAGAACCAGGGTTCCATTCGTTGACTCTTATCAAAATCTGACGTTCATTAGAGAACTCACCTGAATCATTCTCCAACAATAGTGCTACGACAACCATATTAGAAAATTTCAACATGACTTCATGGCGCCTATCTATGCTCGACCAAAGGAAGATTTCCATAGGGGCTTCACCCCATGTGCGCATCGACCAATCGTCGATGGCGTCTTCGTCGAAATCTCCGTCCACGTAATTGCGCTCAGCCTCTTGACATATCATTCATCCGTTGCTCAGTTCTGAGGCGGTGGGCTCAAAAGAGAGAGGTATAGAGTTCCATAACGGAGGGGGTCGCGCGTCACTACATTCTGCTTTCGGCCTTAACTCCAAAGAATTGGAAGAACATCTTTCCAGTTCAGGTTGGAGTCCAACCCCCATTCAATCTGCATCCGTTGAAACATTGAGCAAAGGCAACGATGGCTTGCTTGTTGCAGCGACAGGATCAGGCAAAACCATGGCTGCAGTATTGCCACTACTAGACCGATGTTTGAAAGAAGGTTGGCAGGGACTATCAATTCTCTACATTACTCCGTTGAGGGCTTTGAACAGGGACGTGGACCGACGCTTGCATAATATTGCCAACAGCGTAGGACTTAGCGTAGGGCTCAGACATGGCGATACTACACAATCAGATAGACAGAAGCAAGTTCGTAACCCTCCCACAGTATTAGTGACAACTCCAGAGACTTTCCAAGTCATGTTTTCTGGACACCGCCTTGTCAGCATGTTGCAGAATGTCAAAGCAGTAGTCATCGATGAAGTCCACGACCTTTCAGCGAGTGAACGTGGATGGCAGTTGAGTCTAGGTCTTGCAAGACTCGAGAGACTTAGCGGAACTCAAGTTCAGAAGGTTGGCCTATCAGCAACAGTTGGTAACCCAACAAAGGTGGCAGAATGGATATCTCCACGGTGCGTACCCATCGTTGTTGAGGGAGATAGGCGAACTGAAATTGAAGTGCAAACCGCACAAAGTGACGCATTGGATGAAGCTGCTGGCTTTGAATTGGGTTTGTCACCTAGAGCACACGCATCTCTCAGAATACTTGGCGATCGAATTTCCGAGAAATCCCCGTGTCTCGTATTCGTTAATTCCCGCAATGCTGCAGAAACAGTTGCTCAAAGATTGCAGACCATCTCTCCGCATTTACGCATAGGTGTGCATCATGGTAGCTTGGCAAGTGAAACACGCAGGGCGATGGAAGATGACCTCAGGAAACGTGAACTCAACGCACTGATTTGTACCAGTAGTCTAGAACTCGGTATCGATGTCGGTAGCATTGCACACGTCATACAGATGCGTAGTCCGCGTTCAGTAGACCGTATGCTACAGAGAGTTGGAAGAGCCGAGCACCATCTAGAGGGAGTTGGAAGAGGTAGGGTTATTTCTTGGGAGGCCGATGATATTGCTGAATCAGCAGTAATTGCCCGAAGAGCCTTACAAGGAGATATCGAAGATATCGAATGGCGAAGAAGGCCATACTCCGTGGTTGCCAATCAACTCGTGCAGATGGCAAGATGCTGGGGCGTAGTTGCTATCGACGAAGCGACCTCGATTATCGCCGAAGCTCATCAATTCGAAGATTGGAGCAGAGAAGACACCATCGAAGTCGCTCGCATCCTAGAGGACAATTGGTTGCTCAATCTATCTGAACAAGCAGAACAACGACCTTGGTGGACTTGGAACAAAGTGCTGTGGCAAGAATCTCTTTTGCTCTGCAAAGATCGTAATTTACCCGACGAGCCTCCTCGTCCTGCCAAAGGAGAAACTTCTGCTCCAGTAGGTTTTGAAGAATTGAAAATGCCAATTCCTGCAAGATATTCCAAAGGTTGGTTCAGCGGTGGAAGCCGTACTTGGGAATACGCTCGCAATCACCTTTCAATGATTCCAGACAACCAATCGTATCGCGTCAGAGATGCAGTCACAAGAAGGTCCCTAGGCTCCGTAGACGAAGCCTTCGTCCTATCGTTAGACTCGGGTGGTGATGACGAAGATGGTAGGCGCCGACACTTCGTCATGGCAGGAAGGACATGGCAAGTCATCGATGCTGACCCCGAACAGGAAGAACTGCTTGTCTCTCCAATCAGCGATCAGGGAACTGCACCGGTATGGTCTGGGGAGTTACCCCCTACCCCTGCTGCAGTCGCCAGAGAAGTGGGCAGACTTCGTCACCTATTGGCTGCAGACGTTGCAGCCGTTGAACCCTCGGAAGACGAATTCGACCAATACGCAACCTTTTGCCAAGAAAATCTCGATGTTTCGGATTATCCCCTCGACGATGTATCCCGCGCGTTGTTGTTGGAAAATGTCCTCAGCCACCTCGACAGTGCGGGCACCTTACCCACTGACCGTTGCATCACGATTGAATCCAGAGAAGAGGCCATAGTGGTCAATTCTTGTCATGGCAATCGAATCAACGAAGCCATCGCTCATCTATTGCAGGCTTTGGCTTCAATGAAATCGGGAAAAATGGGTAGAATATTGGTAGAAGCAACCCGAATCACCTTGCAGATGGGTGGATTATCCAGCGAAGAAGTACTCCAGTGGCTGAATGATACTCCGCCTGATGCTGTCGAAGGAATTCTATCTGTCACCCTTCCAAATTCAAGACAAGTTCGCTGGCGTTTTGCCGAGGTGGCCAAGGTGTTCGGAATCCTGCGCAAGGGAGTTGACCCTCGAAAAATCAACCTGCGCGCATTGTTACGTCGTTACAAAGGAACGGTTGTAATGCAGGAAGTATTGGGTAGATTATTCCATGAAAGAATGGATGTCGAAGGCGCAGCAGACCTTCTGCGCAGTATTCAATCAGGCCAAACCGATGTTAGAATAACTCCGCCTGGCACATTGGGAATTTCAGCCAAGGGAGAAAGAGACCTATTGATGCCTAATTGGTCAAATGTGCAAGTAAGGGAGCGACTGGAATCTCGTTTGATGAATGAAAGAGCAGTTCTCTGTTGTTTGCGATGTCGCACAATCAAATCATTCAGAGTTGCACGTTTCGAACGTGTGGAGTTGTCTTGTGCAAGTTGTCGTGGTAGCATGTTCGCATGTGCCCGAGAAGGTCTGAAGGATCTGCTTGAGAAAACGGTGGCTTCCAAGGAGAAGGCTGACATCGACCGAATGAATCGCTGCGCTGAAGCAATCAAGCGCAGAGGGATTGAAGCGGTGTTATGCTTGATGGGACGAGGCATTGGTGAGACCACCACCACCCGTTTGTTACGAAGTGTTGCACCAGGAGACCGTCAGGGCCTATTAGAGGCGATTCATCTAGCGGAAGTGAACTACGCTAGAACTCGACGATTCTGGTAATTGGAAAAAACGATTTGTCAATTGAAAATCAAAGGTTGTCTCCACGCGGATCTTTTGGCCCATCTGTTCTTTGGATGATGATGCCATGTTGCTCTAGATATCCCACTCCATTTGCTCCTCCAAAGCCACCATCAACTACCACAACCTTGGTTATTCCAGCATGGTGAATCAATTTGGCACACATCATACATGGCTCACCAGTGACCAATAGCCAGGCGCCTTTGGTCGAAACGCCATTAGCAGCAGAATTGCATATCAGATTCATTTCAGCATGATGGCAGCCAATCTCCACTCTCGTACCAGACTTGACATCCTCGGCATCTCTCAGACAAACGTCGCCACCGCACAATTCGCCTCCACCGCGTGGGCCGCCATTGTAACCATCCATCAGGACCACGTTCCTATCAGGATCGACCAACAAGGCCCCGAACTTGCGGCGCGGGCAATTGCTGGCCTTGGCTAGAGCGAGGCATTGTTCGATACGAATTTCAAGATGCTTTGCTTTCAGTCCATCACCACTCTGCGCGAACATCTTCTCGATGATAAGTTGTCTTAGAAGAGAGATAGGTTCTCATCACTGTCAATACCCATCGCTCTTATCAGGTCTCCTTGGAGATATAGTGACCCGCAACTGATTATGAAATCGCCCTTAACTTGCAACAAAGCCTCATTCGGATCCTTGATTACTCTTCCAAATCCAATAGATTCTGCATCGATCGCAGGATAGCGCCCACTTGGAGATTCAGTACAAACTACATCCAATGGAGGATATCTGCTGATCAATTCCTTTAGCGGTGCTAACATCGCATCAAGATATTTCTGTGGAGAGCAACCGAATATCAAACTCCATTGACGTTCAGCTACTACATCCTCCAAGGACTTGCATAGCCTTTGCATAGCGCTCGGGTTGTGTGCCGAATCCAAGAGGAATTCACGCTTCTCAAACTCAACTGTCTGCATTCTCGCAGGCCAACGAACATTTGCTTCAGCCTCGCTGACCAATTCGGCTGCATCATCAATTCCTGCAGCACGCAAAATCGACCTTGCTAGATCCGCAGCCTCTGCACGGAATCCTTTGTTTTCAACCGAAACCCATTCTACATCATATCTAGTTTCGATTTCCAAAACTCCCTCCTCAAGTCGCTTCATTACCAAAGGTGCGCCATCATCGGCAATGGCTGCTTTCTCCAAAGCGATATCCACTATGTTATCTCCTAGGATTTCTGTATGTTCCAGTGATATCGACGTCACCAAACATGCGATTGCATTGCAGGTACGCGTCGCATCAAGCCTACCTCCTAAACCGGTTTCCACAACCATGATTTCTACTTCATGCTGCTCGAACAGCAAACATGCTGCAAGCCAAGTCACTTCAAACATGGTCAAGTCCATCTCAAGTTCTCTGATTCGTACAAGTGCTTCATCCAATTCAGCGGCGGAAACAGGAACTCCATCGATACGAACTCTCTCTTCCACCCTTGCCAAATGCGGAGAGGTGAAAGTACCAGTTCTTCTACCAGAGAGAATCAATGCTCCACTGATGATTGCACAAGCAGTTCCTTTGCCATTACTACCGGCGACATGGATTGCTGGGGCGCATGATTGGGGTTGTCCAAGTCTCTCCAATGCTGCACGTGTATTCTCCAGTCCTAGGGACATACCGCGAGCGCGCAATTCCCGTAGCCAATCGCGCACCATACTAGGCCACAGCCGGCCTTTCACCTTCAGTTCTCGCATAGCCATGCTATGCATGGCTGCATAGAAGTCATCAAAGGTGGGTCTTGGCTGGGCATGGGCATGTCAGGGGAAGGGGCAAGCCCCAACAAGGACTCCGTAAAGAGTAAGTCGGAGTTTCAATATGTCCTCGAAGCGATGAAGGGACAGTGGGCTTCAATGCTGGGAATGGCGGCCATGTTCGTGGTCACCATAGGCCTAGGAATGCTGCTGCAACCTTTCTACAATCAATCCGATGAATTACGAGCTTTCGGCAAGGAAGGCGCCAGTCAAGGCCGTTGGATTTTGCTAGAATTGGCGATGATTTTCGTTTTTACCGCCATCATTATTTGGTTGGCTAAGAAAAAGAAAGAATGGATCATCAAAGGTGGAATCTTGGTCATCCTTTGGTTGGCCCTAATCTATGCAACAGTTCCTCTTGCTCATTTGGTTCTAGCCCCTGACATGAGCCCTGATCCATTTGTGGTCGAAGATGTGCTTGAGAATTCTGATGACGAATTCTTGTTCCATCTCGGAACCTCTGGAAATATGATTTATGGCATTGAACCTGCCATCAATGCTAGTGGTGAACAAGCCAAAAACGATGACAACGGCACCCTGTACAACCATACCCTGAAAGCCACAGAAGATGGA
>CAXRJJ010000045.1:0-4267 GCA_964230945.1 Yoonia sp.
TCTATGATTAGGCCCAGTGAACGTTCTGGGAGTCCTACCGTTTCCGCGAGAATTAGCTCGTCGCTCACTCTTGACCAAGCGCGCGGACTGGGCCACCCTCTCTCCAGATTACCATTCATGTCCAAAATCAAACCAGGTTTGTATCGAATGAATCCAATGACATCTGGATGGTGTTTGGTTGAAGTAGCGTAATCACACCAATCACTCGCTGAAGCACTCAAATCGAGGGGCAGGAATCTGTTTGCCAAGGCGCTGGACATAGTGCGCGCTACTGCATTGTCTGTGGCGCGGTTTCCAGCAGCCACGATATACCAGCCGTCAGGAACCTTGTACAATTCTCCAAGTTTACGATCGAGGATGAACTCGTATGCCGCAACCTGGAGCGTTGCGTCCGCAGCAGTCAATTCATCGAAGAGAATGATTCCTCTCTCAGGCGTGCCTTCAACTCCTTCGCGAGGCCATTCACTTGCTACAATCCAATCGATTCCTTGTCTGTCTTCTCTAGGTACTGGAAGGCCGCGTATGTCAACCGGTTCTCGTTGTGCAAGTCTGACATCGATGAAACCAATCCCTTCTTCTTCAGCCACACTCTTGACCAGAGTCGATTTACCGATCCCGGGCGGTCCCCACAACATCATCGGAGGTAGTTTGTCTGCCAATTCAGGTTTATTCCAAATGGCATTCAGGTGCAGGCTCAAGATATCTTTTGCTTCGCTTATTTCGCATGTTTGCAATCTACTTATTTGTTCATTCATTTTCTTCATCTCCTTAGGGCTCTCAATTCATATGGATATTCTAATCGTTTAATTCCAAGATTACGCAGGGCGACAATACCTGAAATCCTGAATGAGTGTATTAGACGGTATGTTTCACGGTCAATCGAACTCGATAGTCGAGCAAGATATAGGCGTAATTCGGGCCGGTCATCCTTCTGCATGAGTGCGATGTACAATCCAGCCTTGACCATCTCTGGAATGTGTGACTCTTCGATGATATCCGCCATTTCGATGATCAGATTCCTGTTTTTTCCATTTAGCTCAAATTTTTCGAGACAATAAATGATGTCAGCATAGTCGTTTTGCAAATAGGAATACTGGAACCGTTGGAGATTATTGCTAGATTTCAATTTCTCAATCAATTCAGAGCATACATCTAAGATTGCAGTTCCAAAGTCAAGATCGCGATTTGCATCGATTAACGTCAACCATTCAAGTGGAAATTTTGTACCAGTCATACAATCGCTCAGCTTTCCTAATACAGGTGGCATCTCTTCATCCATGAATGACCTGCAAAGGAATTCAAGATCTAGGATGTCATAGGGGGCAAAGCAGCAATCAGTGTCTCTCCTGGATTGTGAAAATTGGGAAAAATAGTGTCGCCTGCTTTGTACCAATGGCTGTAACTTCAGAGGGAGTAATCTATTGCTGGACAGTCCTGTTAAGGCAATGTTTCTGGCTCTAATAGCACGTTTCTTGCGCCCGTCTAGTAACAAGGCCATGGCGATTCTCATACCGAAGTACTTCCTATCGATTTGGAACCTCTCATCATCCAACCAATCATCAAAAATTTCCTTGGCCTTGCTCTCACTTTCCTTCCAAAGTGAAATCAAATCAGCAAGGCCGATTCCAAGTACGGCTTCTTCGATATCAATATCGAGAATTTCACTCCATTTGCAGGCGATGTTGTAATCAGGAGTATAGACTACTCTTCCTTGCAGGTCACCGCAAGTCTTGAGATCTGATTCGTTGAGAACGAAAGTAGCGCGTTCTTCTCTTCCTAGTCTGGTTTCAAGATTCAGCCAGAAACCACTGATACTCAAAGGTGCAGTGTGGGCATAGGAATTGGTCTTGACTTTGAGATAGTGACCATATCCTGTAAGCCGTTGCAAGTTCGGAGTATTGCTGATGTCTAATTGTGTGACTCTTCCTTTGAGAACTACCTCTTCCAGCCATTCCATGGATTGAATGATGATGTGATTCATTTGCTTCTCTGGTTCAATGATGATTCGTCTGACGGTAGATGAACCGCGAATAGCCAAGGTTTTCCCACAATATTCAGGACCTATCCTAAGAACTCCATCATTGCTTTGTGGAAATGCCATGACCATGATGTCTGGAGTATTGTCAATAGGCTTGAGATGGTTACAGATCAACCCTCGGCTCCAATTTCCGACAAACGGTTCCCAGTCTCTGATGTGCATTGAACCGCCGAGTTTCAATTTCTTGAATCTACCATCAATGGTCAGATGCTCGGGAAATGGCCCCAGCACGTTCAGCTTTTGTGCAACTTTCTCGGGTTCAATTACAAGATGCTCGATATTCTCGCAACCATCGATAGTGATACTATCGTTTGTAGAGACCTTGATAGAGGTGCAATTCTCTAGGTCTCTTGGTCGAATCAAGTTCGACCGAAAAACGTTCACGGGTTCTGACGCTCGGCTCACTTAAGTTGATTGACATTGAGAGTATTTTAACGATGAAAAGAAATCTGAACAATAGCGCGAATCTTATCCTCAGAAAGCCCCCGTTGCAACCCATGCTCCGAGGCGGCCGCGTCCTTTCCGCTGCCTTGGCGTGCCTATTCGTTCTGCAGGCATTAGCAGTTACAATTCCGGCATTACAAGCAAAATCAATCTTGGAAGAGGAGATGGTGATTGAGGAACATACCTCCTCCCGTGCAGTTGGAGACCATTCCGCCGGTGGCTACCACATGGCAACCGGAGATTGGTGGCAACCACAGCAACCTTATGTGGTCTCAAACAATGATTGGGATGGCGATGGAGTCAACAATTCAGATGATGACCACATCATGGATCCCGCCTTACCTGCTGGTGATTACCGTAGAGGTCAATCTTGTCTTGCCTTCAGTGCACATTGTGTATCAGACCCTTCCCCAACTCCCTTCAACTCCGCTGCAATCAAGGTGAACTCTCAGGGTTCAGCAGCGATATCTACGGATTGGGCGGATATCGACAAGGATGGAGATCTGGACTTGGCGATTGGAAATAATGGGGCCAAGAACGCGGTATACCTCAATCATGGCAATGGTTTGGAATCAACGCCCGCATGGAATAGTTCAGACTCTTTGGTTTCAATTGACATTGCATGGGGAGATTATGATGCGGATGGTGATGCGGATCTTGCGGTAGCCAATTACGAAGGAGCACTTCAGATATTCAGGAATCAAGGGGGAACACTTTCCTCAACTCCAGTGTGGTCTTACCTGTATGGTGGCTCGACATTCTCTTCCAGATTCACCAGTCTTGATTGGGGCGACGTCGATGGAGACAACGACCTCGACTTAGTTGCTGGAGTACTGTTTGAAGGAGTGGTAATGTTCAGGAATTCAGGTTCATCATTCGGTTCATCCATCTCATGGGAAGGCGGTCATAGTGCGAATGTGATGGATGTCAAGTTGGCGGATATGGATGGTGACAATGACCTCGATCTCATAGAAGCAGTATCCAATGGCAGAGTCTCTCTTTACCTCAATTCTGGAGCGACATTCTCATCTTCAACATCGTGGCAGAGTCCGGCTGACCTTTCCACCAGTTCGGTTGCAATCGGTGATGTCGATACTGACGGTGATATGGATCTTGTAGTTGGTAATCATGGTGGAGTGAATCAGTTGTTCTTGAATGACGCAGGTGCATTATCCAATTCTGCGGATTGGAACAGTTCTGAATCTGACGATACAATGGATGTCAGATTAGCCGATGTCGACATGGACGGTGACTTGGACATGTTGGAATCCAACACCGATACTAGCGACAACATTCGCATCTTCGATGGTTCAGGATATGGCTCATCTATTGAGTGGTCTACTCCAGATATTGGCGACTCTTCTGATTCAGCCTGGGGAGATGTTGACGGTGATGGCGACCTTGATTTCGCTACCGCCGATGGTAACGATGGCCCGCTTGTTTTCATCAATGGTGGTCAGATGTTGCAATCTTCGGCCTCATGGAATGATGGTGCAACTGAATACACCTATTCCATGGATATTGGTGATATTGATGGGGATGAAGACCTTGACATGCTGATTGGTAATTATGGGTCTGCAAGCAAGTTGTATGTATTCGATGCCTCTGCACAATCTTACACATTATTTTGGTCCACACCCTCTAATTATTATTCAACTGCGATGTTATGGTTTGACTCTGATTATGATGGTGACCCAGATTTGATTCTTGGAAATTATAACGGCCAGAATATAGGTTGGAGGAATGATTTGGAGTCGGTGTCGGGACCTTCTGGTATCGACGACA
>CAXRJJ010000046.1:0-6202 GCA_964230945.1 Yoonia sp.
AAAGGGAAATTAGGAGATTCTTCAGATGTTGGAAAATGATCTGAATAGGTACCGTCACTCCTTCCAAAGAAGTATGTCATGGCATCAAACAACTGACGAATGAACTTACTCTGGGTTGGAACTGCTACCATACTTCCACTGCTTAGTGCAAGGTTGCGAACGGTGTATGGTAAATCTGCTGCTTGCACAGAAAGACCTCGGTAAATGGGGCCATATTAACATTCGTTGACGATTATCCGAATATTCCCCTCCATTAATCATCCCGTCGGGGTTAAATGGAGGGGTAGGTTCGGCCGGAAGGCTAAGAGCCGACGGTGACCCTGTTGCTTGTCAAAGGAGGTCGTGATTTGATTGAATTCAATATGGATGAAGAGGAGACGAATTTCAAGTGCGAAGTTTGTGATTCTGAGTTCGATAACATGACAGATTTGGAGTTCCATCATGAGATGTGTTCGTATCCTTGTGAAGTAGAAGGATGTGGAGAGTCATTCAAAGATGATGCAGCATTGTTGGAGCATTATGAATCGGTGCATATTGGAAAAGGTGGTGATGATGGTGAATGAGAGTGATGAAACCCTAGACGAATTGGACGAGGCCTTCACAGAAGAGGAGGAATTGCCATATGATGAGGCATTGGATGAATTCCAAGAAGGTGTAACGCCTGAGTATGAATGCTCATGGTGCGGTGAAAAATTAGCATCTGCAAGAGAACTCGCAGATCACAAATTACTCCATGATATTCCTTCACCATTAGGTGATGGCGACCGTGAGGAAGAAGGTGCTTTCGTTGTGTTTTTGCGTCGAGGTGAAGAGATACTGTTACTGAGGCGAGACGAATCGGACATTGACTATCCTAATCTGTGGGATGGAGTGTATGGAGTTGGCACTTCAGTATTGGAAAGAGTGAGTCAAATCACTGGAATTGATTCTGAGAATTTGAAAGTGATACGAATTGGTGAAGAGCGAACAGCATATCCAGGTGGTCGTCGCTTGGAGATTACTCCTTATCTTGTAAACACAACAACTTCAGAAGTAGAATTGAATGGGATGTATGCAGAATCTTCATGGTTTGATCCAGGAGATGTGAGAAGTTTGGATTGTGCCTATCACGATGTAGATCAAGACGGAACAGAAAAATTGTTACATGATATGTATGGCAGCGTGAAATCCTTCGTCAACATTGTAAAGACAGGTATTGGAGCAGAACAGAGGGTTGCAAAAGACATGCTAGCTAGATTGAGTGGAGCGAAGACTTTGCTCAGTGTTCAAGGAGAGGTATTTTCTATTCTTCAATCCAGCAGACTAAGGGGTTATCTTTTCGTTGAGAGCAGTGCAATGCACCATGTTGAGAAACTCATCGGTAGAACCGGAAGTCGGGATAGAAAAAATAGAACTGCAATTCTGAGTACTCCTCTAAAGAATGCTAAAGCTGTACTAGATGGAGATGCCCCCTTACGAGACATCTTGCCATATTTGGAGCCCAAGGCTGTTACCAGCGGAATCGAAGTCGGTTGTATCGTCGAGATCATCAGTGGTGCATTCAAGGGAGAAAAGGCTCGTGTGGTCAATGTCACCGAGTCGAAGGAAGAAGTCTCAATGGAACTGTATGAGGCTGATATTCCAATGACTCTCAACATGAGAGGAGACCACGTCCGTGTTATCGAGCGTGTAGAATAATTATCCTTCTAAATCGAGGATTTGTTTACTCTAGTGGTATAAATTTTATATCCACTTCATGATTGATTGACTTCGAAGAAGGTGCTAAAATGGAGCAATTAATGAAAATTTGCAATGTGAAAATATGGTTGATTATCACTGCACTAGCGCATGCAATAGTTGGAACAATAGTGCCAACAGATTGGACTGATGATACTGCAATTATGGTTGGAGGATTTATGTTATTAACCTCAATTACAATGCTATATGTTGCCTTTTTTACTGAAGGGCAAGCTCAAGCAAGATTAGCTGCGGTTATCGCTGGGCCAACATTTGTCTGGTTCATTGTTAGTATTGCGATGGGATTGGAGTGGCAAATCGGTGATTCTGAGATTAGAAAGATGACTATTGCTGAAAGTATACCTCCATTGATAATTTGGAGTATGACAGCATTAAGTGGCATAATACATGGGAATTTCAAAGATATGATTTCTGAAAATTCAGAATAAATCCAATCTGAAGAAACGAAGAACTTTCAGAAGAATGGTCGTTGAAGGCCCCGCGGCGCGATTAAATAGGAAATGCTGGTCGGCCGAATGCCCACGTTCGTAGGTAAAGGAGGAGATGCACATGCCACAACCATGGACTTCAAAGTTGATCATCAAGGCTCTTGGTGTTCAGAAGTGCAATGGTAGCATGGAGGCAGCCAAGGAGGACCTTCCACTTGAGAAGGCCATCGAGGTAGCTAAGCAGAAGGCTGGAGATGGACACCTTACTGGTGCTGATCTCAAGGCTCAAACCAAGGAAGTCATCGGAACTTGTGTTTCGATGCGTGTCAAAATCGACGGACTTTGGCCAAAGGAGGCATTGGAGGTTATCTCAAGAGGAGATTGGGACGAGCGCTTCTGAAGCCATCACGGATTGCGGGAGAGGTTTCGGCCTCGCTAACCGCAGAGGTGATTTATCATGCAAGAAAATATCAGCCAAGCAATACAAGCCGCCATTGAGGCAGCACCTGATCGTTCATTTGTCGAGTCGATCGACATGGCATTCACCATCAGGGATGTCGATTTGAAGAATCCAGCCAATCGTATTCAGGAAGAGGTTCGCCTACCTTCTGGACGTGGTAAGGAGACCAAGATTGCCATGTTTGCTACGGCTGACGCGGCTCAAAAGGCCAAGGAAGCCGGCATCACCGTCATTGACCCAACACAGATTGAGGAATTGGGTGGAGACAAGATGAAGGCCAAGAAGATCGCAAAGAAGTACGATTACTTCCTTTCAGAAGTTCCTCATATGGGACTTATCGGTCGTTATCTCGGTGTGGTTCTAGGACCTCGTGGAAAGATGCCACGTCCAGTTCCGCCCAACGTTGACCCAGGAATGATTGCCAAGGGACTGCAGAGCACAGTTGTTGTTAGGAGTAGGGACAGAATCACCTTCCATGCAGCGATTGGAACTTTGTCCCTATCTCAGGAAGAACTCATCGATAATGCAATGACAGTCTGGACCCGTGTAACCAACAAGTTGGAGCGCGGTGCAGGAAACATTCGTTCTCTATACGTTAAGACCACAATGGGTCCATCTCACAAGGTGGAGGTGATCTTGTGATACCAAAGGTTTCACCTTGGAAGAAGGACACAGTTTCAGATCTCAAGGATTTGATTAGTGGCGAGGGAACTATCGCAGTCATCGACATTCATGGCGTTCCTGCCAGTGCAATGCTAGGAATGCGTGAAAACTTGCGTCCCTCAATGGGAATTCAGGTTGCTAAGAAGCGCTTGATGCGTAGAGCCTGGGAAGAATCAGGATATGCAGAAGATGATTTGGAGAAACTATTCGATGGAGCAGTACAACCTGCTCTAGTCATGACTGAGAGCATGAACAGTTTCGAGTTGTTCAAGGAACTCAAGAAGACCGAAGCCGGCAGAGCAGCCAAGCCTGGTGATGTCGCACCACAGGATATCGTTGTTGAGAAGCATGATACCGGTATGGCTCCCGGGCCAGTGGTTGGAGAACTCAACTCAGTGAACATTCCTGCAAAGATCATGGGTGGAAGCGTACACATCCAGAAGACGGTGACCGTTCTGAAGGAGGGTGAAGTCTTCGAGGGCGATTTAGGAATGCTACTATCTAAGATCGGTGTCAACCCAATCGTCACAGGATTGAGGCTATGCGGAACTTTGGAAGAAGGAACCGTGTTCAGTCCGAAGATTCTGGATATCGATGAGGAACAGTTCGAGAAGGACATCATTGGAACCATAGCGGGCGCATTCAATCTTGCCTGCAACATCAGTTGGTTCACTACTCAAACCATGCCGACCTTGCTTGCCAAGGCGAGCAGCGAGGCACTCAGCGTCGCTATCGAGGCTGGAATTACAAACAGCAAGACTCTACCTTTGCTGATATCACGTGCACACGCCGGTGCTATTGGCGTTGCAGGAAAACTCGACTCCGAGGCTTTGGATGATGAACTGCGCTCAATGTTGGGCGCAGCCGCTGAAGCAGCTAGCGCTGTTGCAGTTTCAGAGCCCACTGAGGAGGCCCCAGCCGAGGCCGCCGAAGAGGAGGAGGAAGAGGAGGATGCCGGGTTCGGAGGACTTGGTGACCTATTCGGTTGAAAAAAATAAAACAACAAATAATGAGGTGAAATGAATGGAGTATGTATACGCTGCCATGTTGCTGCACAGTGCCGAGAAGAACATCGATGAGAAGTCTGTTAGTGCCGTTTTGAAGGCCGCAGATGTGGAAGCCGACGCCGGCCGCGTCAAGGCCTTGGTCGCTTCCCTCGATGGCGTTGACATCGCTGAGGCGATGACCACCGCTGTCGCTGCTCCGGCTGCTGCCGCCGCTCCCGCTGCCGCTGCTTCGGATGCCCCCGCTGAGGAGGCACCTGCAGAGGAAGAGGAAGAGGACGACGGTGCTGGGTTCGAAGGACTTGGTTCGCTGTTTGGCTGAATAGGTTCTACGGGCTTGATCCAGCGGGCTACGCAGGAGACCCTACGGGCTTGATTCAACTGGCTGCGCCAGTTGAAGTCTTAAGGGGGTCATGTCTGCTTTGCCTGTGGCAAGGAAGAAGCAACGCGGGATTCTCGAGTTATCGACCTGCGTTAGCCCCGCTGCCCAAATCAGAGCCTTACGTGAACTAGCTCAAGAAGCAGGTTGGGAATTGGAAAGAACCGAAGGAAGTCGCCTCGTCGATCGGTTTGCAATCATCATGCCTCTAACTAGTGCAGCCAGAACTCTTGGTCTGATTTTCAATAGTGGACCTATGCAAGGTCTGCACATGATGACTTGGTCTCATGTCGAAGGTAGTGCCGGTGCAATCCACAAGGTCGAATGGAGGGTGCCGAGACAAGTAGCACCCGAAGATTTCCATATGCTGATTCAACATTGGACGGCGCGATTACCACGTGCACCATTTCATTGGACTTTCTCTGAAAGAAGCCGCCTTGGTTATCTCTTACCCACATATCGACGCAGTAAGCGTTCTTTCACCAGTCTTGGTGTCCCCACGGGCAAGGGGGAATGGCCACAATCAGAGGATGATTTAGGGCCGTGGCCCCCCAGTGAATTCAAGACGAAAACCTCGTTTTTCGAAGAAGAAGAATGAGTGTTGCAGCCGTAAGACATTCATGTCGGCACCGCTTCGGCTATGCATGGGATTCGAGAAGTACACCTCAAACCCGGTCTTCATGACCAATCTCGTATGCATAGTTGTCTTTGCAATCGCCTTTCCAAGTTACTTTGCTGTAATTTCAGGTGAAGATGGTGACTCTGGGGCATCTGCGACATCGACACCAGGTGATTGGTTCGTTGGATTCAATGAAACTCAAGAAACATTTAGTGAAACGATAAACTTGGGTGATAGTGAACAATATGTGTCTTCATTCGAGGGTAATCCCGATACTAGCGTGGAAATTGCTTGGATAGAAGCGACATTCAGATGCAATGATGACGATGACCTTGCTTCGGGACCATATCGGGATAGTATGTCTGTTGAATCAGACACTTCAATGGTTTCGGGAGAGCAGGAAGAACAGAGTGATGAAACCAATTGTGGTGGTCAGGGTGGAGGTCCAATCACTATGCGTTGGGATGTAGTTGCAAATTATTCTGGTGAGGAGTATATTGCTGTCCAAGAGAGCATGGATGATATTCGCGCACAATGGGATGATGGTGATGAGCACCGTGGTGAATGGCAGGCAATAATCACCATGGATGTAGGAAGTCAACCGCTTCCACCTCAAGATAATGATGAAGATGTAGAGGTTACTTGGACAATCACTTATTTCGTCGTTGAATTCGAGGCGTTTAGTGAAATCATGCAATGAGTTGTTGTTATGGTCGAAGTGATCAGTCTCTCTGAATCGGAACGCAGCGATTTGTTAGCAGGCTGCGGAGAAGTCAACGAATTGTTGACTTGGTTGGATTCCCTTGATTCAAGACCTGGCCTCAAAGACTTAGCCCAGAAACTGGAGAGTATTCAGATTCATCCGGATTCAGTAAGGAATCATATCGGATATGCTGAAGCGGGCTACAGGCG
>CAXRJJ010000047.1:0-3188 GCA_964230945.1 Yoonia sp.
ATATTACAATAAGTAACGAATACTCTCCTCCAAATGAGATAATGGATTTCCCTATGCGCCTTGGAGAGCGCTGGATGAATAACTACACTCAGGATACAAGATGGTCGGGAAGTTCAGATTACATAACCCCCTTCCCAGCAGACGAAAGCGGGCCAGAACAAGCGAATTACGGAATAACTTCACTTGGCAGTCCAATAAATCAACTTGGCCACACAATATCTTACGGTGGATGCGCAGATTCCTTTGAGATTACAGGGTGGAATGATGCTGGAGAAAGAGATAGTTACCGGTGGTACTGTCCAGATATTCGTAGTCTTGCTTGGATACATACCGATGATGATGTGGGCCTGACAATGGATTTCAGAATCAAATCTTACCATCCAGTTGGGTCTTCTGGAGTCGATGTTAACAGCAACCCCGGAATTCGAGACCAAACCATCGATGTGGAATTGGAATTCCCTCTTTTCTCTCCCGAAACCAACCTCAGTGTATGGGCTAATTCCTCAAATGCAGGCGATGTTGGCAAAGTGATCGAATTCCGTCATGAGAGAACTGGCATGGTACAATCAGCCACCATCGCCAACAATGGTAGCGCACATCTGCTATTCGATAGTGGAAATGCCCGTGATGGTTCCTATACCTCTACCGACCATTCAAGCCATGGAATAATCGCTTGGCTAAGTAGTGAACAAATCATCGGGACAACAACCCTGACTCTCGACGAGAATGTCGTTGCATTGGACCTACTCGCAGTTCCAGATAGAGCATATATCGAGAGAAATCGTTCCGGAATTGTCAGCGAACTGAATGAACTATCGGGCTGGAATGTGATACCTGGTGATGTACTGAGAATGGAATTGCCGGTAATGAATAGAGGGATTACAGCAAGTTCTCCAGCTACTGTGCAATTAGTCGATCCAGATGGTTTGCAAACCGATGTGGGAATTCCCGCATTGGCCAGCCTAGAACAGACAACCGTTGAGATGTTTTGGACCGTGCCCGAAACTTCAATCATCGGAAATGTCAGTATCAGTTGGCAAGTAATGCCCGGTCAAACCAACTCAAATGATGCAGATACAAGCAATGACCTTGGCCAAATTCAACTATTCATTGGACGCCTGCCATCTGTAATCATACAGAATCACAGCGCAGTGTTGACGCAAGAAATGTTGCAGATTGACGCAAGCGCTAGTCATGACCCAGATGGCGGTAAGGTGTGGTGCTCCTTCTACATCGAGCATGACGACGGTATTGCCTTACGCAATGTTTGGACCACAGTTTGGACTTCTGATTGTATACTCAATTGGACATGGTTGGATGATGGTGTCTACGAAGTATTGGTGAATGTTGTCGACGAAGAGAGAGACTCAGTTCAATTCCTTGACATGGTGGATATCATCAACCGGCCGCCTGAAGTTAGAATAATCGCTAGCAGGGACAATGCTTCCTCTTTCGGAACCATCTCGTTGTTGGCCGTAGGCAATGATAGCGATTCCGAAGATCCGTGGCCAGGAATGGTGGACATGCATTGGCCAGATGCACAATGTGAAGAAGGCTGGTATACGCATCACTGTACCGTTACTTGGAATGAAGAAGGATTGCGACGCTACACCGCAGTAGCAACCGATGATGACGGAGCGACTACTGAAACCACCATCGATCTATTCTACAGCAACATCGCACCATTTGAACTCGACATCGAAATCTGGGATGGGCAAAACGAAGTGGAGGCGGACCAACAAGGAGTGTGGCATATCGCCGAAGATGCGACAGTCAACCTCGTTAGCAGCGCTGATGATTCACTCAACGATAGAGATGAGTTAGAGCATTCGTGGCAGATGCTACAAGGAGGAACGTATCTTGTTGCAGGTAATGGAATGTCAACTACTATGCCTTATTCTTGGTCTGATTCAGGCGAACACATTCTAACGCTAATGGTCACTGATGACAATTCAGTTGCGTCCGAAAAGAGTGCTTTGGTCATGGTGCACAACATACCACCTATCATCAATGCAATCTCTGACCCACTTCCGATTGCTGAAGGGCAAATTGTCAATCTTGAAGCGGAGGTAGATGATACTCCTTCTGATCGAGAAACTCTTCGTGTTTGCTGGGATGTGGACCCAGGAATCAATTCTGATGAGATTGGAGATGCAGATGATGATTGTAATGTCATTGGGTTGCAATTCGAACAATCATGGAATCGTGAAGGAACCTATCCAATCGTGCTGAATGTGGTTGATGATGATGGTGCAAGAAGTAGTCAAGTCATCAACGTCACAGTCATGAATAGAGCGCCGCGGGCCAAAATTTCCCTGCCCGAGGTAATTTACAGCAACCAACTCATAGAACTGGATGCTTCATCGACTACTGATTCAGAAGATGATCTGCCCAACCTTGACTATCTTTGGGACATGGATGCACAGGTGGATAGCAACGGGGATGGAGACCCAACCAATGATGTAGATGAAATCGGAATGGTCATCAAGAAACGATGGAATCTTGCTGGAGAATATCAAATCGTCCTCAGAGTCGCTGATGAAGACAAGAAAAATCCAGGAGTCAAAGAACTAACCATAGTTGTGGTTGATGATGATAGTGGCCTATTGGATACCGTATCCAGCCAAGTGATTGGGCCTGACGCGTCGATAATCGTACAGATTATGCTTGGATTGTTGGGGTTGTTGCTACTAGCTTTCGTAATTGGTAGATTAAGACCAAAACAAGACCAAGAGACTTGGATTGACGACGATGAAGCAGCAATAGAAGGCGGCATGGACCCCACGCTGCTCTCTGGAGAACCCATGCACTCACCTCCAGAATATGCCTTCCAGAATCCCGCACAGTCTATTCCAGCACCTGAACCGATTATTGCGGCTCAAGAACCAGTAGTGGCAGCTACAGAACCGATTGCACAAAGCCCTGTCATGGCTGAAAATGTACCTTCGATGGCAGGACTGTTGGATGAATTGGATATCTAACAATGAGGCGGGGGTTTCATTTGTCTCCGTCCCTACGGGACGGATATGTGTACACGAGTGTTCGTCCCTCTGGGATTGATATTGATTCTAATCGCTACACCTTTTTCGCAAATCGACCTGAATCCTTTGCAAGAAGAGAACAAATCCTTTTTTTCTGGAAATCAGTTGCTATATACCAACGATGTCCCCAGTTGGCAAATCGATGAT
>CAXRJJ010000048.1:0-6890 GCA_964230945.1 Yoonia sp.
TGCTGAGCCTAGAGAGATGGAGATAAACGTCCAAGATGACCCTTGGACAACCGACCTCGATATGGGTGATGAAGTTCAGGAAGGGCCAAGTGAAGACATCTATTCAGATGACTTGTCTGCAATTGCAGACCTATTAACCGATGAAGAGCGAAAACAAATGGAAGAAGGAGGGGAGGCTGAATCTCAGTCCAATCTATTGTCCATGCTTAGCGGTGATATCGACATCGAAGAAATGGCAGGAGATGATATCTCCGCAAGCGACCTGTTATCGGGACTTGAGGCTGAAACAGCTGCTGCTAACATTCCACCGGTATCCAATGCAGGAGAGGACCAGAAGGTTTCCTCAGAAGATGATGGTTCTGCAATAGTCCTCTTGGATGGAAGCGGTTCATTCGATCCCGATGGTACTGTTGTGGAATGGTCTTGGAAAGATCGAACTGGAAACACCATCGGAGACAGTGCCAAACTGAAGGTCAAACTACCAAAGGGCACTCACCACTTTGAATTGACTGTCAAGGATAACGATGGGGCAACAACCACAGACTCGACGACCGTAGTTGTTGAATGAGCAAAGCGCTTGCGAGCGTCATGCCCGCACTGATCGAGGGATTCTTCGTTGGCCCCTTACAGATGCGTTGCAGTGTAGTCACTTGTCTGGAAACAGGAGATACAATCATCATCGACGGAGGAGATGAAGCATCGCGCTTGATCGATTGGATTGAAGAGGCCAAAGGAGATGGTCCTGATGAATCAAACATGCCGGAACTTGAAATCGAGAAAAATGTGGTTGTACTACTCAACACCCACGCACACTTCGACCATTCTGGAGCCATTCCCCCATTGCTGGATAGATACGAGGTCGAATGGTATCTGCACGAAGGAGACCACTTCCTTCAATCGACTGCAAAACAATCTGCTGCTCGATGGAGATTGCAAGTTCCCGAACCTGCAACACCTACCAAGACATTTGAGCATGGAGATGAATTGACTTTTGGAAATCTACACTTTGAGGTTAGACATGCTCCCGGTCATTCACTTGGCAGCGTCTGCTTGATTTTGCGAACTCCAGAAGGAGAACCAGACCATGCCTTTGTCGGAGATGTTCTATTCGCCGGAGGGGTTGGAAGAACTGATATTCCAAATTCGGGAGGAGATTGGCCTTTGTTGAAGAAGAGCATCGAAGAACAATTGTTCACTTTGGATGATGATACGGTGGTCTATCCTGGACATGGGCCGCTGACCACGATTGGTGAAGAGAGAAGGAGCAATCCATTCGTTGGAGAGGGTGCGGTTGACCCTACAAGAAATTTCTACTTTTGAAGAGAACCACCAATTCCGTATGTTGGATTATTGATGAGTGGTAGCCCCTGGCGGATTTGAACCGCCGTCGCGAGATCCAGAGTCTCACATGATGGACCGCTACACTAAGGGGCTGTCAAGCGGCGGTAATGCCCTGTGTATTTCAATTCAACCGAATTACAGGAAGAGGTTTCAAGCCAATCTATGCATGAACCAACGAGAGATACTTGCCACCATCAAGAAAGCGATGAACCAACCAACTGCAAGTTTGGCTAATGCCCTACGCTGACCCTTTACCTCTTCCTCATGAGCCATAACTTCGGCCAAGGGTGCAAGCGGGTCGTCTCGGCTCATGTAGAGACGATGTAGTGAACAGGCTTGAAGACTGAGGGCGCTTCGAGAGAGCGATGAGCGAGATTCCCGAGGGCATGACAGTCCTCGATGCAAGCCCCAGCGAGGCGCGCCCAAGCGCTTCACTGATGCTGACCAGAGATGGTCCAAAAGGTGTAGAAGTCTTGTTAGCACGACGAGTTGAGAATCTACCTGCATTTCCGGGATACTGGGCGTTTCCGGGGGGAGGAATCAGTAGAGTAGATCGAGAAGCAGTCGAATTGATTCAATCCCTCGGAGAAATGCCTGACTCCATAGAGGCAGCGACTCATGCTGGAATGCACAGAGAATTACTTGAGGAAATGGGCCTATGTATTCCCTCTGCTGGAATATTGGAACCTGTCGAATCCGAATTGAGAAATAAGGTACTCAAAGACAAATCTGAATGGATGAAATTAGTCAAATCAGGAGATTTACCCTTTGCAGAAAAAGCCCTCATCGAATTAACGCGTAGAACAACCCCTGAATTCGCAGCCTTGAGGTTTGAGAATCGTTTCATGTTCATGCATTGTACTGGAGATATTCCGGAACCTGTTCTAGAGGATCAAACCGAGTTTGATGACTTCCGCTGGGATAGGCCTGAGACTTTGCTTGAAGAATGGAATGAACATCAAATCAAACTTCCACCTCCTTTGGTTACCATTTTGCAAGAGTTCGTTGAAATGATCCCAAATTTCGATGATGTGCAAGAACTCGCCAAAGACATGGCTAGACGTAGTCCAGAAGAGAAGACCATCCTTTTTGCAAGTGGAGTCGAATGTATCCCTGTTCCAACCGCTACCTTACCACCTGCAACTACGACAAATTCCTATCTTATTGGCAAGCCAGGGGGCGAACATATTCTTGTCGACCCGGCAATCAGAACCGAGGAAGGAAGGGAAAAAATCGCAGCAGCACTGAAGCGTATGGAAGATTCAGGAGGGTCATTAATCGCTTACCTCTTCACCCATAGACATCTTGATCACCTCGGTGACATCGAGATGCTGAAATCTTTGTCAGATGCTGAAATCTGGGCCAGTCACGAGACCGCGGTTGCCCTTTCAGGATATGTCAATCGAATAATCATGGATGCCGATATCATAGTCCTCTCACATCCTAATGGTGCAGTAATGTGGAATGCCTTAGTTACTCCAGGACATTGCCCCGGACACGTCTGTCTGTTGAATGATGCAGGATTGGTAGCAGGCGACATGGTCGCTGGAATCGGCACTATCTTGATTCCACCCTCAGAAGGAATGATGGAAGTATACATCGAACAGTTGAAGCGGCTCTTGAGAATCGACCCACACCTGATTTTCCCTTCACATGGTCCAGTAATCCCACTACCTCAGAAAGTAATCAATCACTACATCGAACACCGTCAAGCAAGACATGACAAAGTGTTCGAGATACTACAAAGCGGACAAGGGGAGTTAGCGGCTATCGCGCTTGAAGCCTATGCAGATACGCCACAGGCGCATCCGATGTTGGCTCGCCAGCAGACTCTATCTCACCTATTGGCTTGGCAGAGACAGGGCAAGGTCTCATCTGATGGCGATAATTGGACGATTACAGGGGGCGAATGAATGCGCGAACAGATGAGCGGTTTCGACCTCAGGCGAATGTCCTGTGAATTGGGTAAACTCACCGGAGGCTGGATGAAAAAAGCGTACCAACCTCATCATGAGCAAGTGGTTCTGAGAATCAATCCCAAGCAAGGTGTGCAACAAGACCTAGTAATCGTGCGCGGTAAACGGATCTATCTTTCAAAGAGAGATAGACCGATGCCGAGTCAACCCAGTCCATTCGCCATGCTGCTCCGCAAGCACCTAGGTAATGCGCGACTAGAGAAGGTAGAGCAACATGGTTTCGATAGAATACTCGTACTAACATTTGACTCAAAGGGCGGCCCGAGGCATCTAGTCATCGAATGCTTCCGTGACGGAAACATCATCCTTGCCGATGAGTCATTTACAATCATTCAACCACTTACCCACGCAACATATGCGGGCCGCACTCTGAAAAAAGGGGAGACTTACAGATTCCCCCCCGAGGCTTGCGACCCACATGAATTGGATGAAGAAGCGATGAGGGAACTATTGCAAGCAAGCGACCGTGAAGTGGTTCGCACTTTGGCTGGACAAGCTAACCTCGGCGGAATCTATGCTAGAGCCATTTGTGCGGCTGCCGATGTGGAAGAATCGATGCAGGCTCAAGAGTTAGCACAAAATCCAGAACAAGTGAAGGCTTTGAGCGATCATCTCGCTGAGTTACTTCGAGAACTTTCTGAATCTGAAAATGCATGGTTGGTTCTGAAACAAGAAGGAATCAATGAAATCGACGAAAATGACACCAAGGCAAGAGATCTATTCTTCAATGAAAATGCAGTTGAAGCAACTCCTGTCCTTCTTCCTGAGCACGAATCATCAATGCTTCTAGAAATGACTTCGTTGAATCAAGCAGTAGATGCTTGGCTTGGAGCACATGATGCTATGGCATTGGCCCGCAAAGAGACCGAAGTAGCATCATCATCGGCTCGCGGTGGAAAGGTTGGAAGTAAAGTTGAGCGACTTGAAAGAAGATTGGCTCAACAGGAAAGGGCTCTGCAAACATTTGATTCGGAAGTTGAAAGAATGCAGAATCTAGGACATGCTATCCGCGATGCTTGGATGCACGTTGACGGAATATTGGTTCAGACAAGAGAAGCGGTGGAACGAATCGGTTGGGAGGAGGTAGCAGCACAATTGGACAAAACCAAGTGGCTGAAAGACTGCAATGCTGCAAAGCGAACTCTGAGAATCGTCCTTCCAGACCACATGAATGCAGCCAGAGGACCAGAAGTTGACATCTACCTCGACGATACTGTGCATCAAAATGCTCAACGCTGGTTCGAGAAAGCTCGCAAGCAAAAAGAAAAGAGCATCGGGGCCAAAGAAGCCCTGATAAAAACCCGCAAAGAATTGGACAAGGCTCGCAAGACAGAGAAAGAAGCGGAAGAAAGCGGCAAAGTCACGGGACTACGTCGTTCAAGACGCCTGTGGTTCGAAAATCACCGTTGGTCGATACTTGATGGTGGACATCTGCTAATTGCAGGCAAGGATGCCAAAGGAAATGATATGTTGGTGAAAAAGCACCTACGTAGTGATGATCGATACGTTCACGCTGATCTACATGGGGCAGCATCTGGAATAATGAAACTCAAAGCAGGTTTCATTCCTGATGAACATCCTCCTGTCAATCTACCTGAAGGAGTTCCTGCATTGCGATTAGTTGACGATATAGACGTTCCTGAATTCAGTGAAGAGGCACAGAATCAATCTGCATCGATGGCACTTGCATGGTCGCGCGCATGGAATGCTGGTAGAGCCGGAGGAGCAGTGTTTTGGGTAAATCCAGGACAGGTTACCAAAACTGCAGAAACCGGAGAATATGTTGGGCGTGGAGCATTTGTTATACGCGGAAAACGAAATTGGATGAGAGATGTAGAAATGAATCTAGCAATAGGACTGGTATGCATCAATTCGGTTCCACTACTATTGTGCGGAACTGTTGATTCAGTTCCAAACATATGTCAAAGATGGGCCCGACTCAGCCCCGGAAGAGAGCGTAAGGAAGTACTTGCTAAGCGTATCACCAAGGCGACTGGGCTAGCGGTTGACGACGTGTTATCGGTATTGCCTGGACAATCAGACATCGCTGAAGATCACGGTTTGCTATCGTGATTTGCATTCTTTTGACCTTCATTACAATCAATGTTGAATCGAAAAATCAGCGTTCAACTAACATGGCAACGGCGTTACCTCCGCCTAGGCATAGAGTTACTATCCCCATCTTTGCATCGATTCGACGCATAGCACCTAGCAAGGTAATCAGACAACGTGTACCACTGGCTCCGAGGGGATGCCCCAACGCAACCGCGCCTCCATGAACGTTGAATCTGTCAATTGGAATATCGATTGCTTTGAACACCGAACAAGAAGCGGCGGCAAATGCCTCATTGTGTTCATAGAGGTCCACGTCCAATACGGACAAACCATTCCTCTCCAACAGTGCCTCAATGGCAGGAATAGGTGCACTCATCACTCTAGCGGGTTCCACCCCACTGGTCACATGGTCCTTGATTGAACAAATGATTTCCCAACCCATTTCTTCAGCCAGTTCTCGGTCAGCAACTAGAACCGCTGCCGCTCCATCTGAAATCTGGCTTGCATTTCCAGCAGTTACCTGACCCTCCTTATCGAATGCCGGCCTTAATGAAGACAAACCTTCGACTGAAGTATCTGCTCGGAATCCCTCGTCTCTATCGAAAATTATCGGATCTTTTCTGCGCTGAGGAACCGATACGGGTACAACTTCCCAATCGAACCAACCATTTTCCCATGCAGATGATGCCAATGAGTGACTACGTACCGAAAAAGAGTCCGAATCCTCTCTACTGATTCCATGTTCTAAAGCAACGGTTTCACCAGTATTTCCCATGTGTTCATCGTTGTAGACATCCCAAAGGCCATCATGAATCAATGAATCTACCATCTCAAATCCACCGAGACGACGACGGCCACGACCATCGAATACCATGTGAGGAGATTTAGACATAGATTCCATTCCGCCAGCAATAATGCAACGATGTTCTCCTGCGCGTATCGATGTGGCAGCCATCATTACCGTTTTCAGTCCTGAACCACAGACCTTGTTGATGGTGGTAGCTGCAATTGAATCAGGTAACCCAGCACCTAACGCAACCTGTCTGGCCGGAGCTTGTCCTGCACCAGCCTGCAATACTTGCCCAAACAAGACCTCATCGATTATGGAAGGGTCTGCCCCTGACCTCTCTAGTACCGCTTTTACTGCTACGATACCAAGGTCGACCGCACTCATGCTCGACAGGCTTCCAAGAAATTTGCCGATAGGTGTACGAGCAACTGCACAGATAACCGGTTCGGGCTGCGCCATACCCGGCCCAAGGGGACCCAATCCTTCAACTTGAGTGTGCGAAGCATTGATTGAGGGAGGGGCGTCGCCGCCCCATGGCGAAATTCAAGACCGACATGAAGACAGACAGACCTTCGGACGAAATGAGAGAGGTATCGGTTGATTTCGATTTCACTTCCAACGCTCTTGCATCTAGTCTCTACAAACAAGGAGATACCGTCGTACTGGTCTGCGTTTCCAAGGATGCTCGCTTGCCAGGATGGTTCCCCAGAGATGCAACCAAAGGATGG
>CAXRJJ010000049.1:0-58678 GCA_964230945.1 Yoonia sp.
CAACATGGCTATCGTTGATATTCAGGTTGTCAACTGGTACGATATCGGAGTCTCACTTGAGTGGGATAGCGGTGCAGAAAAGGAGTCCGGAGCAGGAACACACGATTACACATTGACTGTATCTTCTGATGGATCAGAGAATTGGTCCGCCCGTGAAGTTTCAGTCGATTTGATCATCTCAGAGGACCCAACTGGAGTTTTGGATGGCGGCACAGGAACCACCACCCTAACCGCAGGAACTCCTGATACCGTTGAGATTTTCTTCAATATGACCGCTCCTTGTGATGATACTAACGGAGACGGCCAGTGGACCACCGCAGATGATGGCGAGTGTGATCCAAGAAATGGCGATGGAAATCGTACTGTGGTTGATTACCAGTCTTCATGGACGCACACTGATTCAGTCGATGTGGATGGAATGACAGAGGGTTCTTACATTGTATCTGCAGTTCTCAGGGAATACACCATCTATGGTGCAGCCCCAGAATGCCTAGAAACTTGGGAAGATGAGACCGTGGATGCCGATGGAAACGTTGTGAGGTCGGACAATTCTTCGCAGAATATCTGTGAAGTGGTTGTAGAGACTGATGATAACAACTCAAACAATGAAGATGATATCTCTGGATACATCGGTGTTTTCCATGATATAGCACTTACATCTGTTGCTGTTGCACAGGGATATGATGCAATGGGACAGGGTGAAGCAACCACAATCGCATCCGATGGAGACATTGGAGTTGGCTACAGTATGTTGTACGCCAGTGTTGAGCACCGTGGTAGCGAACAAACCGGACCATATGATTGGCAGGTTGATTTCACAGTGACTGATTTGTCCGATGACACAACTACCTCATACACAGCAGATGAGTGTCCAAGTGGAGTTGGTGCTCCTTACGTTCACGACATGATTGGAGATACAGTAGATTCTCACCCATTCGGCTATGCTTGTGTTGGACACACCTTCTCTGCAGGTAAGTACAAGGTTGAGGCAGTGGCTTCCATGGTCGGTGGTTCCACTCCTGATGAGAACTCAGCCAATGACGATGCATACGGTATGTTCGATGCACGAAACAATGACCCGGTACTTTCCCTCTCTCTACAGAATCAGGGAGATATCAGAGTTGGAGATGTTATCACCCTTGACGCTAATGCATTCGATGCAGAGGATATCACAGGCGAGTCGCTAACTTATGAGTGGAATAGAGTCACAATTGATGGAATAAGTACACCAATCGCTGAATGTAACGCTGATGATATGAACGACAAGGGATATCGTGTATGTACCGCTCCTGTTGATCAGTCTTGGTCAACTACTCTGCCGGTAAGTGTAACCGTTACTGATCCACACGGTGGAGAAGATTCAGCAACCTTGGACGTCATGGTCTGGAATGTTGGAACCGCTAGTGGCAGCTCTTCTGACGGGGCTGTTTCGATAGATTATACATTGACATACAATGCAGCATCTGCATGGATAATCAATGTCTCAGATGGTGATGCAGAAACCGGAGTTTATCTTGGTGGGGTTGAAGCAGATTCGATGTATGTTCTCGATTTGAGCCTTACTCACATGGATGCGATCGACGTTCTTGAGCAGACTTTGACAGTATCCTTCCCAGGAGATGCCGATGAGGATTACGGTCTGTACTGGAAGAACGATCAAACAAATTGGGATGATAGTCCACTAGACACAACTGCAGTTCAGGTCAATTCAACCCACATGTCCTTTACTTGGGACGGTGGAGACGTTGGAGGCACATTGTACTCAGGTTCCCTTGGAATATTCAATGCAGCTGCATCAACTGGAGAAGTACCAGAAGATGGAATCGCCAATGCTTGGTACGAGAACCTTGCAGGCGGACAGATTGTCGTTAAGTGGAATTTGACCAACGATGGTGCTGGCCTTCTAGATAATGATAGACTCGAGGTGTGCACCTCCGCAGATGATTGCTTCAATGCGGGGCCTGCACTTACTGCATCGCAGTATACTATCAACAACGGAGTACATGGAGAAGTGTTCAACGTAACAGTAAGAGTGGCTAACGATATCGGCGCAAACGCAGCGGTCGGTACTTTCACCGCAATAGCAGATGCCGCAGTTGATCCTGCACCAAGCATCGCCTTTGGTGAGGTTACCAATGGCTCCAGCGCTTGGACCATCGCTTTGACCGTCACTGATGCTGGTGATGCTGACTCATTCCACGTATGTTGGAATAGCGGTCCAATCAATAATCCAGCAGGGTTAGTACCATCCGTTGACATCTCATGCGTAAAGGCAGACAAGGCCGATACATCGGTTGACGTCAACAAGCCAGGTGTATCCGTGCACACCGTCTACCACTTTGTAATCTATGCAGAGGATGTCGCTGGTAACATTCTGGCAACAGATGCGAGCACCACAATCGACCGCTGGGGTACTTCCTCAGGAAACACCAACACTGACGGAACCTTGGGAGACGATCTTGAGGCAGAGCAGGGTGTTCCAACCTGGGCTTGGGGTATCATCATCGGAATCGTTGTTGTCGCATTCGGAATTGGAGCTTTCATCCTAAGCCGTGGTGGCGAAGGTGGCGAAGGCAAGGAATGGGATTACTGATCCCTTACTTGTTTGCAAACAAGCCGTATGCCCTCTAAGGGTTGAGATTGGCCGGCTGGGCTGCGCGCCCAGTCGGTCACGATTTCGGTAGTTTCCGAAGCAGTGTGCATTGTTACTCATTTACCTTGGTAAATGCCTCTCTTGACGATCATATTGGTGGTTTGCGGACTACCTTTGGTGATGCTCATGTTCACTGAGAGTCTTGAATAGTTCGAGTTTGAACAAATAGTTTGATTGTAATGTAGCCACCCAATTGGAATGCTTCATTCATTTACCCTCATAACCTGACGTAACAGCGCACGAAATTCTCAGAAAACTCCGTCCATAATTCCCGAAATTCTCTATTTTCTTAGAGGTAATTTATAGCAAGTTTTCGCAATATTTGTGAATTTGGAAAATCGCTGATTTCTGAACAGTATGGCATTTTTTCAAATATTCTGTACCCCAATGCTCATAAGTGTCATAAGTTCTCCGAAGGCTTGCATACAGTCCGTATACGGAGTTGATGACAATATGATAGGAAACAACATGAAGAAGACAACAATCTGGGGAGGGCTATTTAGCGCCCTATTCCTCTGTGCTTTGATGGCATTGATGCCATTCAGCAGCGTAGTGGCCCCAGCGAGCGAGACTGACTATACGAATGAGTCAGAGACGGCAGAAGAGAAAGCAGATCCTTTCTTCTTGCCAGAACAGATAGAACCAGTTAACTGGGAGTATGGTCTTGAGAACGAATTAGAAGGTATGAGGACTTGGAACCAGAAGGCCTTCGTGCATGATGGCGAGATTAAGTTGCTAACTGGCAGCGAACCAATCCATTATGCTGACAACGGTGTTTGGAAAGATATCGATGTCAACATCAAGGCCAATGCAAATGGCTGGGAAGTGACCGAGAACGCATTCGAGACTTACTTCCCTGCTGATGTTGGTGCTGGTGTCACGATTCAGCTGGACCCTAACGTGGATCCACTGGTGACCGGTATTGCACCACAAGTCGTGACAATGGATGAGTCCGGTGTTAACCCAATGGTTCACCGTGCCGCTCCTTCTCATGACGCAATCAGCGTTGGAGGAAACGTGATTCGCTATCCAGTCGCACAAGATTTCGACTTGGATTACGAGGTCACTTCAACTGGTGTCAAGCAGGATTTGATTATCCGCTCTCAGCCAGTTGTTGAGGAGATAGACTACTGGTTCGGACTGCGAGAAATTATGCGCCTACCAGTTGGATATGCTCTTTTCATTGGAGACGAAATGGTAGAGCACGAGATTCTCACTACTCAGGAACCGATGAGCATCCGCAGCCTAGAGACTGGTAGCCAGCTCGGAGAGATTCCACCTCCAGTGGTAATCGAGCCAGGGGCAGAGGCTCCATACATCGCCACATTCTTCGTCAGCGTTGAGAATGGATTGATTTCCATCACTACCGCAGTCGAGACTTCTTGGTTGATGGATGAGAACCGCACCTTCCCTCTATCTCTTGATCCAAGCATCAAGCAGACTTCCAACGCTGGTGGATACTGTTATGTCTATTACGGCTATTGCTATTCAAGCAGTTACCGATACATGTACAGGTATTACAATTCCCACTACTACATGCCATGGAGCAAGTATCAATTCAGCTCCAACAACCAACTGCCTTCCGGTGCAACCGCAAGTACAGTCAAGTGGAAGCAGTACATGCAATATTCATACGCATGGGGCAGCAATTCTCACACTGTTGCAATCATGAAGCAGTGTGGTACAGATGTCAGATATAATTACCAAATCACTACAGCTTCTTGTACCAGCACCAGTATGGGTAGCAGCGACCTGGGTACTGGATATGGTAATACCAAAGCAAGGAAGATGATCAGTTCGCAATGGAACAGTCCGAGCGTAGGTACTCTGGGTCTTGGTACAGGTTGGAAGTCAGCAACTCTGTCTACCAGTGGTACCAGTGATGTAGTCAGCGCATTGACCAGTAATGGCGTGATTGGTATGACATATCGAAACACCAACAGCAATTACTACTACACTTACTCAAACCACGGTGGAACCAATAACGGATACCTCGAGATTTCCTATACTGGAGGTTCCGATACTACACCACCAACATCTGAATTCGTGCCATACGAAGCAACATCCTACAAGGAGGGTGCCCGTACCTTCTTCACTACCCTCAAGGATGGAGCTAGTATCGATACAACTTCCTCCGGTAAGCCACATCTATACTACAGCATCAATGGTGGTTCATACACCAGTGTTGCAGCCACAAGTATTGGTACCTGCACAAGCAGCGCTACTGAGTGCCGATTTAAGGCATCTACAGCAAGCATCAGTGCTGGAGACAGCGTGGATTACTACTGGGCATATCAAGATCTAGCTCAGACTGCAGGAATGAATCCAAACGGAAACAATTTCGCAACTGATCCTGCTGGAGGAACCGGTTCGCCAAGCAGCGCTTCCGCTCCTTCCACACCTTACAACTTTGAAGTTGAAGATGTTGTGAATGCTGGAAATGCAAAGAAATTCGTTGTTTTGACAACTGATGTTTATGCAGGAAGCAACTGGAACCCTTCGAAGTTCTTCGACAGGCAGATGACATACTATGATGATAACGATGAGTTCGTATTCGAGTTTGACACAAGTAATTGTGGAACTGGATACAGTAATTCCTGTTTCTATGCATCTACCAGTTCAACCAATTTCTACAGCAACTGGGTGACCCAGTGGACCACTTCACCTTCGAGCGGTTACAACGGCTTCGGCGGAACACGCTCTGGTAAGTCATTCCAGCACAAGGATTTGGGTGGATACCTAACTATCTCTGCCCAGAATGGACCATCAATGAACTTGATTTATCATTATGATAGTTCGTCGAATGACTGGGGTCTTGTTGGACTTGATACTTCCACAGGTATCGAAGACAAGTTGACAGGTGGAACCACAAAGAACCACCGCTCTACCTATGGATACACCAAGGCTTGGAACATCAAGTTGGACGACATCTCCGGAACTGTTGGTAAGTTCGACTTCAACGGCACATACTCGTCCAGCAAATCTAACTGGATGTGCGTAGGTACCAACGGATTCTACTACTTCTTCCGTTCAACCAGCAGCAACCCAGGATGCTCATCTGGATACTACTACATCTACAGTAACTCCTACAGGTGGACTGGTTTCGCTCTGAACGCAGGATACTACGGTAGAATGGCCAGCACTGGTGACATGTCTTACAAGGTAAGCAAGGTCGCTCCAGAACCTGATCTTTCAAAGCCTAATGTGATTCACAATGTGATGAAGGACAGTCACTCTACAAAGAGGACTTTCGCATTCAAGATTACTGATGCAGGAGAACCTCCATCTGGATTGAATACCTCATCCGCAGCAGGTGTTGGACCAACTCTCTACTATACGATTACAGATGCTGATGGTACTGTTGGATCCCAGCAGAGCAAGGTATTGTCCCCTGATGATACCCGCAGCAACTGTGTATTGAATGCATGTACATGGACCGCAACACTATCTGACTTGGAGCGAGAGAGTTCAATTTCTTACTACCTAAAGACTCAGGACCTTTCAACAGTAGCAAGTGGACCTAACGTCAACCAAACCTCTGCGAACACCTTTGAGGTCGCATGGCCAAAGAAGGTCTTCATAGTGGAATGGCATGATATTGGATTCAATGACCAGTATACTTGTAATGTACAGGCAAGATTGTATGATACCACGAACGAGATTGAGTTCCATTACGATCCAGATTGTGAAGTGTATTACGATTACGCAACTGTCGGTTATCAAGACCAGACACGAAACAAGGGAGCAACTCTACGTGATGATCTTGGATACATGGGTAACACGGCAAAGGGTGTCGGTGGAAACCCACACGATGTCAACTACAGAATCTTCACTGACAGTAGTAGTCATGGTTCGGAGGAATTCGATACTGGAGGCTTCACCGAGTTGACCAATTACAAGACCGCAATTACCGGCACCAGCAATGGCCGCCCATACCTGTACTACTGCTCCAGTTCATACTACTGGAACACCTACAAGGCTAATTGCGACGCTAACATCGACATGCCTGACGACTTCACCTTCGAGTACTTCGGAACCACCTACAACGGTACAGTTTCGACCAACAAGGTGATGCTCAGCCGTTTCGCTGGAATGTACTTCAAGCAGACATCCTCAACCGCTCCAGAGCGTGCGATGACAACTTGGTACAGCAACATGCCTGAATTGCCATACAAGAGCAATTCAGCTGCAAGACCAGGCCTAATCGCTCCATGGTGGGGTGGATACAGCGCATACTACTGTTATGATACTACCAATGTTGACTGCAGTGTACGCTACCGAACCATGCCATTCGAGGGTAGGGGAACCGATATCGATGCAGATATTACTCAAGATACTTCTTGGGATCTCATTGACAGCCCGATTCGCATCAATCCTTCAGGAGATTATCTTGCAATCAATGCTAACCTCAACATCGAGGAAGGCGTAGTGATTCAGGTTGCACAGGGCAAGGGAATTTCCTTTGATGGTTCTTGTGATAGAATGACTCTACAGGGTAACTCTGGAACCAACTCCAGTACTGGAGATTCCAATGGTATCCTCTTTGAGGGTCAGTACGGCCAGACTTGGAAGGGTATTTCCTTCACCGGAAGTTGCAGTACCGCTGCAGGAACCGATGACAGGCATGTCTTCAACTACACTACCTTTGCAAACACCACAGACTATGCAATATCTGCAGGTAGCCGACATGGAAACAGCCCATCTAGCAACTCTAACGTTGGAAACTTCACAATGCGCCATGTAGCCTTCAACAATGTAGGCGGAGCAATTTCCCACGGTAGTGGTCAGGGAACAGCATTCGCAATCAGCAATTTCGAGGTGTCGGATGCAAGCGACAGCTGTTTCAGCTTCCCAGCAGGATCTGATGTTTCTCTGACAGAAGGAGAAATGGACGGATGTAACTCTGGAAATGATGCTAGCGGTGGTGCAGTGACCTCTGATTCCGGAAGTGGTGGAAGCCTCTTTATGGAGAATGTCACCATTACCGACGCGCAGAAGAACGTTGTAAACACTGAACTGTCAGATGTAACTATAAGGAACGTTTCAGCAAGTTGGAGCGGAACTACCAATGGAGATTACGATATACGCCACACAGGAGCAGGACACCTAGAGTTGACTAACTTCGACTCAGATGATTATCCAAACTTCGAGTCTAATGCAATGACCTTTGCATTGGATGATGTTGATGTGGAGTCATCAATCAGTCTGTACCCTGGTGGATCCAGTTCCACAGCAAACGGACCATCTGGTTTGGATGCTAGCCTCAGCGATGTATCTGCTAACGGATTGAACGTTGCTAGATCAGCAATTTCTGGTAGTGATATTGATTTGAATGGCGGCGACCTAAGTATTTCTGGAAACAGCCCAAGCGCAGACCAGCAATCAATTACTGACTTGGAAGCAGGTGGAATAGGAATCAGTGGCTGTGGATTCAACATTGCTTTGACCAATGTGGACCTAAGCGATACATCTGACACCGCTTACATCAGCAGCAGTTGTTCAAGCAGTTCAGCACCTAACACGCTTGTAGTGAACGACGGAAGTATTGCAACTGGTACCAGTTCAAACAACATCGTCTACGCTCGCAACTCCAAGATTACACTCGGAGATACTGACATAACAGGTCAGACTTCTTTCGGAAACAGCGTGGCCAAATCCAGCACAAATGGTGTCATCACATTGATTGATGTCACATGGCAAGGAAACGATTGTACTGACACGGATGGTTCGTGGGCTGGAGCAAGTGTTTGTTGGGTTGCTATATCCTCAAGCAGCGGACAGATTAACTTCGGTGGATCTGGAACAGCGGTCACCTTCAAGGAGAAGGCTGGTGCGCGCACCAACAAGGGCGGAATCGCAGTATCGACTTATGCATTGAATGCAGCAGGAACCGCAGCCACGTACTATCTAGGTACTCAGACCACAGATGGAAATGGTGAGGCTGAGGTATGGATTGTAACAAATGAACTATCTGGTTCCAGTTTGACTTCCCAGGCCCTTAGTGGTACATACTTCGATGCATCTGGACCAGCTGGTATCAACAGTACTTTGAATGCTACATTCGGAATTGGAGACACCATGTATCTGCGTCTATCTCAGCCACCAATCGTGCTGAGCGATTCAGGAATGGACTGTGCCTACTTGGCTGCTAATGACAGCATCAAGGATAAGGATGAGGCCCCAGATGGCCAGCCTGCTGGTACATTCGTGCTCGATGATGGTTCAATCCAGATTCTAGCCGATCTACACATTGATGGGTGTGCTATCAAGTTGGTTGAGTCCTCAAAGTTCATCGTCAGTGGCGATGCTACATCTTCTCCAGTCTTGACCATAAGCAATGGTGGAAGCCTGATTTTGGAGTCTGGTTCTGAATTGAGAGCCGGTGTGGCAGCATATCCTGTCCACTTGGACATTGGAAATGGCGGAACCCTATCTCTGGATGCTTCGACGATTAAGCAAATCAGGCAGGACAGTTCTGCTGGTGGCGCAATCATTGTCGGTAAGGGTGCAACTCTTGAGATGATCAATGGTTCAATCGCTTACGGAGATTCAGCCAGCAGCAAGGACATGGCAACAATCATGGTAGACGGTGGAACATTCGCTGCTGATGACGCAAGCGTCATCAACAATGGTGGTACCGGAACCGGTGTTTGGTTCCAGAGAACAACTACTGTTGTGACGGATTTGACCGTGAGTGGTGCAGCCCGTGGAATCATGAGCAAGAATGCAGCACCAAGCGTCACTGGATTTACCTTGACTAACAACGATGTTGGTGTGGAATTCTATGGAGGTATGTCATTGCCATCTATCTACCGAAGCACATTGTTGTCCGGTGAGGCAACTGGTTGGACCACTCATGCAATCGATTTGAGCGGTCAGGTTGATTCTGGCAAGCAATACCTACAGGTTGGATTCAATTCGATCTTTGGTGGAGGAAATGCCCACCCACGCTACACTTACTACACCAGCAAGTACTACATGTTGTATGATAGAATGCGCTACGAAATCACCTTGGACGATGGAACCCAGTTCAACTATTCCTACGACCAAGCTGGTAAGGACAGTGCAGGATACTGGAGCGATTCTTCCTCTGACAACTCCGATTACAGTGGATGGGGTCGATATGACTGCAACTACTATGGATACAGTCGAAACCCAGCTTACAGCGCATACAACTACATGTATTATCTAGCAAGGTATGCTTCACACTATGGTAGCAATGGATACTATGACTATCCAGACAACTTTGGATTCCGTTGGGAAGATGGTGGAGACATATCTTCTGGAACCATGTATTATCCATACCACTACTGGGGATACTACTACAACAACTACCATGCAATGTATTCCAGTACTTACGCACCTCCTGAAGGTTTCAATGGACTATGGGGTAACTACAACATCTGTATTGACTATGCATACAACAATGCCTACTATATCACACCTGGAAAGGGTGCGAGAATGGCAATGCCAATCATCGATCTACAGAACACAGGAACAAACTCCGGAACATCTGGAAATATCGATACAGTAACTCTGTATGTTGACGTTCTACACAACCGTGCAGATTACTATCAGGACCGTTTTGATATATTGGCACGAACTTCTGATGATCACAACGTCATGGGAGACTGGATGCGCGAGTCAGGAACACCATCCTTCAGCGATGGAACAATCACCGGTGCAGATGTTGGTATCGAGATTAGTGGTTCAGCTGCTGCTGGAGACGTCGAAGATGTGACCGTGAACAGTCCAACCACCAGTGGAGTAGAAGTCACAGGTTCATCTGCTATCTCTTTCGATGGCTTGACTGTTAACGGTGGAGAGAACGGTGTCAAGGTGACCTACACAGGTCGTGGCAAGGTTCACCTCAACAATATCGCACTAAACAACCAAAACAATGCTGGAATTCTATTCCAGAAGGATGTTTCTGGCGATTTGAGCGGAACTATCACTGGAAGTGCTGGACCAGCTATTGAATATGGCTGGCTAACAAACACTGACAGGTCCTTCGAAAACCTTGATCTAAGTGGCAACGCGATTGGAATTGAAACCGCTGGAAGTGGAGCCATAGAATTGTTTGATAGCGACTTCGCAAATACTGTCGATTTCAAGATTACCGGTTCAAGCTCAGTCGACTTCGTTGATGGAACGGTAGATGAGAGCACAGTCTCCGTTTCTGGCGCTGGTATCTTCAAGCGTGCACGTAGTCTAGAAGTCACCGTCAATGCTGACAGCAATCCAATTGGAGAAGGCACTGATGTCTACTTGTTGGATAGCTCCTACAAGATGACTGGAAGTGGTGAGACCGATTCAAGTGGTGTCGCACAGGGACTGAGGTACTATACTGCCCTTGTTGACAAGGTTGGCCTCACTAACCCCTCACTCAGCGGGTACAAATTGGGTACTGTAGCAAAGGTTGGAACCTACTCAGGAACAACCGGTGACTTCCGCTACTACTACGATAGTGTAACACTAGATGCTAATGCAGCGTCTTCAGAGTCTGTGGATCTGGTTGAAAGGTTCGATGCTAGAGTTTGTTATTCATTCTCTAGTACATCCTACACCATGTTGGCACAATGTGCTACCTCCACCTACCTCAGTACTAGCGGTCAAAGGACACTAAGTTGTGGAACTGGTTGTACAATGAAAGAGTATGGATACTATGGTGGTGTTGTCTCTGACATGAGCAACATGAACATCATGGTCGACGTTCCGTTCATGTACATTGATGGTGGTAGCAACAACAAGAACGAGTGGAACAACTCAGTTGTTATCATTACTGGTTCATACAGTTTCTACGGTGGTTCTGCTTGGAGAGCAACCTACCCATACAATGCTAAGTTGTATGTCGATGGTAGCGATTTCATAGCCATGAATGGAATGCAAGATAATGGACAACCCAACGGATACCAATTGGGATACTACTCTTGGTCGGATGTTAACCCGTGGTACAAGAACAGTAATTTCATCGGCGTTTCTACAATTGCAGCAGCCAATGAGAATGGAAACTGGATGCCTGACCACTTCGTTGTTGTTAACAACACCATAGTCAGCAACACCGCAGTCGTTCCTGGAATCACCGCTCTAACCAACGATCAGTACTGTGTACACAATGGTGGAGTAAACGATGCAGAAATCACTGACAACAAGTTCTACGATTGTGCAGTATCAGTACGTGCATGGCGTGGAAACACTTGGGGTATCAGTTCATCAAACTGGGGTGCTGACGACATGCTCATTGAAGATAACGAGTTCAATGGCGGTGTTATCGACGTCTGGTTCGCATTGAGCAGCTATACTGATGATACCATTCTCAGAGGTAATACCCACACGGGTCCAGGAATATCCAGCTACGCTGTATATGCTCAAGACCAGCGAACAACAGGTACTCTGATTGAAGGAAACACTATTGACAATTCCGAAGAACCAATCTATCTACGTGGTGCTCTTGACTTCGAGATTAAGGACAACACCATTTATGGATTGGCAAACGCAGCTGAGGCTGGAATCTATGTCAGGAATGGATATGGTGAAATCGATGGAAACACCTTGGTTGACGCCGATGGTGGAATTCTAGTTGATGGAATCAAGTACGGATACGATGTATCGGTCACTGACAACACCATCTCTAGCAGCGCCGGCCGCACAGCAATCAGCGCGGTTGGAATCTGGGCAGAGGACTGTGGTTCATCCACCTTCACTACTGGTGGCAACACCATCACTGTGATGGGTAATGCAATTGTTGCTGATGGATGCGACATCGAGGATACAGGAAGCAATCTGATTGGAACTGGTGGAACCGGATCAATGGTTTACACAGTGAACATGATGGCTACCTACTTCTCTCCGCAGAACATAACAATCTCCGAAGGTGATTCTATCCGCTGGAGATTGAAGGAATATGCACCTGGTAGCAACTACCAGCACAGCTCAGTATCCAATGATACCGCAAGTGGTGCTCCTCTGTGGGATTCGGGTCCATTGAACCTAGGTTCAACTTACACCCGTCAGTTCAACACTGCAGGAACCTACGACTACCATTGTGGTCAGCACCCATCCTCAATGTTCGGAACAATCACCGTACAGGCAGCAGGAACCGGTTCCAGTACTTACTACAGTACAGGATTCGATGTTGCTGGAGGTAATGATGACATTGTACTGAATGGTACCTCGATTACAGGATTCACCACTGCTTACGAGCAGACTGGCGGAAGTCTGAGTCTGATAGGCGATGCTTTGTTGTCAGCCGATGATTACGGTGCAGACCTTGACAACGTGGATGTGTCCTCTAACGGAGCAAGCCTTGTGACAACTTCCGCAACCGGAGTAGGAATGTACTTCACCGGTGGAGGCAGTTTGAATCTAGTTGACCTATCGACTGATTCTGCCCGCGGTGTTCACATCAACGGTGAGACTGATGGCGAGTTCGACTGGAATGGTGGAACCATCAGCAGCGGTACCGGACTGTATGCTGAAGACAAGGCAGTTGGAGATATCCAGAACATGACATGGAGCGATGCCGATGTGCAGATCCACGCAGGTGATAACACTAAGATTACCAGCGTTGGAAACACCTTGGATCCAAGCAAGATGAGTGTATCTAGTACCGGAGAAGTCTATGAGGCCAATCTACTAGATTTGGGTGTGACACACACCAATTCACCAATCAGCAATGTCGGTCTATTGATTCAGTCTGAGGGTGGCTCTAACGTAGCCTACGTCAGCCCTGATATGAGGAGCGATGCAATCTCTGTTGCGACCGCTGGAGACAGTGGAGACCTCAGTGATTGGACTGGTAATGAGAAGAACCCAGCCGATGATGCACGACCTGGAGTAGTCTCCAGCGATGGCGCCGGTGAGGACTTCATGGTGACTTGGGATCAGACCAACCTGTACCTCGCACTGACTGGAGTCGACATGGGAGCAGGCGACCTACTGATCTTCATCGATTCAGCAAGTCAGGGAAGCACTTCTGGTTGGGAGTGGGATGGAACTACACCTACCTTCAACCACGCTGCTGATTATGCGTTCTTCGCAGAGAATGGCGACGATTCACCAAACGATGGAGACACAACTTACACATGGGGATTGAGGAAGTATTCCGATCCTAACTGGGTAGCTGACTCCTGTCAGAACATGCAGGCTTTCATTGGATGGAGCGACAACACCAACACCGAGGTCAAGATTCCTTGGAGTTGTATCGGTTCCCCATCTGATGGCGACAAGGTTCGTTTGAGCGCTGTGGTCTTGGGAGAGAGCGATGGTAGCATCGCTAGTTCCCACCCAAGCACTGGGCACGTCAAGTTGACTCTTGGACAGACCAGTCTTTCCGATGGTATGTTGAACGACAAGCGCCTCAACTACAGAGAGTTCATCGGTAGTACCACACCAAGTGCAGCTGACGAGTACACTGTCACTGTCAAGGTCGATGCACCTGATGGCTGTGAAGATGATTGGGGCGTTCTGGCTGACTTGGATATGTCCGCAAACCGTGATGAGTCCATTGACATCCTACGTGCTTGTCCAGTCATCTCTGGCATCACCGATGTCGAGTACGATGAAGATTCTGGAGCGCACACAATCTCCTTGACAGACAAGGCTGCTGATTTGCAGGATGCTGCGGTTGATCTAACCTGGACCTACGCTGACGATTATTCAACCAACGAGGCATCTCTACTGAGTGTCAGTCTGAGCGGCCATGAGTTGACAATAACTCCAGCAGACAACCAGTTCGGAACTTACCTCATCGATTTGACCGTTGAGGACAGCCACGGATTGACTGACAGTGAGACCTTCATGGTCACCGTCAACAACGTCAACGACAAGCCGATTATCTGTAATAGTGCACGCAGCGATTGTATGCTAGTGTTCTCGGATGACGGATTCGACAACCTCAACATGCTTGATGAAGGATGGGTTGAGCACAAGAAGACACTTGGTTCAACAATCAGCTCACCATTCATTACTGACCAGTACAATGAGCAGAACCAGACCTTGGCTAACTCTGAGGATGTACCACAGATCTACACATGGGGCGCAACTGTCGACGAAGACTGTGTTGCTTTCACTGTAGAGGTTCTACTGAACGAGTTGTGGATCAACGAGAACATGCAGAATGAGTTGGGTGGCGTATGTACCATCACAATGACTCTGTCCGACGGAGCATCAGTTAACGATGCTGCGGATGCAGTTGATGTCACCTTCACCATCAACCCTGTTAACGATGTACCAGTGATTCCAGATTACGATGTATCTGGAGACAGCCACATCACCGATGGAACTGGTGCGTCGATTGCAACACCATGGTCTGTGACCGTGTTGGAAGACACTGGTTGTGAAGATGGAGTTTGTGTGAACACAGATGAGTTGACTTTCAACCTCGTTAACATGAAGGAAGACAACGACCACAATGATGAGGATCTGTCCTGGACATGGGAAGAGATTAGCAGCAGTTGTGATGTTGACAAGTACTTCGAGTCAATCGAGATTGTAGGAGACAACATCAAGTTCACCCTGATTCAGGATGCAACAACCAACGCTCCTCCAGAAGAGAAGGACTACTTGGACGACAATGGTATCCACCAGGAGCCACCGCCAAGCATGGATGAATTCTGTGCAATCAAGTTGACACTAAGCGATACTGCAACTGCACCTTCGTACATCCCTAACTACGGTCTGGCCTCGGCTAGCTACAAGCAGGAGAGCACTGAGAAGTTGTTCAAGATCCGTGTTGATAACACACCAGAGTTGGTCGCTGACTACCTCTTTGATGTCGACGAGGGAATTGACTTCAACAGTGTACAGTTCATCATGCCTGGTACTCACGTACCAGTCGATGTCACCATCAAGCACGAGGGTGATGAGGGACCATACAAGTACGATCAGTTGCTGAAGGTATCTTTCCTAAGTGATGGTGCAGATGGATTGACTGTCAGGGACACCTACTACGTCGTGCCACCAGCATATGGCAAGTCGGAGGAGTTCACCAGCAAGGTTCTGATTGAAGAGACAACCACCCGTGTTGGTGCACGTGTCGATGTCATGACCTGCAGGGCAGAAGCCTGTCCAAGCCCATCGGCTGCAACACCAAGCGACTTCATCAGCAATGTTCCGCCAGCGCATCAGGCTGAGGCAACGCTGTCGCCATGGAGTTCACCAGGAACTGTTGGATACTCATCTGCACAGGATGTTTACTCCCAGCGTAGACCTGCCCTAGAAGACAAGGATTGGTTGAACAACGTCATGTTCACTTCGACCATCGATTCGGACCCAGAGGGTATCCTTGACTCCGGACAGGAACTACCTGTAATGGTAGACACCATCTCACCAGCGTCTGTGCCATCGTTTGCACCAGGCTTCGCAGCCATCAGCGCTGCTGGTCTATTCGTCGCTGGATTGATGTTGGCAAGCAGCCGCCGCCGCATGGATGAGGAGGAGCTAGAGGCTCTATCCATGGTTGATGACGAACAGGCTGTCAGCCCAGTTATCGCTACCATCCTTATGGTTGCAATCACTGTGGTTCTGTCTGGTGTTGTCTACGTGTGGGCAAGCGATTTGGCAGATCAGCCAAGCAAGTCGGTTCCAAGAATCGGTTTCAAGGTTGAGAAGGTCGATCCAGGCCAGAACGGCTACTGGTCCATCCAGGTAATCAGCGCTAAGGAGCCAATTGCAACACAGGCAACTGTTGTTCAGTTGGAGTGGGTAAATGCTTCAGGCAGTCAGATTGAGTCATACAGATTGGACAACACTGAGGGTGTGTACGGATTCGCTCCGGTCAATTCGGAAAGTTTCGTCACCTTCTCAGACAGTATCGTCTGTGATTCTGCTACTGAGTGTACATCCACTTTCGGAGACGGTGATGCAATCCACATCAGTATGACTGATAGCAGTGGAGAGTTGCTAACCGAAGGTGTTCGTGTCACTCTGAAGTACGTGCCAGTTGGATTGGGTACTGCAAGTGTGTTGAAGACTTGGAACCTCGAGATTGGAAGCTGATTCAAAGCAATAACAGGAGAAACAGGTCCTCCCCCCTGCAATGCAGGGGGTGGACCACTCTCGATTAGCCTAGGCTTGTCCTAGGATTGCTTGTATCCATTGGTAGGTGATGTGTTGACCAGTGTTCGTTGTGTTGCCTTTGATTGTGACGGCGTCCTTGCGGATGCAGTATCATCTTGGCGTACACTACACGATCATTTTGGCACTGATACCGGAGAGATGTTGGCCAAGTTCATCGCTAGAGAAATCAATGATGAAGAGTTCATGCGCTATGACATCGCTCTGTGGAAATCTGTTCAAGAAGAGATTCATCGGGACGAACTATTCAGGGCATACTCTGGACTCAAATTGATACCAGGTGCTCGTGAAGTAGTTCAGGCTCTGAAGGAAAGAGGCATCTTGGTGGTTATCATCAGTGCTGGTGTAGACTTGTTCGTTTCGTCAATCGCTGCAATGCTCAAAGTCGATGATTGGATAGCTAATGGCTTCAAGTTTGACGAGGATGGGCTGTTGCTCGACGAGGGTATCATGCGTGTCAGCGCACACGACAAAGCTAGTGCAATTGATAGGCTCCTAGAGATGCATGACTTGACCCCGGAACAATTGGTCAGCGTCGGCGACAGTGAGGTGGATCTATCTATGCAAGTAGAAGGTTCAACATTCATCGGATTCAATCCTAGCCGTGAATCGTCCCATTCTGCTTTTGCAAATGCAGGGGTTCCTGTTGTGGAGAGCCGCGACTTGAGAGATATTTGGAACCACTTATTTGGTGAGGATTTCCACCCAAAGGACTGAAGCAATCGTGCAGTTTCGGTTGTTTGTGGCCAACCGTAGGGCAGTCTCCTTGTTCTTGGTATCCTTGCTGTTCCTCAGCAGTGGTTGTCTAGGGAATAATGCCGAACCAGGTTCTACAGATTCCGATGTTGGTTCCAAGATTGAATTAGTCATATGGTCAACTTATGAAGTCGATTCAAAGGAAGAAGAAGGGTTTCTTGATTCCTTAGAAATATGGAAAGATGCAAATCCAGAGGTAGAGGTGGTGGTAGAACCCAAGCCTTTCTTACAGGCAGTAAATGCCTACAAGGTAGCGGCATTGGGAGGCGAAGCACCAGATTTGATGAGGTTCTCGAATGATCAATTGGGAAGTATAGGACCAATCAGAGACCGTGGTAGTCCACTCTTAGAGGATCTTAGGCCTTGGTTGACACCAATACAGAGAGAAGTTTGGGACCCTGTGGCTCTGCAATCGATGCGACATGGAGAGGAATTGCTTGCTCTACCTGTGTCTCAGGATTGTGTCACTTTGTTTTACAACAAAGCATTGTTCGATGAGGAAGGACTTGCATATCCTGATGAGTATTGGACCACTGATGATTTGCTCAATGCCGCTCAACAACTGACATTTGGCGAACAGGTTGGCCTTTCTGTTCCCATCAAAGACCCCTATCGCTGGTTTGCTTTGAATAGTGGATACGGCGGCCAATTATTCGATTCAGAGGGTAACCCTAGTTTGGATTCCAATGGCTCGTCTGAAGCCTTAGAATTCTGGTTAGATCTTGAACTTGAACATGAAATCGTTCCTACTGGAACCAATATTGAGACTATGAAGAATCACTTCATTGAAGGCAGGGCTGCAATGATCATCGATGGCCCTTGGCAATGGCCAACCTATGAGAAGGCAAAGATGGATTTGGGGCAGTCACTATTACCGATAGTTTCTGAAACAGGATTACGAATGTCACCGATGGTTGGTTTCAAGGGTTGGTCGGTTTCTAAGCAAAGCCAACACAAAGAGGCGTCAGTGAGTCTTGCTCTATTCCTTTCTAGTGAAATAGTACAGAAAGAGGCTGCAGAGGATACTCGTACCATGCCGGTCTCAGAATCATTGTACGATGATGCAGAGTTGCTGGAAGATACGGTATTAGCGGGATTTATCGAGCAGGCAAAGTATGGTTTTCCTGCACCAACCAGTAGGGCCATGACCAAGATATACTCGCATCTTCCTACAGCAATCGAAAATGCCTATCTTGAAACAAAGACTCCTGCACAGGCTTTGAGTGACGCGAATACAGCATTGATTGAGGAGTTGGAGTCATGAGGTTCCTCGTTTTTGCGGGCGTGATTCTGCTACTCATGGTTCCGGTTTCTGCTGCACAAGATTTCAGCCTTGATCACGACCCAAATGCAGGGGGATTCAAACGCGTTAGATTGACAATAGAATTCGTTTCGGTTCCGGATGAAGGACAACTCACCCTCATTGTCGATGGGCAGGACCATTCGCGTATTTTCCTCAGCGATGAATACAACGAATCACTACAACAACCATTGGCAGGTGAGTGGTATGATGATTGCTGGACATCAAATGATTCGGGGGATACTTGGATACCGATATACAGAGATGATCGAGGAATGCCATGGGCGATTTTCACTTCAGGTGACAAGGCTGCTATACGTTGTGATTTGACAGGATTTACAGTTGATGAAGAAGTTCCATTGACGGTTATTCTGAATGGTACAGAATCGTTTGAGCATACAATTACTGTCGTATCGAGTACGCAGGATGTACTTCCAGAACCTCCAAGCAGTGCCCCGATATTCTATGCCATCGGGAGCATAGTTCTCTCTTTGCTTGCCTTGTTCTCTTGGCTGCGCTGGAAAGATAGAGACCGCAGTCACCGTCATGGATTACTATTCGTTCTGCCAGCAGTTCTTGCTCTTGCGGTTCTGAGTTTCTATCCTGTAGCCTATGGAATGGTGCTTTCATTCACCGATGCCAAAGAAGAAGCTCTTGGTGATGAGGAGTTCAATGGAATAGACAACTTCGTTGAGGTATTCACTTCTGAAGGATTCCTCAGAGTTATGGTGTTCACTTTGGTTTGGACTGTACTCAATGTTTTCTTCCACGTAGGTTTAGGGGGAGCTTTGGCCTTACTTCTCAATCAAAAGATAAGAGGCAAGATGATGTATCGTACCATGTTACTGCTCCCTTGGGCTATTCCTTCGTACATCTCCGTCTTGGTATGGAAAGGAATGTTTCATCCAGAAGGACTTGTCAATTGGTTCCTTGGCACTGAAACAGATTTCTTTTCTGGTGTCACTGAAGCACAGACCATGGTAATACTGGTCAATATCTGGCTAGGTGTTCCTTTCATGATGATGAGTATCAGTGGAGCTTTACAGTCAATTCCTGAAGATCTGCATGAGGCAGCAGAGGTAGAAGGGGTTGGAGAATGGTCTAGGCTTCGTCACATTACCTTGCCTTTACTCAAACCAACCGTAATGCCATTGGCTTTGATGGGTTTCATTTGGACATTCAACATGTTCAATGTCATTTACCTGCTTACTGCAGGTGGACCTAACCTATGGACTGGACCAGGTGGCACAGATATTCTAATCACTTACGTTTTCGATCTCGTCTATGAAGACGGGGCTTTGGGTTTGGCTGCTGCTTGGTCGTTCGTTATATTCCTCATACTGATGGCCTTCAGTTGGTCATTCGTCAAGGGTTCCAATGCTACGGAGGCGGCAACATGAGTGGAGATTTGGCCAGCAAATGGTATGTTCCATTTGAATTGGAAGTGCTTCGTAAATCAGCACTTTTGGTATCGGTGTGCAGTCTTCCCATGCTTTGGGTCATGTATCTCAGGGATGCAGGTTTGGCATTGGTATTTCTTGGATTGTTGGCAGGCGTGGCCTCGATTTACACCCTTAATCGGGAGAATAGAGATTTGATGATGTCTTCATCTGCCTTGCAGTTATTGATTGGTGCACTAATTCTCTATCAGGCCTTAGAGTTCGGTGTTGCCGCAGTCGACATATGGTACTCCACAATCCTGTTGTGCAGTGGTGGATTTGGCTTGTTCAGTCTTTCATCACAGCGTTTGTCTAGTTGGTTAAATTCAACTTTATCCACCGATGATGCTGTGCTTGGACTTGCCCGAAATAGGAAATTGAGCCCTCGTTGGTCGGCATTCCTCAGTCACTTCATCCTCCTTCATTTCGTTTTCATCGTCTTGGTCCCAATAATCTGGATGATCGATGTTGCTCTTTCACCCGGTCAATCAGCATCGAGTGGAATGGATATCTCTTCGTGGACCCTGAACCATTTTGCTTCGGTTCTAAACAAGAGTGACTTCTGGACGTGGGTTGGAAATTCTGTGGCGATATCCATTGGAACTACTCTGTTGGGATTGATGCTCGCAATTCCTGCTGGTTATGCATTCTCACGGCACCGCTTCACCGGACACGGAGCCATGATGTTCAGCCTACTTCTGGTGCAGATGTTCCCTGGCGTAATTATCCTAGTTCCTTACTTCATGGTCATGAAATCCTTGGGGTTACTGAATACCTGGCTAGGATTGATTCTTGCCTATTCAGTCACCGCTTTGCCGTTCTGTGTTTGGATGTTGAAAGGTTGGTTCGATACTGTTCCAGTCGACCTTGAGGAAGCTGCAGCACTCGATGGTTGTGGACAGTTTGGAATATTCTGGCGAATCATTCTACCTCTTTCATTGCCTGCAATCGCAGTAACTGCATTATTCTCTTTCCTTGCAGCATGGAACGAATTCTTGCTTGCTTTGATGTTCAATCAAAGTCCAGATATGTACACCTTACCGGTAGGTTTGGCATTCAGTATTACTCAGGCTCAGAAATGGGGAGATTTTGCAGCCATGTCGTTGTTGGTATCTCTTCCGGTAGTCATCCTTTTCATCATCTTCCAGAAGTCGCTGATTCAGGGACTATCATCTGGTGGAGTGAAAGGTTGAATGGGGTGATGCAATGGTTTCGGTGAAGTTTCAGGGAATCTCAAAAGTCTATGATGATGGCACAAGAGCAGTTGAAGGATTAAATCTTGAAGTTGAGGAAGGAGAATTCTTGGTTTTGGTAGGGCCATCAGGTTGTGGTAAGTCGACCACTCTGAGGATGCTCGCTGGTTTGGAGGATATCAGTGAGGGCAAAATCATGATCGGTGACGCTGTAGTCAATGACTTACCTGCGCGCGCTCGAGGTTTAGGGATGGTTTTCCAATCATACGCACTATATCCACACATGAGTGTAGAGGATAATCTGACCTTTGGACTACGGATGAAACCTAAGGCCGAAAGGCCCCAGGCGGACGAACTCAAGGAGATGGTGCAGGATACCGCCAAGATGTTGGGAATCGAAGACATTCTTTCCAAGCGCCCTAGAGATCTTTCTGGTGGTCAAAGACAGAGAGTTGCTCTTGGAAGAGCCCTTATTCGTAGGCCCAAGGTGCTCTTGATGGACGAACCTTTGTCTAACCTTGACGCAAAGTTACGTAATCAGATGAGACTGGAATTGCGTAGATTGCACAATGAATTGGGAACCACAACCATCTACGTGACCCATGACCAAGTCGAGGCTATGACTCTGGCTGACCGCATCGCTGTCATGAAGGATGGAGTATTGCAACAACATTGCCCTCCACTCGAGGCGTATCATGAACCCGCCAATCCTTTTGTTGCCTCCTTTTTGGGAACTCCTCCGATGAATCTCATTGAAGGGCAGGCATCTGAGGGAGTATTCACCAGTGGTAGCCTCAGTTTCTCTTTGCCAGACCATCTAAGTGATGTAGAGGGCGAAGGAGTGTTTGGAATCAGGCCAGAAAATGTTCAGATTCCTTCTGATGACGGTTTGGAGGCATCACTGAATGGCATAGAACGTTTAGGTTCAGAAACCATATTCCACCTCGAGATTGAGGGTGTTGTCATCAAGGCGATATGGCACCAAAGTGGTAAGAATCGTCCTGAAGGGAACGATGCGCTTCCAGAGGGCAACTTCGGAGTCAGTCTGAATGATTCTTCAGCTATGTGGTTTACAAAGAAGTGATTCGATGTTTCGAAAGAGTTGCCTGTTGTTGCTCCTCTTACTGGTTTCTATCCTTCCGGTTTCTTCCTTTGCAGATGAGACAGAGAATTTCTCTAGACAACGTTCAACTTCAACCACTTTCAGTTATGTGGGAGATGCTACGGAAGTTATTCTTCGGGGAGAATGGGATTGGCCGATAGAGACTGCACTGACTGAGAATTCGGGAATTTGGTCGGTGGACATGGATTTGGCAGCAGGAATGTATTGCTACAAGTTCGTTGTCGATGGCGAATGGATTCTGGATCCTGAAAATACTGAAACTACATGGTGCGATGGTTTTGAGAATTCCTTGGTTAGGGTTGCTAACCACTCCTTGCCCTTGTTGAGTTTGTCTTCATTCGCCGTACAAGATGGAGAACTACAAGCGTTGATTGAGTTTTCATCTTCTTCAGATGCCGATGCCCCTGTATTGGTTGAAGCGGAATTGGAAATAGGTCAGGGCGATTTACAGACGACATGGTTTGAGCAAAACTGGAGTCTGCATATATCTGCATCAGGCTTGATGGAGGGTAAGTATCGAATCAGGGTGAGTGCAAGCGATACTTCCGGAGTAGATGCCGAAGATATCCTTCTGTCATTTTGGGTTGAGGACAATGCATTCCAGTGGGATGATTCTTTGATTTACATGGTGATGACCGACCGTTTCGTCAATGGTAATTCCTCCAATGATCCACTTCCATTGGAGGGAGCGGCCAACGGTGGAGATTGGTTAGGTGGAGATTTGGAAGGAGTGATTTCACGTTTGGATGAAATCGAGGAACTGGGTTTCAATACCATTTGGTTGAGTCCATTCAATCAAGGTCCTGATGGTTTGGAATATGCTGCTGATGGAGTACATCAAGTAGCAGGATACCACGGCTATTGGCCGGTTGAACCGCGTTCTATCGATAGTCGACTTGGAGATGAGTGGCATCTTGAAAATCTAATTTCACAAGCACATGAACGCGGAATCAGAGTCATGGCTGATATGGTGATTAATCACGTGCATGAAGACCATCCATACTATTCTGAACATCCCGATTGGTTCAGCGATGGTTGTATCTGTGGTTCTTCGGCTTGCGACTGGACTGAGCGCCGTTTAGACTGTCTATTCATGCCTTACATGCCAGATGTAGATTGGCGAAATAGAAATGCCAGCGAGCAATTCATCGAGGATATCATCTGGTGGGTAGAGAGATTTGACTTGGACGCTCTACGTCTCGATGCCGTCAAACATGTAGATGATAATGCCATCAATAACATCGCTGCTAGGTTGTCGGAGCGGTTCGAGTTGACAGGAACCAGTCTTTATCTCAAAGGCGAGACAGCAATGGGTTGGTCAGGAGATAACATCGAGGACAATTTGGAGCAGTATCAGACAATCAATCGATACATGGGTGATGGTGGCTTAGGTGGTCAAGCGGATTTCGTGCTCTACCATGCGGTTGTGGACAATGTTCTGAGTAGCGGGAACATGGGTTTGGTACATTTGGATCATTGGACATGGCAGAGTACTCAACAATACTCCGAGGGTGCAGTCATGGTTCCATATGTCGGAAGTCACGATGTGCCACGTTTCATCAGCAGGGCAGACCCTGACTCTACTGGAACTTGGAATCAATGGGATAATCTTCCGGGAGAAGTGAGTAATTCTCTCGCTTACGAGAGATGGCATCTGGCTATGGCTTGGCTGTTGACTATTCCTGGCGCCCCAATGATCTATGCAGGTGATGAATTCGCTATGCCAGGTGGTGCCGACCCTGATAACAGGAGGATGTTTTCTGCTTCTGGAGATTTAGATGAATGGGTAGGCCAATTGGCACAGGCTAGAATGGAACATGAACCGCTACGAAGAGGAGAATATGTTCAATTGGAGGCAGAGGAGGATGTCATGGCTTTTGCACGTCAAACAGAATCTGAACATGTCGTAGTAGTACTCAGCACAGGAGGAGATGTGTTGGATCTATCAGCACATACGTGGTTAGGAGATATGCAGGACATACTCGGTAATGCTACATTGAACGACGGAATCATGCGGTTGAATGGTCAACGTTCCGCTATTTTCGTTATCGAATCAGATGGAACAGAACTGAACCAGTCTAATCCAGATGACAACAATAGTGGTCAAGGAAACAATGCTACTGGAAACAGCACAGTTGAGGATAATGGCTCGGATGCAAACAATACCGTAGACGGCAATACCTCTGCAAATGAAACGAATTGTCCATTGAGCGACTGCCCAGTCTGTTCAACCGGTAGAGAATCTTACACGTATACAGATGAACAGGGATGCGATATCTGTGCGTGTCGAGATATTGACGCAGAGGAAGAGGTCGACAAGATGTCTTCAGGAGATTCTGTCTATGGATACATGCGTTGGATATTGCTGTCTGGAATAATTTTGGTAGTTGCAGCAATATTCATTCTTGGTCGTGATGAACAGCAACCGGAGTGAAACCTTCGTAGATTCTCTGATAATCTTCGATCATTCTAGCAGCTGTGAATCTTGCTCCAGTCTTGATCGCAGCGCGAGATATGGCGGCCCATCGCAATCCACCTTCTTGCCAGATTGGTAGAATCTCATGTTCGATACTGTCCAACAGGTTTCGATTGTCTCGCTCATCATTTCTTTCGTCATCATTACCACCAACCGCCCAGCCATTGATTCCATTTTCGCATGCTTCAGGCCACCATCCATCCATGATCGAGCAGTTGGGACCACCATTCATTACTGCCTTCATGCCACTTGTTCCACTGGCTTCCATGGGCCTTACAGGATTGTTCATCCACACATCGACTCCACTGGTCATCGCCGCCCCAGTCGCCATGGAATAGTCTTCAATGAAGACCACAGGGATATCATCTTCCAATTGCTTAGCAGCCTCGAAGATCTTGCGAATCAACTCCTTGCCTCCTTCATCTCGCGGATGGGCTTTACCAGAGAAGACAAACTGTATCTTGCCCGCACCAAAACGTCGCAGTCTCTCAAGGTCCCTGAATACCAAGTCCGCTCTCTTGTAGGTAGCGAATCTGCGTGCGAAACCGATGGTCAGCCTATCTTCTTCGAGTTCCACGCCGGTGGTTGAACGAACTATGTCGAACAAGACTCTTCTTGCCTTGGAGCGTGCTTGAGCAAGAGTCTCATTTTGTAACCTGCCTGCATGCGACAAGAGCAATGGGTCCTTTCTCCAGCCCGGAATTTCAGAGTCATAGAGTTCTGCCATAATTGGAGATATCCAAGTAATATGATGCGCTCCGTTGGTAATTGGTTCGATATGATATCCTGCAAACATCTGGCTCGCAACTTCGGCATTTAGGTTTGATACGGCATTTGCCTTGCCACACAAGGAGATTGCCAAATGGCTCATCGAAGCACTTTCTTCTCCAGCCAATTCACGCGCATCATCTGGAAGTAGTTCACCAAGCACGCTTTCCATTTCTTGCCACGAGAATCTGTCATGTCCTGCGGGAACTGGGGTGTGGGTAGTGAATAGGCTCTGGGTCTTGAGTTGTTTGCGACTCCAACCTTGGCGCAACAATTCCAACGCCGCAAAGGCGCAATGTCCTTCGTTCAGATGTACTCCTTTCAGTGGCCATACTCCAAGTGCCTTGAGGGCCCTTATTCCACCAACTCCAAGCAGATATTCTTGCCTTATTCTTGTCGAGTCATCACCGCCATAGAGACGTTCTCCTAAAGCGACGTGTTCGCTTGAGTTCTTGGGGTGCAAGGTGTCGAGGAACAATACGTCCACCGATGAACCTGAAACTCCAGAGACCCTGCGTTTCCAAATACGCGAAAATAAGGTTCTACCTTCCAGTGGCAAGGCGATTTCGATACCTGTGTCATCAAGAAATTCAGCGGGATCGAATTCGGGGTAGGTCTCACTCTGAATCCCTTGCGAATCCACATGTTGCCTTCCATATCCTTGTCTGTATAGTAGGCTAATTGCAATGAGGTCAAGTCCAGCATCAGCCGCCGCCTTGACATGGTCACCAGCGAGGACTCCAAGTCCCCCTGAATAGGTTGGAAGAGAGGATTCAAGTCCTATCTCTGCTGACAGGTATGCTATGGTCCCCATGCTTCGCACCCTTGTTGAACGAGTTATGATGTTGACTCCTTGCGCTTCAGTGTGAACTCCGGCAATTCATCCCATGTGAATTTCCAATTCCAGTTTCCATATTCGGTCCCTGGCATATTCATTCTTGCATCACTTCCCAGTTCCATGATGTCCTGTAGTGGAATGATTGCCATACCCGCTTCTGATTGCAGCGCTAGCCGAATCAGACACTGAGGTATCGATTCTCCTTCGATTCGATATCTTTCAAGTCGTTTCTTCGTTTGCGGAGGAGCGTTGTTCCACCATCCATTTGTGGTATCATTGTCGTGCGTTCCTGTGTATACCACTTTGTCGTATGTTATGTTCTCAGGTCGGTGTGGATTGTCTGCGTTATCGTTATCAAAGCCGAAATGGAGCACCGCCATACCTTCCAATCCATGCCTCTTTCGTAATTCATCCACTTCTGCAGGAATGATCCCTAGGTCCTCGGCAAGGATGTGTTCAGGGCTACCAGCAACATCGAGTAACTGTTCGAGCAAGGCATCTTTCGGTCCATCTTGCCATACTCCTGATCTGGCAGTTTTGCAATCACTTGGGATTGCCCAGGCTGAATGGAATCCTCTGAAATGGTCAATTCTTACCATGTCGAATAGCCGTAGCATCCTCTCCATCCGCTGCCTCCACCATCGCCACTCTTCTGCCTCATGAGATTTCCAGTCATAGAGTACCATGCCCCAACGTTGGCCATCTTCATTGAAGTAATCTGGCGGAACTCCGGCAACGACAGTTGGCTTTCCGCTCTCGTCGAGTTGGAACAATTCTCTGTGCGCCCAGACATCAGCTGAATCATGGGCTATGAATATGGGTAAGTCACCTATGAGGGCGACACCCCTACTCTTTGCATGTGCCCTAATCTGCATCCATCGATGCATGAACCTCTTCTGTTCATCGATGACAGTGGAAATTGAATAGCGCGATAGGGCCTTGGCATCCCTGTTCTTCAATTCATCAGGCCATTCAAACCACGGCTTGCCACCTTGTTCTTGTTTGATGACTCGATACAATGCCCAATCCTTTAGCCAAAATGATTCAGCCGAGATGTCGAATTCTACCTCTTTCGAATCCTCGACCCATCTATCCCATGCTGCAAATGCGGAAGGGGAGGAGTAAGGAGAGCCGTGTTCATCTGGAGGAGTAATTGGTAGCATTTGCCAGACGCTCGCTTGCGAATCTGCAATCACATCGATGAACCGTTCAGCATCTGCGAGATTTCCAGAAGGAAGTGACGTAAGGTGGCACAAGATTCCGGAGTAGTGCGCCATGTCAACCCGAACTGCCGAAAACCTTTGACAACATCATCCCTTCGCGGGGCTTGTGCGTCGAATAGCCATCTGCATCGTGGCGATTTTTCTCTTGCCTCAGTGGTTGACATTGGCATCCGGTGATGTTTCAGCCGACGGAGATATTTCGGACTGGGGGCCAGAGACCCTGATGGCAACCGATTCAAATGCTGTTTCTTTGCATTTAGACTGGAATTCTACGCACCTGATGATTGCTTGGAATGGAACAGCATGGGCTTCTGAAACAGAAGGTGCTGACCTCTTTGTCTATCTCAATACCAGTGAAGATGGTGGTGCACTTTCCAAGGAATGGAATCTTGCGCATACTCTTCCATTCCTTGGCGACTTTGCTTTCGTACTGGAAGATTCGAATTATTTCGACTTGTTATCATGGAGCGGAACAACTTGGGAATCAGTAGTTGACCACGGAATAGATGCATGGATTGGTTGGGAGGAAAACAAGGTCTCTGAGATTTCGATTCCATTGCAGAGCATAGGATCTCCAGATTCATTCGGACTTGTGGCTTGGGCGCAATGGCAAAGCGAGGGTAATGTTTGGACTTCCTTCCCACTAGAGAATCCTGCCAGCAGCAATGCTGCTGAGACTTTTACTCACTACTATCAGTTGGAATTGAACAGTAGTGATCCTTCATCTAGCGAGGTTGTCAAGGATGAGAGAGGTTTTGTCAAGGTAGATGATGCTCTGAATTTAGCGATAATTTTCCATCAGCATCAGCCGTATTACAAGAATATGCTTACCGGTAAGTACGAGATGCCTTGGGTAAGGGTACACGCGATGACAGAATATGTGGACAGCCCCGGGATATTGGCACAGAGTCCTGGAACTAAGGTGGTCTACAATCTGGTTCCTTCCTTCATGGAGCAATTGATTGACTATCATGAGAATGAGACCTTGGATGTACATACCGATTGGGCTAGAAGACCTTGGCCAGTTGATGAAACTGGAGCTGTGACTGGCTACCCTGAGATGAGCGAATTAGAGTTGCATACAATGCAATTCCAATCTTTCTGGAACAGCGGATGGGTCTACAATGTTAGTGCTGATGATGAGATATTGGGTTGGTTATATCCCGCATCCTCCGCGTACAAATCTCTGCATTCTAGGACTCTTCACAATCTCAAACCTGCTACCATAATGGACGATGAATTGTTGCCACCTCAAGATTTGCTCGACCTTCAGGTTCTATGGCATCTTTTCCAGTTGTCGCCATATTATGTGCAAGGAAATTATTCTGAATTAGGTGACCCGGAATCGGATTCGCGACCTTCTCACCGCAATGATTCGATTATTGCGTTGTTTGAACAAGGCAGTGGTTTCACATTCGATGATTTACAGGATGTCTTGGATTATCAGCACCAGCAGATGGCAAATGTGCTTCCGATGTATTCTGATTTGGCTGCCAGCGGCCAGGTAGAGTTGACTACAACACCTTACTATCACCCCATTCTACCATTGTTGATGAAACCAGGATGGACTGAAGAGGACGGCATTACTGTACGCAAGGATGCTTGGCCGGATGATACTGCCGAGCATTTGCAGAGGGGTATGGACATGTTCACTTCGCACATGGGCTTCCGTCCAACGGGAATGTGGCCGAGTGAGCAATCGACCTCTCCTGCAATGATTCAGCCACTCGTCGATGCAGGAGTTGATTGGTTTGTCACCGACGAGGAGAATCTAGCGCGTTCGACCATGTCTGACGGCAGTCATCCAAATCCAGAAGATGCAACTGTACTGGCTAGTCCATGGACGGTCACAGGAGAAGATGGTGGCGAGATTACAGCCTTCTTCCGAGACCGCGTGATTTCAGATCGCATTGCCTTCCAATACGGTTCGATGACTCCAGAAGCCGCAGTTTCCGATTTCATCGCTCACATTGATGGAGTCAGACAGGAGTTAATCGATGCCGGAGAGGACCCAAGTAAACACATCTTGACTGTTGCTTTGGATGGAGAGAATTGGATGTTCATGTCGGAGTTCCAACATCATGATGGAGCAAGGCCTTTCATGCAGGAATGGTATTCTAGATTGGAAAGTCATCCGACGATTCGCACCATGACGCCTTCTGAATTCCTTGAAGATAATCAGGCGACTCAAAGCATCGACGTAATCAACGAAGGTTCGTGGATAGATGGAACTCTTTCCACATGGGCTGGTGAAGAGGAAGAGTCTCTGGCTTGGCAACGATTGGTAGAAGCGCGTAAAGCCTTGGTCGCATTTGAAGCAGACAATCCTACTCACTCCGGATTGACTTCCGCTTGGGAATCATTGTACATCGCTGAAGGTTCGGATTGGTTTTGGTGGTACGGTCTAGATCAGGATAGCGGCTATGATGAGTTGTGGGATACTCTGTTCAAGGTGCATCTTTCAAACATCTACAAAGCGGTAGGTCTCGATCTTCCGCCCTATCTTCTCGACCTTTGGACTAACCCTGCGCCATTCGATACGCCTTATGGTGGGGTCATGCAACCAATGATTGACGGCTTGGCATTGCCGGGAGAATGGGATGATGCTGCAAGGTATGATGCGAGCAACATGAATGGTGTACCGATGGATATCACTTCCTTCCACGTGGGTTATGATTCCAGTAATCTACACCTCAGAGTGGACATGCCTGATGCTCTACCTGAGGAGTTACTATCTTGGGAGTCGGGTGAACCCGACCTTTCGATATATTTCATGCAATCAAATGCCATCAATTTCAATGAAGTGGAAACTAATTTCCGCACCTATTATGGAAATGAGATTCTTGGCTTCCCTGCCAAGTACATGGTCTCCTTTGATTTCTCTGAGTTAAGAGATGATGGCAGGGCCAAGTGGAACCTATTCGAGGCCAAGGGCAAGGTTGGAGATAACGAAAAGTGGGTATATTCCTCATCTTCCACTCTTGGTGGTTGTGCTGCTCAGGATGTTTATGAGTTTAGTATTCCATGGTCTGAAGTAGGGCTTGCTCCAAGGTATACGACGCGTTTGAAGGTGGTTACCTCGATTGCTAATTCAACTGCCCAAGGTGATGGTACAGAATTAGAGATGGCACCCGGGGCCCCTGCCGAAGTAGTTCTGCCGGACCTTGAGGAGTGGATAACTCTCCTCGATTTGGATGATGAAACTGGGGATGCAGATCGGGATGGGGCAATAACTGCACCATTAGCAAGCGATTTTGCTGCGGATGGTAATCTGTGGGATATTCAGAATGTCAAAATCCATCAGAGTTCTTGGAATGCGCGTTTTGAATTACAGGTTGAAGACATTACCAATATCTGGTCCATGAGCAATGGATTCAGCCATCAAATCGTACAGATTTACGTTGACCAAGGCCCCACATCATATGGCAGAACTGAGATGTTGGAAGGCGCTAATGCAGTTGTGCACGATGACTGGGCATGGGAGGTTGCGATATCTGCGACCGGAGAACCTGGAGCGGTCAAGGCGGTCATTGCAGAGACTGGAGAGACCTTGGCTAGGGGAATTGAAGTTTCAGCTGATTCTGATAGCGAAGTCATCAGTATAACGGTCAACAAAGATGTATTGGGTTCTGATGTTGCTGACTATCGATACGTGATAGTTCTAGGAAGCCAAGACGGCTTCGGCCCCGGAAAATGGAGGGATGTTGATGATCAAGCCAAGACCTGGAGGTTGGGTGGTGGCGCAGACCCCTCTTCTGTGGATGGAATTGATTACGACCCCAACATTCTCGATATGTTAACCGAAGATGGAGTGAGTCAGAATGCTATGTTGTCCGATTACTCGGTTTCTGAACAGAGATATGCGGTGTTAACAGGAATTGAGATTCCTGAGTTGGCTCAGCAGGTGTTCGGGGCAATGGTGGATGGAATAACAGCAAACAGTGCCATCATTACTTTTCAAACAACTAGAGAAGCCACTGCTCAAGTCGCTTGTGGAGATGCTTCAGCAACCAGTTCAGCAAGTACAAACCATCAGGTTTCGATCAGTGGACTTACAACAGGAACTGCCTATACTTGCAATATTAGCGTAGAAGGAGTCGATCCGATATCTCTGGCCTTCAACACTTCTTCTGAGATTGACGAGACACCACCAGAGATTCTCAATATTCTCAGCGTCGTCGATGAGAGTGGCAGAGTAATGATTTCGTGGTATACATCTGAAAAGGCTAGTGAGCGAGTAACTTTGACCAAGGGTGGTACTGAAATCGTGTTGGAGGGTTCTACTTTGGCTCTCGATAAGAACCACTTTTTGACTAGTGAACCACTTACCGTTGGAACATGGAATCTAGTGGTGGAGGCCAGCGATGCATCTGGAAATAGCAATAGCAGCAGCATCCAACAATTCGAAGTCGAAGAGAGTGATGCTGTCGATGAGGAGAATGAACAGGCCAAGTCGGGTGAAGTGAATCTGTTTGCTGATCCAGTAGTGCAAGTGATTGTGTTGTTCGTAATACTCTTGACTACTCTCGCAATGTTCCGTGGACGCAAGAATGACCGCATTTGATTATGCGAATGGAATAGAGGCCGTCTTGTGAGTTCCTAGGTTGACCACTGTAAGAATACAAGGTTGTGGTTGGAATCCCAACATACGCTGATACGAGGTTTGATCCTGCCAGGTGCTGCTACAGATGAGGGTAGTGCCGCGATGATTGATACATGCATGTCCATGCACGTGTCCGGTCACGAAGATGTCAGGAATAGTTGAAATGACGAGATTATCCATCGGTTCGGGAGATAACGGAGTTTTACCACCCCATTGTGGAGCCAAATGTCTTTGCAACAGCATCTGTTTCATCGCATCGACAGGTTTTCCGTAACTGATTGTACGCATTCCGGCAACGAAGTCGTCGATGCTCTTACCATGATATGACAACAACCTGACTCCATGTAAGGAAAATTCACAGGGGTTACCTACGAATCTAGTTGTATTGTAATCTTGTTGAATCTCGGGATCTAGTGCTGGTTGAGGTTCTGCAGGGCGTACCGCATCGTGATTTCCTGGCAGAAGAATACACTCTACCCAATCAGGTAACAATTCGATTAGCCTAGCGAAGTGGGAATATTGCGCAAAGAGGTCGGTAATCGCCAATTCCTTGTCTTGATCTTTGTAGATTCCAACCCCGTCAACCACATCTCCAGAGAGTATGAGATACTTGATGGTGTGTCCGAGTGGGTCTTCATTCATCCATTTGGCCATCTTATGCCATTGTGCTTCAAGGAAGGTCTTGGAACCTACGTGGATATCTGATAGGAAGGCAACGCTGACGCCTTGTTCAGCATGGGTGCGGGTTCTAAGGGGCGCTTCAGGCCAATGTAGGTCTTCAACATAGAACAGATCTCCATCTCTACTGAAGGAACCGGATACTCCAACCACATTGTCAGGCATTATCCCAGATTTGACTACAGGGTTTGGGTCTTCGTTATCCTTGCGCAATAGACAAACCATTGACCCACTATGATCTTCCAATTCAAAGATGAGGTGCCCATTCTTGGTGTTTCTAGGGTCGCTTACCAGACCGATGGCACAGGCTATATTCTCAAAACCAGTATATCGTCGCCTCTCCGCTTGAAGTCTGGCGATGTCGCTTGCTCTAGATGGCATACCCGTCTTGATAATCATCTGCTTGATACGTTTCAATCGGTCATTGAAACAGGAACGGATGTCGGGCATCTTACCCTCGGTGGTGCTGTTTCCAGTAATGTCCCAGTGTACTTCAACATCGCTTGAGGCATCTTTTGCCAGCATCGGAAAATCATCCATGTCATAATCAGCAAGGCCATGGGCACGCATTACTGGAACAGGTTCTTTCTCCACGATTGGGGCGACTGTACGTGCCAAGTCTTGCGGCTTTTCCACCAAGGGTGAATCGTTGATAGGCAAGGTGACGTCATCAAGAGTCAAGAATCCCGGTTCTGCGGCTTTGACAACTGCCATAGGGTCATCTAATTGCAGCAATTTATCCTTGACTTCTCTCTTAATCAAGATGCCATGCTCAAGGCAATGGTCGAAGATGGACTGCCATAACTCATCGACCATGACCGTACCCTGAAGTGGAGTCCTTCAAGGCTTTCGATAGAGAACTCAGAATTCATTCAGAGGAACTATCCCACTCGACATCTCCACCAATATCTCGATCATCATTAGACTGACCCCACACTTGATCTTGCCATGGAGCATCAGCTTTGGCTTTGGCTTCATCAACAACTCTCTTGAGTCGTTGCTCTTCTTCTCTCATTCGAATCAGTTCCTTTCTTTCTTGCGCATCAGCCTCTGCTTTGGCATCCTTAGCGCGCAAGTAGTCCCACTGTGCGATGGCGAATTGTAGAGCGAAGGTAACAAAGGATTCCTTGTTCTCTTGCCTTGAGCCTCCAAATCGTGCCTGTTTTGCACGCTCTCCATCAGGGGTTGCAACACCGACATAGACTACGCCAATCGGCTTATCGGTAGCATCTGCTGTGGGTCCTGCAATACCGGTTATCGAAATCGCCAATGTAGTTCCAGCGCGTTCCCTAGCCCCATTGGCCATCGCTAAAGCAACTTCTGCCGAAACTGCACCGTGGCTTTCCAAAGTGTCCTCGGGGACACCTAGATGCTTGTGCTTTGCTTCGTTGGTGTAAGTAATCCATGATTGGCGGTACCAAGAACTGGCTCCAGACAAGTCGGTAAGCGTGCTGGAGAGTAGTCCGCCGGTACAAGATTCTGCACAGCAGATGGTTCCATCTACAGCCTTCAGGCGTCGAGCCAGGCGCGCTGCAAGGGCGCTAACCGCCTCATCCATGCTACTTTGGCACCATCCATGCCACTTCAAGGTGCTGACTGCTCAGCCGAGCCCTTCAAGGGGGGATGACGTAGCAGCGGGATTGCGGGGCCCGTGGTCTAGGGGTTATGACAACGCCCTTACAAGGCGTGGATCACCGGTTCAAATCCGGTCGGGCCCACCTGCAAAGATGAAAAGTAGCCATGCAGAATTTATTCTTCCTTTTCATGAGTATAGGTTGTTTCCCCTAAAGGTACGCAACCACCATAGCAATCCTTTATCGTAATTGTAACTGAATAATTTCCTTCATGTTCAGAAATGAGTTTGATATCATCGCCTACGTCCCATGTTTCATTGTCATAATAATCCTCTCTGTCCCAACAATTTGTCTCATCAGGTTGACTGCATTCAGGGAACCAGACATCGGAACCGCCCCACTTTTGTACTGAAATATCGACACGTGTATAGTCTAAATCAATTCCTTGTGTCATTTCTAGTTTGATATGTCCATCGTAAGGATTCTGTTCATCTGGATCGTCACTGAACGCATAAAGTGGTTCACTGGCGGTAAATTCCCAAACTACAGGCTCATACTCCTCTTGCGTTTCTGTTGCTAATTCTCCACCAAAACAGCCGGACAAGAATAATGTTGCAACAAAAATTGGGAGGAAAATCTTTCTCTTCATATTACTAACACTTTACAACTGGTAATTTATAATTGCGCAAATCATGATTCTTGTTCATCTGCAAGATCTGCCATGCCGAGATATTCAAGGAACCATTCGGGTGTCGGCTTGTTATCTTCTATAATTTGAGATAATCTGGTAGCTCCATTTCTTTCGCGAGTGCGATTTGAACAGTAATTACTTTCGTTGCCTTCTCTTACAGGTAATCATGGTCAGGAGTTTGGATTTAGACCCCCCTCCTCCAATAATCTTGCTTAGGCCTGTTGTTAACATCATTGTAGGGGTAGTTTTGTACTTCACACTATTCGAACAAGATACATATTTCCTGATTTTCATATTAGGTGTGGTATTTTTAGATGCATCCTCAAACACTTGGAAGTTCTTGCGAAGTAAGGACCTTAAATGCAATTTTATCGTTGAAGATGATTTGTTGACATATACTCAGAAAAGGGGCTATGAAACAGAAGTTTCTGAAGAGATCTATCTCAAGGAATTGATATTGAAGCGTATTTTTGGGGCCGATAATGAATCACCTTATATGGTAATTTTGAAATCTACAGATGATTCTTTCAAATTGAAGATCGAAGCCTTGAAAGGTAGGAAAAATCTTGAAAATTTGATTGAATTTTTGGCCTTACAAGAGAGAGTAGATGAAGATGGAGACCCAATAGATGAATGGACTTGCAAGTCATTCGATGAATCAGCCTTGCCCAGTACGCCATCTGATGAAGAGATGGAGTTAACAGCAGGTGGGTTGATTTTTATGGCAATATTTTCGTTTTTTTGGGTTGGATTTTGTTCACTGATTAGTGCACTATTCCTCTTTGGTTCGGATGAAAATACACTATACGTATTGTTGGTCTTGTCACCATTTAATTTCGTCAGCGTGGTGATAATCTTCCATTGGGTAAAATTTCTCTTGGGACGTAATCGTGAGGCTCCATGGGTTACCGATACAACGGAACAAGTCGATACTACAATCGAGTTGCGTGCCATTTCTTCGGGCAAACAAGATATTGAGGATTGATTCGCTATCTTGCTTAGCAATCGTAATTGAATAAGTTCCCCATTTTCGACAGATGCATTTTCAGATACACTGGTTACAAACAGTCTTACCATTTGCTTCGTACACTTCCTCAGGTTCGGTATTGTTACAACTTTGACAAGTGACATTTTCCGCACAAGTTCTTCGGTTGTGCCCTTCTTCACCGCATATGCTACATTTTTGAGTTCTGTTCGTATTTTCTTCGAAATCGACTCCAATCATTACGCCGGCTAACCATACGTTTACTTTGTAAAATTTGACTCCAGCTTTGTACACTCTTTTCAAGTTTCCAAAACCACTCAATGCCTCAACAACTGGACTAGAAGCAGCCAGTTCAATTGTCTCCCAAGTACTGCCCATGAAACCTGTTGGTTTAGTTTGCATTTATCTGTTAGGGCTGATTCTAGATGATTAGAGATCACTAATCTCGTCAATTTTGGCCGAGACTATTCCATAACTGCATTATTTCTTGAGCCGAGGAATATCCCTCGCAAAGGAACTGTACCTTCCCTTTGTGTTCCAAAACGAGGCTGGGGAACGAATAGGCTCCAAGCCGTCTTCGAGTATTGAACCCCGCTTGCAATTCTTCCTCGACCCCTGCCGATTCCATTTTTGCTCGAAACATTTCTTCGTCTATACCGAGATCTGTGGCCAAAGAGCAAAGGATGTCCAACTCAGATGGATTCTTGGCTTCAAGATAGTATGCTTGTTGAATGCGGTCGAACATCTGTGGTCCGAGTTCTCCTGCCGCGATAACTGCCCGGCAAGCGGGATAGGTTGAACGTCGTGGACGGCATTTCTCCCAGAAGTCCCAGTTGAACTGAGCCCCTGTTCTAGCGGTGACTTTGTGCCAAGCATCCTTGACATATGCTTTCGTTTCTTCTGGCATTGGTTCATTCGAGTCTTTAGCGAGCCCACCCATCACGAATTCGATATGGATATCTTCTCCTAACATGTCGAAGATTTCATCTCTCGCATCTTTGAAACCCCAGCACCAAGAGCACATGGGGTCTGCAACATAGTAGAAGACTGGATCCTTTGGGATTTCATCACCTCTGCGTATTGGATTCAGCGAACAGCGCTTGTAATTCTTCATCGCTCATACTATTCAGGGCTGCGCCGATTCCTACAGCATCCATGCCGGCTGCAAACATTCTATCGACATCATTTGGTCCTAGACCTCCGACCGGAATCAGTAGGATTTGCGGGTACATTTCTCGTAATTTCAACATATCCTCCATTGTCCAATTATTTGTCGCATGAAAGAGTTTCAACGCTTCGGCCCCTTGAGATATCGCTTCTCTAGCCTCTGAGATATTTGCAACCCCTGGAACTGCAAGGGTGTTGAACCTCCTGCATTCGCTGATGAATTCTGGAGGGTTAATTGCGGAGAAGAAGAATCTGGCCCGTCTGTGCCTTCATTTCATTATCTGTCTTAATGGGTATGTCACGGTTCCCATTCCGAGACATATATTGCGTTCATGTTCCTTGAAAGCAGAACAAAGAGCGGTAGCTCTAGGTGTGTCAAAAGAGAATTCCAGAGCCTTGGCTCCTGCTTGTATCAGCCGTTCAGCAAGCTCTCTGGCCTCTTCGTGGTCATCGCTTCGAATAATCGGTATGACTCCTGCTCTTGTTAGTTGACTTCGGGTTCTAATCATGCTTCTTGTTAGCAATGGATCTTCACTCTGAATCATAACTTGGTCTCCAAGAGTGGATTGTTGCAAGGCTGCGACCTCATCTGCTCTACGCGCCCCCCATTCCTCAACTTCCGAATCCCCATATCCAACCAATGCACTAGCGCACCAAGCATCGCCTGAACCAAGATGTTCGATGGGTAAGTGAACAACAGGATTTTCTCTTGTTGAAATTACGTCTCTTGCATTGGCAATTATGCTCCAACGCTGTTGGAATCCCTGTCTTCTACCGTGAAAAGGCTCCTTTATGGTACATCCAATTCGGTTGATAAGCCACTTTCGACAAACTGCCTGTGCCTTTTCTTCGAGGCTATCTCCATACAATTCTTCTCTTTCACAAATCCATTCAAGGTCTGAAGCGGACAAAAAAAGGAAATGCACCTTGCGTAGATGCGGCTCGATATGTTGCCATAGTTCTTCGCGGCTGGCCAAGACAGGTCGGTGATTGATATCCAAACTGATTTTCACACCATCAAGTTCAGCGAATGTCAAGGCTCTGTTCCATAGTGACTTTGGTCCTTCACCTAGAAGTGGTGTGATTCCAGTCAAGTGAACCCACAAATTTCCAGAAAGAATGTCGCGTAGTGGGATATCGTCAGCATCCATCTTTGCGAAAGCAGATTCCGATCTTTGGTATGCGACTTTGCCTTCATCGACAAGGACGGTGTATTCGCCGACTTCTCCTTGTGAACGGAATATCAGACAATCCACTCCGAAATATGCTGCATGATTCACTATTCCTTTGTCATCTTCAGGCAGTATGCTCAGCCAAGTAGCATCCCATCCAAATTGAGTAATCGCCGTGGCGACATTCATTTCGGCGCCGCCCACACTTTGGAAGTCCGAATCTGACATGTTTCGAAGCATCGCTTCACCGATACAGATGATGTCAGCCATCCCTTCACCTCAGATGTTGAATCTCAACAAGGCTACGGCTCCACCGAAATGAATCAGTTGTTGACCGTCGTCATGTTCGGTTGAGCATTGTACCAATTTGGCGCCAATATCGTTCAATCCTTTACACCATTCACTCCATGCCTTTCCTTCAATAGTTGCATCTGAGCGCAAAGTTTCAGCGCTGATGAGCAATGTTTCGATGGCTCCTTCGGACATGGCCTTTGCCAGACTTTCTTCTCCATATGCTACCGGTTCATCAGTAGCTATTCTACGCCAGCATTCGCCAAGCAATTGCATCTCATGCACCAGTCCATGTTGTTCTAGAAACTCTCCCGCTAAGCCTGAAGAGAGGACTTCGTTAGCCCCTGGCCTTCCGCCAATCGATGTAGCAACACTCTTCAGTTCACGTCCTGAATCTTGTAATTCTGCAAGCATCTTGTCTCTCGCTAGTCCAGGTCCGCATAAGAGCAACGGCATCTCCTCTGCCAACTGCATGTGTATATCTCCTGCCACTTTGCTGCGAAATGAGTCTTGAACTTCCTGACTGGCTTTACTTCCACCAGTATATTTTCCGCCCCCCCTGAGGGTGAATTGCGCGACTTCCCTGATTCCGTGCGTTGCGACCTCGAATAGATTCACTTCGTCATGTTCCACCACTGCAATCGCTAATCTTCCCTTGCCCGTTTCTTTAGCAGATCTCTGTAACAGATCGAGGTCGGTCTGTGGGAATGACTCTGCACGAATCTCTACCTCATCTCCAACTGATATCATGTGAGTATGGTGGCTACCTTTGTCGATTGGCGCCTCTTCGATAATTCCATGGACTCTTAGGACATCGCTGAATGCATGGTTTTCATGACTCTCTATTCGCAAAACTATCCACATCCGTTTGCGTTCAGCAGCCTTGGCCCTCCCACCTTCTTGCCCGGCGGTAGTTTGGTCTCTTCTTTCACCTAACATGCCTAGTAGTCGGCCTTTTTGGCAGAGGTGCCCTAGTGTCCACAAGTCATCGATATCTGCGACGCGGACGCGCCACAGGTCGGGCTCGCGTTTGATGACCTTCAGGCTCTCACCGGCCGCTCTTGCGCGCCCGACAGTATTCAACCTGCCTTATGCTGAATCTTCAACTGAATAAGCCGGTTAAGTTTCCATCTTCGTCCATATCCATGTCCGCAGCGGCTGGGCGTTTAGGTAGTCCAGGCATTGTCATCATCTCTCCAAGAACTGCGACAACAAACCCTGCGCCTGCATTCAATCGGAATTCTCTGATTGGAATTTCAAAATCGGTTGGTGCCCCCAATAGGTCTGGATCATGGCTGAAGGAATATTGCGTCTTTGCCATACAGACCGGGATATTTCCGTACCCCCAGTCTTCCAGTTGTTTGAGTTGTCTGTGCGCTTTGGCAGTAATGTTGATACCTGCTCCTCCATAGATTTGAGTTGCGATTTTCAAGGCCTTTTCCGCAATTGTTGTATCCTTTGTGAACAAGGGCGTGAAAGGTCTGCCTGCTGCGAGATGTTCCTGAGTTGCTGCAACGACTGCTTTAGCCAACTCCAAGCCTCCAATTCCTCCTCTAGAGTGCCCATCGAATACGACTACGTCTTTGGCGCCCGAATCCAATGCTGCTAGTTTCAATGCATCCAGTTCTGCTTGGGTATCGGTATGAAATCGGTTGATGCTGACAACTACCGGCATGCCGAATTGTAGCATGTTTCGAATGTGCCTGTCGAGATTGCTCCTCGCTCCCTTTTCTACAGCCTTTGGATCAGGTTTAGCCATCTCCTCTGACGTAGGTCTTCGTGAGGCCTTCTTTCCAAGGGCGCCTCCATGGAGCTTCATTGAGCGTACGGTCACGTTGAGTACGACGCAATCAGGTCCTCTTCCACTGGTTGCTGCTTTGATGTGCATGAATTTCTCTGCACCCATATCAGAACCGAACCCAGCTTCTGTGACCACATATTCGCTACAGTCCAAGGCCACTCTATCAGCGATAATGCTGGAGTTTCCATGCGCTATGTTTGCGAAGGGGCCTCCGTGAATGAAGGCAGGGTCATTCTCAATCGTTTGTACCAGATTAGGTAAGAATGCGCTACGAAGCAATAGTGCCATTGCACCAGCGGCTTCCAACTGCTCTGCTCTAACCGGATTTCCCGATCTATCTTGCCCAATGATGATGTCACCTAGCCGATTACGTAGATCTTTGTAATCTGAAGCAAGAACTAGAATGGCCATCACCTCGCTTGCCGCAGTAATGTCGAACCGGTCCTCTCGAACGTAGCCATTGGCCGCACCGCCTTTGCCTACGGTGATGTTGCGCATTGCTCTATCATTGAGATCTACAACTCTTGGCCAGGTAATCCTTAGGGGGTCTATCTCCAACTCATTTCCATGTTTGATATGATTGTCAATCATTGCTGAAAGCAGATTGTGCGCCGAGGTTACCGCGTGCAAATCTCCAGTCAAATGCAGATTGATATCTTCCATGGGAAGAACCTGTGAATGCCCACCTCCTGCAGCCCCTCCCTTGATTCCGAATACTGGACCCATGCTGGGTTCTCTGATTACACAGCAAGCATCGTTTCCATTTCGATTGAGAGCCTGAGACAATCCGATAGTGGTAACAGTCTTTCCTTCCCCAAATGGAGTGGGATTGACCGACGTCACAAGAACTAGATTTCCTTGTGGCAGTTCCAGTCTTTTCTTGATTCCAGACCAAGTTACCTTGGCAACACCGTTACCTAGTCTATTCACTTCTTCGATCGGAATGTTGAGTTTCCATGCTATCTCTTCTATGGGTAGCATTGTTGCATCCCTAGCAATCTCCAAGTCACTCTGCATGGGACTTGCTCGCAAAGGGTGGCTTCTTGAGCGTTCCCTTAACTAAGGGACTCAAGCGTTCATTCCTTGTCTTCAGTAACCGTTCCAAGGTAGGATGGCAACTCGACTCCAGCCATCTTGGCAACATCGTGCATTGGGGGTAGACTGTTGATGAAATTAGAGACAAAGTTTGCAGTGTTTGAACCATCTGCTCCACCTGAATCCCACACGGTGATCTTGTCGATCTGTAGGTTGCTGATGGCTTCGACCTGTCGTGCCACAATCTCCTCAATCTTCTCGACCATTAGTAGGGTTGCTGCAGCCTTGGCATCTCCACCACTTGCTGCTACCAACTTCTCGTATCCTGATGCTTTAGCGTTCAATACCTCGGCAATTCCCTCGGCTTCAGCACGGCGAATCGAAAGAATAGCGTCTGCTTCTCCTTGAGCGGTTCTGCGGTTTCTTTCTGCTTCTGCTTCGGCAGCAATTTCGATTTGGGTCTTGGCGATTTCTTCGCGTACGATTTCTTCGGCACGCAGCCTCTCTTGTTCAAGCATATACTGTGCCTTCTGAATCTCGGTCTCGGCAGTTCTGCGAGCGACTTCTGCTCTCCTGAGTGCCTCGGCTTCCTTCTCAGCCAGACCAGCATTGTAATCGGCAATGTTCGCCTTTGCTTGGTTCTCACCATCGATACCAACGGCTTCTTGTCCTTGCACGTAAACACGTTCATCGACTTCTGCACCTTTCTTACCTTTCTCGGCTTCAGCCTGGTTCTGGGCGACGGCAACTTCTCTCTGGCGGTCTGCCTCAGCCTGTCCTACTGCACCATCCCTCTCGGCTTCTGCGACATCGACTCGTGCCTTGTTGACCGCTTCTGCAGCAGCCTTCTTACCGATACTCTCGATGTAATCTGCCTCGTCAGTAATATCGGTAATGTTGACGTTGATTAGGTACAGTCCAACCTTGTTCAATTCAGGCTCGACATTCTGGCGGATGTATTCAAGGAAGGATTCTCTGTCTTGGTTGATCTGCTCAATCTTCAGAGAAGCGACAGTTAGCCTGAGTTGACCGAAGATGATTTCCTTGGCCATCTCCTCAATCTGCGCTGCTTGTAGTCCAAGCAACCTCTCTGCAGCATTCTGCATGATTGCCTTGATGGTACTAACACCGATAGTGAAAGTGCTTGGAACGTTGATTCGGATGTTCTGCAGAGAGAGTGCATTCTGCAGGTCGATGTTAATGGTCATCGGTTTCAAATCAATGAAAGCATAGTCCTGAAATAGTGGCCATACGAATTTACCACCACCGTGGTGACATTGTGCGAATTGACCTTCACCAGTCTTACCATAGATGACCAAAATTTTGTCTGATGGACAACGCTTGAACCTCGATGCATAAAGCAATAGGGAAAGCGCAAACAAGCCAATAAAGGCCAAAATCGCTATTGTCATAATTCCAGTTCCATCATCTGTTGCCATTTTCACTCACTCTCGCTTGTTTGTCCATAAGGAACCACCACCATTCTCCCAGCGATGATTTCCTTGACTGTAACTGTATCTCCACTCTTGAAGTAGGCTTCCGGATCCTTTGCAACTGCATCCAAGGTTCTCATTGCTCCTTGGACCTCTACCTGCACCTGCCCTACTTCTCCGGGTTTAATTCTCATGTATACAGTGGCATTCGCACCAACTGCATTGTCGATATTCATGTTGCCACTGCTCTGTACACTGTAGAAGACTTGGAACATCTTACCCATGGTCCACATTGAAGCACCTCCCGCAGCGGTACCGGCTAATAGAGCGACCATTTGATGCATGTCTGAACGTGAAAGAGCCAGTCCTACAAGTCCGAACATCAAGACGAATGCGACGATTCCCTGAAATGTGAATGCCTTGAATGAAAGATCCGCACCCATGTCTACGTCGACGCCAACACCATCCAATAGGCCGCCTGCAAGACCTCCAATCATCAGTAAGAAGAACCAGGCGATGAACAGTAAACCTCCTACCAATGCTGCTGAAGCGAACAACAGGTCGAGCCCTGTTACGTCCCCTAATCCAACCCATTCGAAGAGATCCATGTCTATGCCTTCCCCTGCTTCTTGTTATCTGCACTCATGGCCGAGGTTTTGTTCCTTTCCCTGTCCCTTCTAAGTAAGTCCCATTCGATGAATTTACGTTCCAAGGTAACTAATGGCCCAAGAGATAGTCCAACAATGATGGCAATCCAGATGGTGGGCACCTCCATTGCAACACCTGCTGAGATCAGTAAAATTGGTGCTAATACCCACAGGGCGCGGCGGATGAAAACCCAATATCCTCCTAATACAGACTCATGTTTATCGTCGTCAATCAAGCGATTGAGAGCGCTGGACAACTTTTCACCTCAAAACAAGAATTGAGTGCTTAGCCAACAGATTGCGAACCAGATGAAGGTAATCATCAAGGATGAATTATCTCTTGTTGCGACTGGCCTCTCAACAAGAATTCCCTTTTCATCTCTGACCAGTTCGGTTTTCTCGTGCTTATTGTAGCCCTGCAATTCGGACAAGGCTCCATTCCTCTTTTCTTGAATCCAGAAATATCCTGCGAGTGCAATCATCGCAGCTCCGCTGGAACCAAATAGTGTGGTCAGAGGGCCTTTGAGTTCGCCCCACATTCCAAACATCATGAACAACTGGGTTAATCCCAGCAATAACCAGATGAGCGAACCGTTGTTCTTCATCTCTATCAGCATGTCCAATCGTCGCTGTCATATGAGGTTGGTGCCGGATAGTTCGCTTGGGTTTTGTTCAAGTGCTCTATGTCAAGTCTCGCGCCATGGTGGCGGTCCGCTACGGTAGTGCCGGCAATCCAATTGCTCATTCGCTATCTCCGGTGTTGGCGCGATTGGTCATGGCACACCTCGCTGGAGAGGGCGACGGTAAGAAGAGTGCAGACATGCAGATGAAGCGCGTGATGGTAATTCCTGCCTCAAAGGTTGAGGATGCATTGGCCTGGGCATATGTCGATACTTTGCCCAACCCTGTAGATTGGCAATTGACCGGAGCGGCGATAGATCGATTCGCTACAACCTATCGATTAGACAAAGCCATCGAAGAGGCTACAGAAGAGGTATTAGAGTGCCCTCCCGAATTGGCTCAGAAAGGTGAAATGCCACATCTCCCGGTAGGGCCTGATGGCATTCCCGGCTCTCCTGAAGAGGTCTGGCTTTCCTTGACTTCGCCGTTGAAACACCAACTTGGTTCTGCATCTTTGCGCAGAGTAGATGATTCCAAGGGTATCGAGAGCATCAATTCCTTGCGTTGGAACAACCGCGAATGGTGGGCTGCATCTACTGATGGTCCAGGTTTGGTATTAGTTGCTGAGCATATCGGCATCAACATGGAGGACTCTCCGGTTCTCGATATGCGTGGTGGAGGAGGTGCTGCGCGCAGCGTTGCTTGGGCTTGGTCGGCAGAAGGTGGTCGCCTGCGTTGGCTGGGTGGGCGCAGAGAATTGCGAGAGGACGGTCCATGGGAGGCATCGGTAGTGGATGAAGATGTAACTCCTGCTTTGACCGTTGATTTTGAGGATCAAGGTCTTGAGGTTGAAGGTTTGCTCATGAATGCTAAATATGCTCCAATGAGTGGCAATTATACTGCCAGAATAGAGAAATTAGCGGATATTGAGAGTTCAATTGATGGGAGGTGGATGCTCGCTGCACAGCACTTGATTTCGTGGTCTACATTGTGGAGGCCGGATATTCCACATGAACTTCCAGATCTAGGCCTGTTGCTAGCTAGATTGGCTCATGTTGAAGCATCATTCGAGTGACCGTGGAAGCGTTTCATTCAAATCATTGGGTATTCAGGAAGTAGCATGGGAAGGCCAGCATTGATTCTGTCGCTGATGTTAGTTCTACCCACATTGGCTGTTGTTGCTGCAGAGGACGCTACATTCTCAGAAACTCATGATGCTGGAACGTTTGAGATTGGATACATGAATATCGAAGCGAAGAAGGCCGACGGCAGTGGTGAATTCTGGTCCTCCGTTTTGTACTATCCAGCAGAAAATGAGAGTGGCCAAGAAGTTGCTGTCAACGCAAGCGGCGCTCCTTTCCCGGTGTTGTTCTTCTACGTGGATGATGGTGAAGCGACTGATATCTACACTTGGATTGTTGGTATTGTCAAGGCCGGATATTGCGTTGCAATTTTACCGGATGAATGGGAACGTGGTGACTCGGAGAGTTTGGTTTCAGATTTGGAAGTCCTGATATCAGGTATTGCAGAATTCAACGCCAATGGTAGCGACGACGAGTTTCCAGCTAATTTGAATGGTTCAATAGATGTAGACCATTGGGGGGTAGCGGGGCATGGAACTGGAGCAATGAACGCAGCCTTGGTGTACAATCAATGGTCCGTACATAGTAGCAAGGCCAGTATTGTGGCGCCAATGTCATTGTTCACACTTGGAATCGACATTTCTGGTGCTGACCTTGCAGACATTAGTAGTGGTCAAATTGCAGACCCCAAACTGGCATTATTCATCACGGGAACGGCCGATGAAATCGCACCTTCTTCAGAACATCTAGACAGGGTCATCGAAGTCTGGCAGGGAGGGTGGCATAGAATGGCTCCCACTGGAGCAAATCATATTCGCTATCAAGACGAGCAGGGATGGTTGGAATCACTACAGGATGGCTCAGGTAATAGAAGTGAGAGCCAACAACAGGAATATGCTACTGCCCATATTATCCCTTATCTTGACTTGATACTGAAAGGCAATCACACCAGTTGGTATAATGCAACCAATAGAGAAAACAACCCTTCACAGATTCAAGATCTCGATGCTTATCTGGACGAGAATCTGAATCATTCTAGGATGCTGAACACTCTTTCAACAAGTTCGCCTTCTGAAGAGATTCAATTGAATCAAAGTGTGAATCTAAGTTTCAATCTCAGTCATCGGGATGGTTCTGAACTCGGCAATGGTAGTAGAGAAGCATGGTGCTTACATTGGGATGGTACACTAATTTCTGGAACATTTGCAAATGGTTCGGATACTGCCTCTTGTTCGGTGGATTCTAATTCTTTAGCGCCGGGACAACAGCAAATCATTCTCTACGCAACTTGGGATGGAATGATGGCTTCGAATGAATTTACATTGACCCGCGGAAACACTCCTTTGGTGGTCATCGAACCTACGCCCATGTTATTCTTCGATCAACATTCTTCATTGCAGGTTCTGCCGGAATCTTTTGCTTTTGACCCCGATGGAATCGATCTTTTCTTCGTTAATGCTACATTGAATGGTAATGGGTCAGATAATATTAGCATTCAGAATAATGGAGATAATTTGACATTGACTCATACTGGAGAGCCCGAGTGGCAAGGTACATTGGCCATTGATATGTGGATTTCAGAAACCTCTCCCGATCCCGAATCAATCAATGTTAGTACCGTGGTAACTTTGCTTGCAGTGGATGATTCAGTAGTTCAGACCTCAACGATTCCGCAGCAGCGATTCGATGAAGATAGTGCGGGTTTGTCATTGGATATTTCTCAATGGTTTGAGGACCCGGAGAATGGAACTTTGGTTGCTTCAGGATATTCCAATGAAGCAAACCTAAGCGTTGAGTGGATTGATGGTCTTCTTTATCTTCAGTCTACTGAGAATTGGTCTGGTGCAGCAATAGTTAATCTCACAGTCAGCGATGGCAATACTTCAGCGGTCTCGGTTGAGTTCCCAGTTGCAGTACAGGCCTTACCGGACCCTCCAGTCTTTGTCATGGAAGACATCGCTATGGAGGAGGATGAAAGTGTTCAGATTCCCCTTTCAAGTATTGCATTTGATTCGGACGGGGACGAACTGGAATACCAAGTTTCGATAGAAGATTGCCAATCAAGTCCTGTACTGGTTCAGATTCAGGGTTCTTTCTTGACATTATCAGGACAGGCGAATTGGTATGGTCTTGATTCCTGCTGGAAGTTGACGGTTAGTGATGCACAGAATAGTATCAACAAAACATTGGAGTTGAATGTCACTTCTGTAGATGATGCGCCGACTGTTGCATGGCATGACCCTGAGGTTAGGGAGGATGGAAACATCAGCCTTGGATTCACTTTCTTCGATGAAGATCAGCCTTCAGAACACATTCTGTACGTCGCTTGGAGGCTGGATGAATGGACGCGTCCTGCTTCAGCTGCCTGTTTGGAATGGAGCGATGGAGCCTTGGCGTGCACAGTTCTGCTACAACCCGTTTTGAGCTCTCAGGGACAAAATCCTCTTTGGTTAAAGATTGAGAGTCAAGGAGTCAGTACGAGTGTTCAACAATTGTCTTTCAGCCTAGATGATTCAACAGTTGATAACACCTCTACAGAAGCAGATGAAACAGTTTCCATGTTTGATGATGTCAAATTGCAAATCGCTGCTGCAGCCGTGGTTTTCATCATCATTATTGCGTTCATCGGAAATCTCCGTCGCGGCCAGCAGACCATAATTGAGGAGGTCTCGATACCGGTCTCAGATGTGGTTGCAGAAGAGGTAATTGAGGTCGTGGAAGAGAAACCACGCGGTTTGCTGGATTTGGCTAGAAACAGGTAATGCTCATAGCGGGATATTTCCATGCTTACGGGGCGGGCTCCACTGACGTTTCGATTTCAGTAGCCTCAAGGCGCGAATAAGTCGGAGCCTAGTCTCACTAGGCTCAATGACATCATCTAACCAGCCGTTGCGGGCTGCAACATATGGGTCGCCGAACTTACGTTTGTACTCGTTAATCAAATCCTGTCTGACATCTTCTCTCTGATCTTCAGATGCTGCGGCAATCTCTCTTCGGTGGATGATATTTACCGCACCTTCTGCACCCATCACAGCAAGCTCGGCAGTAGGCCAAGCGACGTTGTAATCTGCACGCAGATGCTTACAGGCCATCGCTAGATATGCGCCTCCGTAGGCTTTGCGAACCACCACTGTCAACTTGGGTACAGTCGCTTCGGCATAGGCGAACAGCAATTTTGCCCCGTGGCGTATGATGCCACCCCATTCCTGTACAACCCCGGGGAGAAACCCTGGTACATCTTCGAATGTTATCACTGGAATAGAGAATGCATCGCAGGTGCGAATAAATCGAGCAGCTTTGATCGATGCATCTATGTCAAGACATCCAGCCAAAACTTTGGGTTGATTTCCAACAATCCCTACGGGGTATCCATCTAAGCGAGCGAATCCAATCACTATGTTGTCTGCATACGAGGGGAACAATTCTAGCAATTCTGAATCATCTACAACTTCCCTGACGATGTCGAGCATGTCATAAGGCCTGTTTGGGTTATCTGGGACCATTCCTTCTAATTCCTCGGACAATCTATCGTATGGGTCTGCACTAGGCAGGTGCGGTGGTTCCGCCATGTTGTGGTCTGGCAGGTGGCTGAGTAACAAGGCCACGATGTCGATGGCATCATCTTCATCTTCTGCCACTAGGCAAGCAATTCCTGAACGACTGGCGTGTAAGTCTGCGCCTCCAAGGCCTCTCGCATCTACTTCTTCTGCGATTATTTCAGGAGTCTCTAATGGACTGGACATGAATAATTGCCCATGCTCTCTGCCGAGGATAGTGAAGTCCGATAGACTGGCTGCTAAGGCAGAGACTCCAACTACTGGGCCTAAAACAAGACTGATCATTGGAATGCGTCCACTGCATTGTACCAAGCGGTCAAGCAAGTCTCCAGTGCCACCCAATGAAGCGACTCCGTCTTGAGCGCGCTGGCCTCCACCATCCCAAATACCAATCAATGGTACCTTTGCTCTTTCCGCCATTTCTACTACTTTGGCAATTTTACGGGCGTGCATTTCACCCATGCTGCCTCCATGTACCGAGAAATCCTGTGCAAAACAATACACTCTCCTGCCATCCAAAGTTCCGTGTCCAGCGACTACTCCATCTCCAAGGTGGCTCAGCATGTGTAGATTGCCGCTACTGCTGCGATGATTGACGAAAGTATCCAATTCATTGAAACTACCTTCGTCTACAAGTTTTCGAATGCGTTCACGTGCAGTTCCTCTACCGCTGGCGCGAATTGCCTCCAGTTTTTTCATCCCGCCTCCAGCTTCAGCCGTAGATCTGCGTTCATGCAGTTCCTCGAGCGAATCCTCGTGCGTCATATCTCTCCGTCCTATTCCTCATTATTGACCAGCGCGGTTGTCATTCTACACTTCATTCACTCATTGTTTCAGGATTCTCTCCTACCAAATCATCTTGCCACGCTTCAGTTATCTTTTCGATATCTTTGCCATATTGACTTAGCAGCCAATGTAGTTTGATCATTGCGGCATCTGGTCCACACCTACTGTTATGGCCCAAGATTCCCATTTCCTGTTGGATTCTACCTTTTGAGTAGACAGCCATGTTTACTGGTCCTTCGATACATTGACTACTGACTAAAGTAATCCCTCCACTATCTCTCCATCGATTCAAAGCGGCTTTCAATTCTGTATTTTCAGGAGCATCTTGCATCGGATCCTCAATGGGCAAATGCCCTAAGCCGGTTCCTTGTATGTGGATGGCATCTCCTCCCATTTTTGCCACTGCATCAATCAATTCTGCTCGGAGATAAGGTCCTGCCACTAGGTTGCTGATTCGGATGTTTGTGTCGAAGATAGTGGGGGTGCTTGAGATGGGTCTCTCATCTGTGGGATTGTAAGACTCTCGTAACTCTATGCGCGGACCTTCACGACTCAGAATGATATCAGCGATGGCATTCGCATTGATTGAACGGAAGGCATCCCTTCGACTTGAATGCGATTTGCGAACGGAAGAGCCTGGATGTACTGAACAGCGTCCATCCTCTGATGCGGCGTGCATGACTACAACTACTGAGTCGCCCAATCCTCCATCGGTTTGTGGCCCATGGGCTGCCCATTGTACTGCAGCCATCAGATTTTCAGCAGCATCGCTAGAGCCACGATCGCTGGAACGCTGAGAACCGGTTATTGCAATCCTTCCAGGAGGCCTTCCTCCCGCGCCGGACCAAGCCATTGAAAGAGCGCATGAAGTCATGTGCATCGTATCAGTCCCTTGAGTTACAACAACACCAACAGCACCTTCTTCGAAGGCTTGTGCAGTCGCCTGAGAAATCAAGTTCCAATGTTGAGGGCGCATGTCATCCGACCACATATTTCCAATTTTCACGGCCTCGATACGCGCAATTTGAGCAAGTTCAGGTATTGCAGCCAACATCTCTTCAGGCTCAAACCTTGCAACCACGGCCCCGGTACTGTAGTCGACTTTGCTTGCTATGGTTCCCCCTGTATGGATGATGCGAATCAAGGGCAGCGCAGCATCAAATTCCAATTCCCCATTTTCGGATTCTACTCTGGGAACTGCCTCTGCAAGCAACCTCAACGAGATGATATTCGATAAGGGATGGCTGACATTGTATCCATTGTCGAGCTTAAGGGAAACAAATCCTGTATCAGCGGGTGGCAGAATAACTCCAGTGTGTTGAGTTTCTCCAGCAGGTCCTTCGACCTGCATCTCGACGCGACTACCTTCTGCGGGTATATCAGAGGGCGCCATACCGTACTCCAATTATTGGAGGCACATCAACGCTGCGCGAGTGTGAAGGTCTTGAGCCGCACCATTGAAGACGGTATGGTAGGTCGGCCCACTGTTGCCGGGGTGGCGTAGTTGGTGGCGCGTCGGACTCATAGGGCAGCCGAAAGGCACTGTTCGCGCTGAAGTCAATCTCCGTGATGTCTGAGACATCCGAAGGTCGCGGGTTCAAGCCCCGCTCCCGGCACTCACAATTGTTGAGACTGAGTCTAATGGTATGAGTTTCTAGTTCCGTAGCATAGAAAGGCCGGACACAGGTCGCGGAGAGCATGGTCGACATGCAGACAGCGATGTCGGCGGCACGGGCAGACAGAGGTTCTCGCAAACGCAAGGACGGCGACAAGAAGGGTCGTTCTGGGCGTGATCATGGAATCGAGGCTTTCGACCCAGTCAAGCATGTCTCCAAAGAAAGAGCAGATATGTATTCCATGTGGTTAGTCATCGCCTTTTCGATAGTTGTATCTTTGATGATGCGCTATCTCGTTATGCCAAATATGGATCCTTCAGGGAATAAGGATCTTCTCTGGTTCCTACCTATCGCCTTGATTTTCCTTCTCCCTTCATTGCATAGGATGGCAATGTCGGATGAGGTTGTCGAACATTACGGCAAAGGAACTTGGTTCAGGGCTTCCTTTTTGCACGTATTCTCTTGGTTAGCTCTTTCATTTCTATTGGCTAATCCGCCATTCGCCGATATCGGGGAACCCGAAGTTGCAGCTGCTTGGACTGTCATGGTAATCGATGGCGAAGAATTGCGCTTGACAGATGATGATCTAGATGGAAGCGGCCAGATTGAATTTATTCTTGACGAGGGTGAAGAAAGATTGGATGGCGAGATTTGGCTGTTATTTGGAATTAGAGATAACCTGAATTCAGAAGCGGTACAAGTTTCTGCAACTCTGACACTATTCGATGGAACTGAAATTTCTCTCAATTCATCTGAATCGAGCTTTGACAATTTGAGCGAGTGGGGAGATTCGCACCAAGGTGTAAACGGAACCTATGCGTGGCCGACCATTGTATCCAAGGAATATGATAGAGGTATGGCAATTCGATTAGTTACTGATGGATTAGAGACGGGTATCCATGTCATCGATTTGACGCTGAGTGAAGATGGAAATCCATGGGAGAATTCACGCTCTTATTCTTGGAAGGTTATCGTTAGCGAAGCACCATTTGAAGAAGCAGAATAATCAATTGGAAAAATGAAGAATCCAATTGTACCTTCAACTGGATAATGCTTGACAAATCCGGGCTGTCATAGCATCCAATTGCAAGTCTTCTCCACCACCTTCAACCAATCTGAAATCTATCTCTGCCATCAGTTCAGTCAAATCCAATTTGGCGGCTTCGCTGAGGAATTCAGAATTGTACAATTCACGATGTAGTTGGTTGACCATGTCTGTCCCTGCAAGACCAAATTTGTCGAGTAGTTCTCGCAGGCGTCTTCTTGCAGCGTGAAAACCATCTTCTCTGCAAGCCAGTAGATATGCTTGTAGGGCTTCTGGAGGAGCGGTTGCATTAGTCTCGTAGATCATCGCTCTGCTGACGTGTGGATTCAGTGCTGCAGCAACTTGAAGGGCAGTTATTGCTTTTCGCAAATCCCCTCTGCTGATGTCGACTATGGCGATACAAGCATCATCATCCAATTCTACTCCTTCTTCTTTGGCAACATGTTCGATCTGTTGTTTGACATCATCATCTGGTAGCGGCCTGAATCGAAAGACTGCGCAACGAGATTGAATGGGCTCGATAATTTTGGAAGAATAATTGCAGGAGAGAATGAAGCGGCAAGTTTCAGCATACTTTTCCATGATTCTACGTAGAGCTCCTTGTGCGTCATTGGTTAGTGCGTCGGCTTCATCGAGGAAAATGATCTTGAAATCCGCACCATGGAGGGGAGCGGTTCTAGCGAATTGCTTGACTTTGGTGCGTATGCTCTCCAGTTTTCTCTCATCGCTAGCATTCATTTCCAACATATTCTCTCTGAAGCCTTCACCAAATACATCTCTGGCGAGGGCCATCGCTGCGGTTGTCTTTCCTGTTCCAGGGGGCCCTGCAAACAGCAGATGTGGAAAGTCGATATTGGCTGCATAAACGACCAGCCTCTCGACTGCACTGCTTTGCCCGCGTATTTGGGAAACCGAACGGGGGCGGTGCTTTTCAACCCATAATTCGCTCATGCAGGAGTATGGCTGAGTCGGGGGGCGATGAACCTTATCACTGACCAGTCATGGTGGGGCCGCCCTATGGGCGGCCAGTGCGAAGCATCATAACTCAGTCAGATTCGTCGCCGATGGTGAGAGCCATGTCAACCGCGCCCACAAGATTCCATGTTTCTGGTAAATCGATGATTTTGGTAGCCATGTTCCTGCTAGCAGATATCGCTTATCCATTCCTTGACAATGCACCTCTTCAGGGTTCACCTGAAGTTGATTCCGCACCATCGAATGCCTTCACTTGGACATATAACACAAGCATTGACACCCATATCGATTCAACCGTTCCTTCAAACACCTACGGTTCTGAGACCACGGCCTTGATCGGGGTAAGTGGAATATTTGAATCTCGCATGTTGATCGAGTTCGCCTTGAACTTGTCTTCTTCGATGACGGTGCATTCTGCGACACTCGATTTGGAGTGTTTCAATTCTGATGGCGATGCGACTGAGTTCTACATTACCAATGTCACTTCGGCCATCAATGAGACCAATGCTAATTGGTTGGGGCCAAATACCTCGCAGTCCTGGGATGTTATGGGTGCGGATTCAAGCAAGGATAGGAGCGCTTGGGAGCCGAGTGTAGATATGCTCAGCAATGGTACAGTCTCACTGAACATAACTAGGCAGATTCAGGTCAGAGCGGCAAATAACTGGAGTTCGGCAAGATACATCATCTCGGGAACCAGTTCTCAATCCGAGTGTTATACCAGCGATTATAGCAATTCTACCTACCATCCGTTGCTCAGTGTAGTGTTGAGCAATAGTAGCGCAGGCCCAGTGGGGGAATTGACTCCTGATTGGATCGAGGATGGCCATTCGCTGATGACCGGTGATTTCATTCTGTCAGCAGATACGACTCCCACGATGTCATGGAAGAGTTGGAACGGAACTGGTGTTGAAGTTCAATTATCGCAATCAAGCGAGTTCCGTCAATCTTCAGATGAAGGTGGTCATTGGACCAGTATGTCGAATGCTTCAATTTTCCAGACCGGTACGGGAACCGGTTCGATGACCGTTCCTGCTTCTGAAGCAGTCTCCAATGGTAGCACAATGTTCTACCGAATGCGCTCGATAAGTTCCGATGATCAAATCGGAAAATGGCAGGGCGGTTGGTTCAATTTGCCGGCTCATGACATAACTGACAATGGAGATGGTACGGCAACCCTCAACATAACCTCCTCTGACCTTGGTCTAGATGACAAGACCATTTGGGATGCAGAATTGGATTCTTCTCAAAAGACCACTTCCTTGGGTTCAGAAAGCACCATCAAAATAGGGACGGACACCTCTCCTGATACCGAATACAAGACTATGATGAGATTGAACGCACAGCATCTTGGCCTACCTGCGAATGTAACGATTGTCTCCAATGAGTTTGTTATGCAGAAGAGTTCATCCAGTGGAACAGTACTAATTTCAGAAATCTACGTTGAAAATCACATGGATTGGGTTGAGGAGGATGCTACTTGGAATAGCCCTCTTGGAGATAGCAATGATTGGGATACAGAATTACACACTTCATTTATGAACTACAATGTGTCTTCTAGCACTTCTGAGATTCGATATAATTCTACTATTGGCTTCCAGTCTTACGTAGCTACCGGAATCACTGAACCGGTTGACTTTCTAATGGTTGGGAAAATGCCCGAGGAGAACAGTTATTCTTCAAACGAGGTCACATTCCACAGTACTGAAGCAAGTTCTTCTAGCGATCAACCGTACTGGAAAGTCACTTACAAGTGGTCTGCAAATACGTTGATTTCTGATGTCGAGATGTTGCATCCAATCGAGGGTCAGGGAGTATGGAACCTTTCGGGACACAATCTATCTGGAAACACAACCCCCGAATTGACTTGGAAGGCTTCCGCCTCTTCAGGAAATGAAATTCTGTATCAATTTTCGGATGACAAGTTTTTCCGAAATATCGTCAAAGAAGTCAATACTGCTGTGGACAACGATTTCCAAGTTAGTGATGGTTCGTTTAACTTGACTGCCAGCGATGGTCTATCCACTGGAAATATGTATTATTGGAGAATGGCTCAGGTAGACAGCAACGGAACTTGGAGTTCTTGGAATGAGCAGTCATTCTTCATTACTGATTTGAATTCAACCTACCTTGGAGGAGATCGTTATCAATTCAATCTTCGAGATGGTAATGCTTCATCGGATGGTCTGCATCCAAGTTGTCAGGATACTTACATCGATGGTGGTACTCCCACTTCAAATTATGATTCCGAAGAAGAGATGCAGGTCTCATACAACACGATTTTCGGAGGCTCTGAGACGGCGATTCTGTTCGGCTGTCACTTGCTGACTCATGGCTTGCCAGATGGTTATGCTGTGGTCGAGGCTAAGTTGCGATACAAGATGTCATATGCCAGTGGTAGTCCATATGTTGGTGCATATGAGAGCCATCAGCATAACTGGACCGAAGAAAGGGCAACTTGGAACCAGTTCGACGGAAGAAATTCTTGGGGAACGGTAGGTGCTAAGGGATGGGAAAGAGGGCAGTTGTTGTCTTCCACTACGATAAGCGGCAGTAGCGAGTCTTGGTTTGAATGGAATGTCACCCTTGGGGTGCAGAATGCGATGCGAAATGGCGAGAACTTCGATGTTATACTAGCAGTATTGGGTGCGGGAACTGGAAATAGCAGAGAGGCATTGTTGTACGGAAATTCGGTATCTAGTTCAAGCAATAAGGCTGAATTGATATTCACATATGTTCCAGGTTCTGCGGCACTTCCAGATGAACCGACCCCTCTTTCTCCAGCCAACGGTAGTTGGTCGGTCGATGATGGAATAGAACGTTCTACAATTCCTAATCCGCTGTTGAAGTGGAACTATTCTGGAAATACCAACGCTTCAGGTTTCGTCATTGATATCGATAGTAATACCTCTTTCGACAGCGCTGATCTGTTATCGTATGGTTCGTGGACCAGTAGTGGTTTTGATCTTACGAACATGACCTTCCAGGTCCCTGTAAATCTCTCCGTCGGCGAAACATGGTACTGGCGCGTGAGAGCGATATCTTCTACTAATCAAATCGGAAATTGGAGCCAATACAATCACTTCCATGTTCCAGATCTGACTACATGGACGGTTGATTCAGATAGTGCCGCAGTTGAATTGCGGCACAAAGAAGCGATGCCCTCCCTCGGAGTTCCGCTGTTTGTTGATACTTGGGTCGCTCATTCAGGAACTGATTTGAACAGCAGTCACGGTTCTGATAGTTCCCTGATTCTTGGTGAGAGAAGCGATGGTTCAACTGCAACTGCTCTGATGAAGATTCCCTTAACCGATATTCCAATGCCGCAGAATGCAACTCTAGAAAGAGCATTGCTCAACCTGTATTGTGAGTGGGGTACTTCAACCACTCAGCGCGTTTCTATACATGCGATCAATGGATATTGGAATGAGAGTGCTACCGGCCTTACAAGGGATGGTTCGGCCAACTGGTCTGCAAATTCGACCACTAAATTGAGCGACATAAGGAGCGATGTTTTCTTCGAAGTGCAGAATGTTTCAGTAACCAATTGGATGTCATTTGACATAACTTACCTCGCTCAGAAAGCACATGCTGCGGGAGTATCTCACATCGAATTAGCATTGGTTGCTGATGATGACCGTGGAGAAGTCAAGTTTAGCTCAAGTGACTCTAGTAGCGATCAACCTTGGGCCAATTTAACTTGGACAACTGGTGCTCAATCCGCTTCCGAGAGCGCTGCTACTGGTGGTGCTCCCAATCGAGAGGTTCTGTGGGATAATTCTAGTGTAGCCCTGCTTCCTGCTGGAACACCTACTCTGAATTGGACTCATGCCAATGGAAGTAGCATTGATTCATGGAGGCTGTACATGTTCCACGATTCCTCTGATGTAAGGGCTGGCTGGAGTATTCTGGATTCAGCTGTGGATGCAGGTTTCACTCTCGCCAATCTCAGTTATACTCCACCAAGTAATCTATCAAGCGGTAAGTGCTACCTTTGGGCGGTACAAGCTGTCGATGACCATGTTCTCGGTAGTTTCAGCCAGGGCTACACTTTCTGTTTACCTAATTGGTTGGGTGGAGCGATAAATTCAACCGATGCCTATGCGGAGATTCAGGATGGTTCTGCATTACCGCAAATCAATGAGCCAGACTATTTCGAGGATACTTGGTTAGATGGACTCTATACTAATGCAAATCATGCGAGCAATACCTCCCTCGTTGTGGGAGACCCTCCGCATATGGGGACATTGGGTGAAGCGACAACTGTCATGATGTACAATCTCAGCGACAATCCAATCAAGACGCCTTATGAGGTGGTGAGTGCAACTTTGTCGTTGTACAAGAATGCCGGTGTCTCAAATTCACAGAACATCTCAGTGTCGGTATTGAACTGGGGATTCGTGGAAGGTGCGGCTACTTGGAACCAAAGAGCCAATGGTAGCAGTTGGAATGCTGGTGGAGCATTGGGGGCTGCAGATGCGGGTCTGCCGTTAGATGTTGTTGAAGTCTCTACAGATGGTTGGTATACATGGGATATTTCGAACGCGGCTCAATTAGGTCATCTCTATGGCCACCAAACCGTATGGTTACTGTTCCGTTCAGAAGACAGTACGAAGCAGTGGCACCAGTTTGCCAGTTCCGAAGATCCAGACATCGAGTATCGTCCGAAATTGAACTTGACTTGGCGTAGTGGAAATGGCTGGACACCTTCTGATTCAACAGGACAAAGTCCAGCTAGTGGTAATGTCATGTGGGACGTCGACGCTGTAAGACCGACACCTCAGAATCCGTTGGAATTAGGATGGAATAGCAGCGATTCAAATATCAGTGAATGGGAGTTCCAATATGGAACAAACTCTAGATTTATCGGTTCTTTTGTGCGGACTTGCAGTTCATTGACCTGTACTCCCAATAGCAATGCGACCCCATATTTCGACGTGGCCAATTTGAGTTTTCACATACCCATTGATGTTAACACCACTGAAGACGAGTGGATATATTGGCGAGTGCGTGCAATCCAAGGAGATAGATTGGGTAATTGGAGCAGTCCTATGAGTTTCCGAATACCTGCGCC
>CAXRJJ010000050.1:0-31484 GCA_964230945.1 Yoonia sp.
GGCTGAGGCTAGTGCAAGAGTCCGTTTATCCGATGTAGCAACCATCGAAGATGCAGAAAGGGCAATTCGTTTGACTAAGAATTGGCGCCATAGGTTGATGGGTGAAAATTATGATGAAACAACCTTACAATCTGGAGTCAACCCCAATAAGCGCAACAAGGTGCAAGAAATCCTCCGTTTCATTAGAACAGAATCTTCCACGAAAAATCAACCAGTTACTCTTAGAGAAGTGTTGAATTTCTGCGAATCCGAAGGCTTGTCAACTCATGATGTAGAAGACGTGATTGAAGAACTAATTCTAAAGGGGCCACTGTATCAACCAACATTTGGAAATTACTTACCTAGTTGATGATATTCCGTCGTCCATATCAAGGCGTAGAGGTTGCGAGGGTGTGGTGATGAGGCGATGAGCGGGGAGCCGGTTGGGGAAGTGGCCGATGCCGAGGCATTGAATCCTCAAGCACTCGGGTTCATGTGTGGTCTTGAGATTCATCAACAATTGGCAACCGGTAAGTTGCATTCACGCCAGTCAGGAGAGTTGTATGATGTCACCATCGATACGCTTCCAGAAACTTGGCCGAAGTATTCGCGTCGTTTACGAGCGGCTTCCGGAGAGGGCGGGAAAATCGATGTGGCTGCACGTTTTGAAGCCAAACGTAACCGCACATTCGTATATGTTCAATCACCGAATTCTGGCTTAGTTGAGTTAGACGATGCCCCTCCATTACAGCATGACTCCGATGCTTTGGACATCGCCTTGACACTTTCTTCAATGCTGTCAATGAAACCTGTTCCGCTGATGCAGGCGATGCGAAAAACAGTGGTAGATGGCTCAAACACTTCCGGTTTCCAAAGAACCACATTGGTCTCTACAGATGGGGAACTCACAGTTTCAGGCCATAGAGTAGGAATTGATGTCCTATGTTTGGAGGAAGATAGTGCACGCAAACTTGACACGATTTCTACTTCAGAAGGTCAAGCAGTAATTTGGAATTTAGATCGATTAGGAATCCCTCTGATTGAAATCGCTACTGCTCCAGATGTTGTTGATCCCGAACACGCCAAATCTACTGCTAAGGCTCTTGGAGGCCTGTTAAGAGACACACGGCGAGTGCGAAGAGGCTTGGGCTCAATACGGCAGGACCTCAATGTCTCTCTCGCATCTGGAGACCGAGTTGAAATCAAAGGCTGCCAAGATATTGATTGGATACCTAGAATTATCAAATTGGAAATGGCTCGACAATTGCATTTCTATCGTTTGGCTAACGAATTGCGTAGTGAATTGGGTTTGCCAGCCTTACCTCCGGACAGACGTGATACTATCGAGGGAGATGAAGAAATTGTTCGCACAGCGGTCAACACAGCTTTGCCATTGGAGATTCATGATGTTACTGAAGTTTTTGAATCCTCAACCTCCAAGATGATTCAAACTACTTTGGCATCGAATGGAAAAATTCTGTTGCTACCCTTACCATACCTTGCAGGGCGTCTTGGCTCCAAAGTTCTCGATACTCAAGGTGCCCAACTTCCTAGACTTGGAAGAGAATTAGCAGGAGCCGCACGATTGGCAGGGGTGAAAGGAATCTTCCACTCGGATGAGTTACCAGCATATGGGATAGAATCTTCAGATATGGAAGCAGTACAAAGATTGGCATCTTTGTCTGAAGATACGGCATTTGTTCTTTGTGCAGCCCCTCATTGGCAGGCAGAATTAGCACTTGAATCAGTACATGAAAGGGCCCTCTTGGCTTGGCATCGTATACCCCAAGAAGTCCGGAATGTGGTGGTGAAAAAAGGTGAGCCAGAGGACGGAACCACTGCGCCGATGCGTCCTCTTCCAGGTGGGGCAAGGATGTACCCCGAGACCGATGTTCCTCCCTTTGTTTTGCCACTAGAAAGGTGGGAGGGAGCGGTATCGAACCCACCATTGACTTCAGAGCAAAGGAACGAGAGGTTACAGAATACGGATTTGAGTGCAGATCAAAGTAAGCAGATTTTAGCCCGGGAGTTAGATGATGAATTATTGTCTGGAATTGAGGGCTACAATGGCTTGAAAGGAGTTTCAGGCAAAGCCCTAGCGACATTGTTGTTGACTTCTCCGGTCGATGTTCCACCTGTTTTGTGTATCGCCATGCAATATCTGAGAGAACAGGGTTTGTTAGCCAGAGAAGCAGAATTCGAACTCGCTGAGGACCTCGTACAAGGGGGTGCTTGGAGGAATGCTATGGATGAAGCGGCGTTCTCAGTATTCCTCGATATAGCAGCACAGAGGGCTGGCGAATTAGGATTGGAACCTGCTGATGCAGGGGCATTGAGGGAGATGATTGAAGAGATAGTGAATGATAGAATCGATTTCGTTAAGGAACGAGGGATGGCAGCTATTGGGCCATTGATGGGTATCGTCATGTCTCAATCTAAGGGAGTCGACGGCAAAGAAGTCAGCCAAATCCTTCGGGAATTGATTCAACAACATGTCTGAGGATTGAGAATGAAACGATTCATTCCATTACTTATCGTTGCGTTATTTTTTATCCCTTCTCAGATTTCATCTGCTGAAGAACCGGAGAGAATCAGTATCGACCTAGGTGGAGGTATGATCTCCACGGCACCATTGGTCATAGGTGAGCAGGTTTTCATCAAATCAATTGGTCAACTTAGCGCATTGAATGCAACAACCGGAGAATTGAATTGGCAGGTTAATCACCCCACTCCCCATTTGTTTGAAACATCGCCACTTCTTCACTATTCTACAGAGATTGTTGATTCAGTATTGACTGGTTGGACAGATGGAATGATCTGTGCTTATGATGCATTGAGTGGTAAGGAGATATGGAACCATAGCACAGAATCTAAGCAATACGGAATTACTGGAAGGATGATTCTGAATGAGGGTGAATTGGTAGCACCATTCGATCATGGCCTCCTCGTTCTTAATCCAAGCAACGGACAATTGATCTGGCAAGCAGCAGTGGTTGAAGAGAGGTTTTACCGCAGTTCACCGTTTGTATCAGAGGGTGGATTTTTGTTGGGTTCAGAAAGTGGCAAAGTATGGTCATTCGAACAAGGAACTCCCCCTGTTGAGATATTCCAATCTCCAGAATCGATATCTTCTCCCAAGATAAGAGGTCCAGTAGTCGAAATCGATAATCGTTTACTGATTCCAGTACAGGGCACTACAAACAGCAGTTTGGTGGAAACAGATGGAAATCGCACAGTTCTCCACCCATTAGGTGGCTCGCTTGCATTAATGGCCGTCTCAGGCAATGATGTGTTGATGTCATCTTCAAGGTCTAGCAAATTGTTTGATTGCACAACTTGGTGCGTAGAGTTTCAAATATTGACAGATGAACCTGTTGTAGGAGAAGTGATCTTCGATAATGGGAAAATAATCCTACCAGTCAATTCTGCTGAAGGTAAATGGCTGAGGTTTGTGGAAGATTGTGATGGTACTGATTGCGATTGGATTAGTTTGTCGCCATTGTATCACAGTCATCCGCAATATCTGACAGCAGCTCCAGCCCATTTTAGTGATGCAATCATCATGGTTAATGATGCAGGATGGGTAGATATTAGTAAAAACGAGCCACTAAGGGCCTATGTGCAGCCTGAAAAAACCAAAAATTCCACTCCTAATAGTAGTATTATTGCCCTATTCTTTTTGATACCAGGTAGTTTGTTAATCATGTTTGGAGTAGGTAAAGAAAGCCTCAATAATTTCCTCCCTGCACTGGGGGCTAGCTTGATTCTACTTGGTGCAGGCTATTACATTCCAACTCTACAGAATTTAGTGACTGTAATTGAATCAGAGTCGGTAGATCCATTGAGGGAGGGAATGCCCGAGCAATGGATTGGAAGCCAAGTTGTGGTATTCGAACTCTCTCATGGCTTGACTGCAAGCCATCAAGGCAATGATACATTCATTGATCACAAGGGTATTGAGATTGCTAAAGCGCAGTCAAGCGATACTGATGGAAGATTGTATGTCGGTGGCTTGAGCGGGTATCAAGATGTACGTTCATTGACAATGGCGGCAGCCGATATTGCTGGCCTGTTGTATGTTGATCATCTAGAGGAATTGGGATATCGCGTTGATAGAATCGGGGGAGTCAATGATGGTGAAAATGGTCAATGGCTGATTTATTATGAGGATGGGAATGTTGGGTTGCTAGCCATTGATGCAAACAGCATAAAAGATGATGCAACAATCATATGGAAAATAGAGAACTATTGAAATCTTTGTAGCATCACCTTTCTTAGCATCACATTGATGAGTCGACTCCTTGTCGTGAATACATGCTTGGACCTCACCCGGCTGCTCTTGGTGAAGCAGCCTTTTGGCTTGTGCACATGATTCTATTATGCATACTGATGGTTCTGATCTGGTCTACTTTGCGAAGACCTGTTGGTAAAGAGATGGGGCTGTTCGTTGCATATGGCGCTACGGCAATAGGTGGTAGAATATTGATGGAAGGGGCCCCGAATATCCAACCGGTTACTATCCTGATGCTATTGGCTGGTGCTCATCTTGGTGCTAGAAGAGGTATGGCTTTGGCATTACTCACTACATTGGCTTCTAATGTTGCATTGGGCTCTGGCTTGTGGAGCGTCTATCAGGCTTCAGGCTGGGCTTTGGTGGCACTTGCAGGCTCATTGTTGAGTAATTGGTTGGTAGTTGAGCAGCGCATAATGATGTGGCGCCTTGCAACTTTGGGTATTGTCGCTGCATTTGCTTTTGATTGGTGGGTTTCATTATACATATTCCATGGTGGAGCTGGGATTGGAACTTATTTCCAGTATCTTGTAAGTGGTCTTTCTTTCGACATAATGCACGCGATTGGTAATCTAACATTCGCATTGTGGTTAGCGCCAACACTAAATCGCTTCCCTGAAATCAATGTCAAGACTGAATCTACTCAGCATATCGATTCACTCATGGAAGCGTGATTAAATGGCTGAAGGGCCTACTATGGTGATTGTTGGTCGGGCAGATTTGTCATTGTCTAAGGGTAAATTTGCTGCACAGGCTGCTCACGCCGCAGTAAAATGTGCCTTGACTGCAAAACGTACGGATCCCCGTATTCTCGATAAATGGAATGAATCAGGTGCAAGGAAAGTAATCTGTGAGGCTTCCAACCTTGATGCACTCAAGCGTCTTTATGGAGAAGCTAGGGCTGATGGGCTGGTTGCAGAGTTGATTTCAGATGCAGGACATACAGAAATACCGGCGGGTACAGTTACTTGCCTTGGGATTGGTCCTGGGCCTAGAGGCACAGTTGATTCCTTGACTGCGCGTTTACCATTGATGAAATGATTACTCCATCAGCATACGCATTTCTTCTACACTTCTTACTTCTGCGAAGTAAATCGCTTCAACCGAATCATACAACTCTTTGTCTCCATCTTCTTCAATCATTTCCAATAGTTCTCCGTAGAGTTTGGCGGCCCCCATTTCTGTTTGTAGGGACTGCTCTAGCATTACTTCGTAGTCAGTAGTATGAATGATTGCAGTAGGATCACGGTCGGTTGTGGCAATTCCACCCATCTTGACAATTGCAGCACGAATTGTTTCTGCATGCATCAGGGATTCGCTGGCTTCAGTCTTGAAGTGGTCTGCTAGATGCAATCGATGAATTCCTCTAACGTATGCCGAATAATGCGAATACATTGTAATGGCCCTTAATTCCCAGCCCAAGGCTAGATTCATCTTGTCGTTCAATTCGTTGACTTCCATATTATCATCCTAAGGTCTCCCGAAACTTTGTCTTCGGTTTTTTCCTCGTAATCGCAGAAGTGTATTGGTATTTCAAACCTGATGTTGACCGCTGGATTCATTTTCTTAATGCTCAGGGCACAGATTATGGGGTTGAGGGCTTGGATACATGCACTGACTGCCCCCTCTGTACATTCATCTTCAAATGAGCAGGGGCAGTTCAAGTTGGTATGCATCGTGAATCAATCTCTGAAGATGGGCAAAGGGAAAATTGCGGCACAAGTGGGGCATGCATCTGTTGAGGCTTGCTTACTTTGCATTCAGAAGCACTCCTCCGTCTTTGAAGCGTGGAAGCGTCAGGGACAACGAAAGGTTGTTGTTAAGGCTAGAGATGCTGAAGAAATTGAAGCGATATTGTTAGCAGCAATAGATGCAGGACTAGCTACAACCAGAATAAGAGATGCTGGCAAGACTCAGATTCCTTCAGGTTCTTTGACAGTTGGAGCAATAGGTCCAGCAAGAGAAGAAGAATTGGATGAACTTACTGGCCATCTCAAATTGCTTTGAATGCAAGAGGCTATGCAGGAATGGCTGCTGCGGGCATCATGGTCGACCTCAGAAGCGACACTGTGACACGCCCCACCGAGGCAATGCGTCAGGTCATGAAAGAAGCAGAAGTAGGGGATGATGTGCTTGGAGATGATCAAACTGTCATAGCATTGCAGGAATTGGCTGCAAAAATGTTGGGCAAGGAGACTGCATTGTTCGTACCTAGTGGGACTATGTCAAATGCAATTGCAATTCGAGCACATACGAATCCTGGAGATGAGATAATTACTGAAGCAGAGAGCCATATCTATGTCTATGAAGGTGGAGGATTTGCCGCATTATCTGGTTGTTCAGTGGCATTAGTACCGGGGGAAAACGGCATCATGGCTACAGAGGATGTAAGGAAGGCGATTCGAAAGAGCGCGGGCAGTCTTGGCCATTATCCTGATGGAACTTTGGTATGCGTTGAGAATACTTCCAACCGAGGTGGCGGTACATGCTACCCAGTACAGCGATTGGATGAAATTGCTGAAGTATCTCATGAGAATGATTGTGCTGCACATATGGATGGTGCAAGATTGTTTAACGCGGCGATTGCCACTGATACATCCCCCGATAGACTGGTCAAAGAATATGACTCTGTCTCAATTTGTTTGTCGAAAGGACTTGGAGCGCCGGTAGGGAGTTTATTGGTTGGAGATGAGGATTTCATTTCCAAGGCTTACAGATGGAGAAAGATGTTCGGAGGAGGTATGCGCCAATCAGGATTGGTTGCGGCTGCCGGAATTCACGCACTTGAAAATCACATAGGACGTTTACAAGATGATCACGTGAGAATCAAGAAACTAGCCCAGTCGCTCAATAGCTTATCTTCATTTTCAGTAAATATGGATACTGTACAAAGCAATATGATTTACGTGGATATTGACAAGAACAAATTCACTGCAGAGCAAGTAGTGCAGGAATTAGCATTGAGAGATGTTCACCTGTTTGACACAGGGCCACAGAGAATACGAGCAGTTGCACATCTAGATGTAGATGATATCGGAATTGAACAAGCGATCAAGGCATTTGCTGAAATTGATTGACTTGAGGTTGCTGCCCCATGGGTTGCTGTTGCGCCACAGGTTGTTGCACTATGTTTTCTGGTGGCCAGTTTGATTGTACTGGCCTGCCTCCTCCTCCCTTTCTTCGCAGAATCAATATCAATAATATCAGTATAATGACCGCTCCACCAATTGCTAATGCGCCGGTTACTGAAATGGCCATGTAATCAGCCGCTTTAGGTTCAGCAACTTGTTCTTCAGCAGGCAAAACCAATTCCATTACGAGATAGGCATGAAGATCGTCTCCATCGTAAGCCTGAGGTAGAGTAATTGTTTCATTGCCCTGCAAATCAGACCCTAAGTCGGTGATTTGACTGACAATGTGCGAATAATTCTCCATTCCATTGCTTCCATCTGGGAAATATGCAATATCTTCAATGATGAATAAGTGAAATGTAAACGAGTACCCTTCTTTCAGTAATTCGTTGTCTTCATTAACGCCCCAAGAAACATCTCCTCCTGAACCATTTGGAGTCCAGGAATACTGTAATTCTCCCATCATCTCAAATTTTGAAGAGACGGAAGTCAGATAGTCATCAGTTAATGTATCTCCAATCTTTGCTGCAGAACCAAGATGAATCCATTTTCCATCAAAGACGATTGTTGGGGCCCTTCTATCTCCATACCTTCTTTCCCACCATTGATCTCCTTCAGCAGTTCCGAATGGATCCTGTCCATCTATTTCGGGATGGAAATGGAATTGGATGACATTATTGTCCTCAGCTACTTCATTTAACGAGTGTTCTGCGTATACACAATTCTCGCACCAGGTGGCGGTGTAGTCTTCTGCAAGAATTGGCCTTTCAGAATCTTCCAGCTGCAACGTACTAGAATTTTGAATAGACACGTTGTTCCCACCTATGACGACTAATGGCCCAGCAATTTCTACTGATGGTGCATTATCCTGTGCAGACACTGGTAGCATTAACAGGCAAAGTACACACATGACACAAAGCAGGTGGCGCATGTTAAGCCGGCAATGGCCTGAGTTATTGAATATGAGCAGTTTTCGTCTCAAAATAGCATCTCATTCCTCTTCTGGGTCGAGTAATGGGAGGAGGCGCTTGTGCCGTTGACAAATTCCTCCAGTTGACAGGTCCAAACTTTCTGCTATGCAAGTGTTGACTCCACTGACGTTCAAACCGCTGACAACCTGCTTGGCAACTATGGCAACCAGCATATCTGCTCTTTCGTTAGGTGTAGAACTCTCCATCTCTGGCTCTCCAAGGTTATGCAGAATTTGCATACATTTTCCAATAACCCCTTTCACTTGTTCTCCACTCATTGAAGTATTGTTGTTCAAGCCATCTCTAACTTTGTCCAATGCTTCGTTGATCTTGATTCTGCGCTTCAATGATGGTCTCATGGCAACATCGATATTGACTCTACCCAGTCTCTTCATTCGTTGGATACGAAGTTTCATTCTCTTCATAATCTCCTCGCAGTGTGCCCTTTTGAGCCCCCATCTTCTGATGATTGGAGTAAGTCTCAACGGGCTGATTAAGCCAAATTCTGCTGCGCACATGAGGGCGCCGATTGCAGCCACTCTTTCTCTATCAAAGCGCTCAGATTCCTCCACAATGCGTATTTCATTGAGCGGTAAACTACCTAGGACGTCCTTCATTTCCTTTTCATCGGGTTGGGCGATCAATGTTGCATTGACAATCATCTTTGCAGCTATCATCACTCCCTTTCCTAATTCGAGGGATTTGATTTGTTCAATAACGTCGTCAGCGAATACTTTACGCTCACGCTTAGCTCTAGATTGGTGCCTACTGGCCCTTCTCCAGAATTGTCGTGCTTTACCGCATTTGACATCACGAACATCGAAGGTAGTGCCTTCCATCCCTTCGCTTTTGATTCTGGTACGAATGTCGGATTCAGATTGCGCTTGCTCTCCGCAGACCATTCCTCCACCATCTTGTTCGATTGGCAAATCGTTCATCACGAGCCCACAATCGTTACATTCCAATTCGCCAGAAACTGAATCTTCAAACAGTTCTCCTCCACATTCATTACACTTGTTTTCCATTTTATCAACGTCCTTCCTTGAGCCGCTGTACAAGAGAGCAACTTCAGTTGGTAATGTTGAGACAATCGCTCATTCAGATGATGTCGTTCTGAACGGTTGCCTTTCCATCTCCACTTGCTCTCAGTACCTCGGTCCGCAAGGAGTTAAGTCACGTGGCCGCCGGCACTTAAATCTTTCGGTCACAGGACTGATTTTCTTACACAATTTAGTCACTCGATCGGTAAATCCGAAGATTGTCCGACTACTTGAACGCGTAACATTCTCATTAGAATGTTACACGCCAGTCACTTACTAGACTGCGTGCAATTGTAATAATTAAGGAAGAATAAATTACTTCAAAAACCACTCTTTAGAGAAGGGTTCAAGAACCCCTGCTGTCAGGTCAGAAACTCGGTGAGCCTGTGTATATGGATGAGCAATCCAACCTAGAGGGGAGACATCTCTCTATCGAGCATTCTCCAACGGGAGTTTGTTTGCCACCATGGTTGAAGCAACATCTTTTGGAGCAGACTGAAGTTTCTCCGCAATTGCTTCTCATTCATCCATCGTCTGCTGCACGCAAACAGGCAATTCTTGAATTAACTAAAGGAAGGAGAGGTAAAGGTTTCACATTGAATCCGGATAACCATCAAACATTGAATAGCCTAGTTGAAACATTGGTTGCCGACCTTCGAGTTGCCAGGCCATTCAACGATGATGGAGTCTTGGTATTAATCGAACATGAAGCAGTTTCAGCACATGCAAGAAAACTTGCCCTTCCCCTGTTACATGCCGACCCTGAAAGGCAGTGGCATCTACCAAAAACCGAGAGGTTATCCAAGCTGCATTCAACCTTACAGGAAGCCGGAGCATTACATTCTTGGCAAGGTGATCCAGGAGGTAGGGAGTTTGATTCCATCCTCAAGGAAATTGAAAACAAGTATGGTCGTTCACATCCTCGTCTCATTAAGCGAGAATTGATTTCTTTGCTCGATGAGTGTAAGGTGTCTCCTTTCACGCTGAGTCGATTCAAAGGAGCAATAATGCTGAACCATGATCCTACTTTGAGTGTACTCGACAGAGAATTGTTAATCGCGATATCTAAGCATTTATCCATTCATCAATTAATCAACCCAGGTTCATACAGATTGGGACACCATGGGGCTTTGATTGAGGACCTTCAGCCCTGTAAGACTCCAGAAGAGTTGCCCCCATGGGTACCTCCTCATGTCCCAGTTTCCACCTTTGCTCTAGAGTCAGATGTATCTCGAATAATTCTCGAAGAAGGAAGCGATGAAGTATCTGCCGTGTTATCAATTTTGAATGCCAAAGAATCACGTTCACCAGAGCGAATTGGTGAGCAGGTTTTGATTATCGATGCCGATTCCAAACGGGATTTTGGTTCATGGAAGGAAGTACTATCTGAATCTGGGTGGGAAGTGCAAGCACCTCCACTTGGTATCATTGAATTGCCATTGATTCATTCATTGCGTAGGATGCTAATTCTTGGACAAGGAGACGATGCATGGTCACCTGAAGAGTTACTTTCCTTTGCAGAGAACGGTTTCCCGATGATTGCAAATTGGTATGATATCGAATCTCATCCGACGAATCCTGACTGGCGTCCGAGGCCGCATCCGGAGTTGTTGGCTGAAGTAGCACATGGCTTGCATATTCGGGGGGGTCCACATGCGTTGAGACAATGGTGCAGGGCACTTTCTGAGCCACGATTTGAACATCCTTGGGTGCCAATTGAACAAAGGAAGCGAGCAAGAGAAGAGACGCAATGGTGGTTACTTTGTCTTGCTAGAAGGTTGTCCCCCTGGATTCAGGACTCGCAACGTGTAATTTTGGAGGACTTGCCAGACATTGGTTGTTCGAGCAATCAGCAACTACCGTTACCGGAAGTTACTTCAGACATGTATTCATGGTTCGATGAACTCATTCAATACATTGATTGGCAAACCATAGCCTCTACCTCTTCTACTTCTGTTGGTGCCTTAAGGAGTCTTTTCGAGGTAGTAAATAGGGCCAAAGAATTGGTCGATCATTCACAGCCTTTGCAGGGAAGAGCAGCCCTTGAATCATTAGACAGATTAATTGCAGGAATCACACAGGTTTCTTCTCGAGTAGAAGATGCTCATCTTCGAGTCCTTTCTCCTTCTCAAGCACTGGGTTGCGACGCCGATTTGGCAATTATTGTTGGAACTTCTAGCGAGGCGTGGTCGGTTTCTTCCCCTACTATTCCGTGGTTGGAATTGAGCGATCGTCTTCTTCTTGGAATTGAGCGACCCGATGCTCCAATACGTTCAGCCAGACATCTTCTCCAAAATATGTTGAATTGCGCTACAGAAGTTTTGGTTATGGATACAAGTCTAAGCGAAAATCCACCTTGTAGCCCTTGGGCAGAAGTTCTTGATGAATTACGAGAAGAAGGGCGCAATGCTTGGTTAAGTCCCCCAGAATATCTGCTCGACAAAGGTGATGCAATTACTGGTTGGAAGCTTCTTGAATTGGGCGAAGACCTGTTTGGAATTACTCCTGCCCCAGTTAGGATAAGCACTCAAGATGGCGAATTGGAGATGGAACTTGAAGGGCCGCGAATACGTGACTCCCGACAGGCTGCGGGATTATTGGCAATAACTGGCAAAGGCGCTAATCAAGTTACAACTGGAGCCGCTTTGACTCGTTGGGAATCCATGATTATGGAAGAGAGAAGCAGCCGCATCCCCGCCATGCCAGAGGGTGACTATCTCAATGATAGCGAGAGGGGAGCCCTCGTTTCCACCGAAGACCTTTCACTGCTAAATCGTTGGAATATTCCCGAAGGCGTGCCCACTCCTCGTTTGAATGAACGCTGGCCGGTTATTGGGCGTTCTCATCCAAAGAAAAAGAGAACTCCCAGCGTTGACATAAGACCGATCATTCTTCCTCCTGTAGGCATTGCAGCCATCGATAAGCGCAATGGTCACGATCAACAAGAACCAACAGAAATTAGGTGGTCGGCATCACGTCTACATGATTGGTTGGATTGTCCGCGCAAAGGATGGTTGAAGCATCGACTCAAGGCGTCAGAACCAGAGTCATTTGATACCGATATGGATGGCAAATTACGTGGAATTCTGGTACATGATGTATTGGCTTTGACCATGGCGGAGGTAATGGGCTTCCAATTAGGAGATATCAATGACCACCAGAAGTGCCCTAATCTGGCGAGTGCAGGCCTATCGTTACCGGAGATTATGTCGGTTGCTCTCAGGCATGCTCTACAGATTGCACCATGGCTGGCACGGGAAGATGCTGTTGCTTCGCATAGGCGGAGGAGCATGTTAGGATTGACATTGGAAGAGTTGAACGAATGGGAAGATGGAGATGGAGAGTCGCCAATCATTCTCTCTGGTAGATTGGGTGCAATGTTGACTCGAGAGATGGGGTTGACCGGTAGCGGAGTTCTCAGCATGGAATGGGAGTTGAAATCGAGCAAAGGAGATCCTTCTATCATCAATGTCGAACCTTCGACTGAATTCCCAGAAGATTCCTGGAGTTTCGGACTTTCTGGAAGAATCGATAGAGTTGAAGTCTTACCTCAGAAAGATGGTTGGCAAAGAACTGATGGTAAGGCTGAGATTGTGCCACTGGATCTTGACAAAGAGGACAAAGATCCATCATTGCGGCATATCATTATCCGTGAAATCAAGAGCATTACCGGCCCAGACAAAGGAGATTCAGGAAAACGTCATCGCAAGGCATTGTTACAAGAAGTACAGTTGGCACTTTATGCCAGAGCGTGGGAGTTAGCAAACCCAGGTGATCGAGTTGTTGCAGTTGGAGTGTCAGAGGTTGGTGAAGGGACCAAGCATCTACTTGAGGTCGATACATCTGTATTATCCGAATTTGGCGAAGAATTGACGGATGAGTCAACCGAGTTAGTAGCTCCTCTTCACCGTAGACGTGGCGAATCGCATAAGAATCCCAGCAGTGTTCCTTTCAGAGCATGGTTACGACACCGTTTGGAAGTCTCAGGAAGAGTGGTTGATGCCGCATCTTCAGGCCAAGTCAACCCTACACCTTCTGCAAAAATGTGCGGATATTGCCCCGTGAAGATGCCTTGTGGTCTCGACTCAGCATTCAAAGGAGGGTTTGCATGACTACTTTGAATCGAAGTCAATGTCACGGTCTCGATCTTGACCGCCACCTGATTATCGATGCTGGTGCTGGAACAGGGAAGACCACTGTCATGTCGATTCGATATATCCAACATCTGTTGTGCGAAGATCAACGAGCAAGCCGACTCTTGCCAAAAGGTCCTAGAGAACCACAATCTGGACAAGGTGCATTACGAATTCCAAAGAGGCAACAACAAGATGTTCAGGAATGGAATGGTTTACTTCCGGCAGAATCTGTAGCGATTACTTTCACGGTGAAGGCTGCTGCTGAGTTGAAGGAGAAGATACGTTCGATATTATCGGATTTAGCGGCAACACCAGATGGAGATAGCAGCAAGAGAGTTGATCCAAGATTGCGCAAAGAGGGTTTTGTCGAGCAATTGACCTCAATGTTGGAAAGCGCTCCAATTGGAACCATTGATAGTTTCCTTTCTCGTTTGGTAGCACCTCATATGTCTCTAGTTAAGGAGATACCTGCTTCCGAGAATATGTCTGAAGAGGAAGGATTCTTGCTGAACGAATCAGCAATCAATCTATTGTGGTCTCTACAAAGTGAATCAGATGCACTTGATGCAGGCCTTGTAGGCGACGTATTGGGACTAATTCAGGCTAGAGACAGACTAGCAATGGCCATGGGTTCTCGAAATACTGCTGGTACGATAATCAATGGGCTAATCAAACAATCATTGTTCGTCGAAGAGGCTGAAAAATCTTGGCTGAGAAATCGAAGGCGAAATGGCGGAGATCCTTCACTAGCAATATCTGAGTTACTACTTTCTATGGTTCCAGATTTATTTGCATTGAGTAATTCACTCTTTGTCCATGCCAGCGCTTGGCTCAATGTTCTAAGAACTCAGCAAGCAGCCTTAGAATTAGCCACAGGTTTAGCTGCTGATACACGTTTGCGTGCCATTGATGAACTATTGCAGACAGGTCCGAGTGACGATGCCTGGCATTGTTTGCTATGGTGTCATCATCTAGTAATGGCCATGTGTTCTCCTAAGCAATACGATGAGACAAGACCTACTGTTCTTCCGAAAGGTATGACCCCGAAAGGCAACCAAACAGGAGGTTGGGATAGTGGAATTGGCAGGTGGTCAAGTATTGACAAAGAAATCAGAGAAGATGTCAAGAAAAATGCATTTGACCAGATTGAAGAACTTGAGAGTTTGTTGTCAACTTCTGTAGGTAACCGATTGCGTTTAGTCGCCCGAGCCGCAGCATTGCATGATGATTCAGCGCTTCCAAATCCAGCACCCCTCGGCACAAAGATGAATCCTCAAGCAGTCGACGAAATTCCGCTTTCCGCTCCACAAGAGAGTCCAAGAATGTCAGCAGAATTACAAGTGGGAATGATGGAAGATCTGTTTGCAGTGTTAAGAGCAGTCAGCATGATTCGTGTGCAATTGAAGCGCCAATCAGGAGTGCATGATCATTCGGATATGCAAAGAATGGCTGAAGATTTGTTGTTGACAAGGTGTCCCGACATATGCAGGACATGGTATCCTAGAGAGATGGTTTCAGCCTTGGACGATTTACCAGATGAACCGTGGCAGGATACGCATGTAGCGAGGGCTCTTTCCTGTACAGAGGATGAGAGAGCTGTTGCAGATCTCAGTATGCGTTGGCATCTTGTTCAGAATATTCGTAGAAGATTCCGCGCCTTTATCATCGATGAATTCCAAGATACCAATCCACAACAATGGAGATTGTTGGCTAGACTTTGGGGTAGACGTGGACTTGAATCCGGAGAGGTATCTCCTCCCGAAGGCCCTTGGGACCCAACCATATGCCTAGTTGGAGATGTAAAGCAGAGTATCTACCGATTCAGACAAGCACAAGTAACCGTGATGCGAAATGCGATTACTTCTATTCGGGAGGCAAATAGAAAGGAATGGGACGATGAACCGAGAATTCATGATCTTCGACCTCTTGAGATGAGCAGAGATCCAAGGCCACCAGGGGGTGGTGGTGGAGAGAAATCAACATTTGTTGCAGCCGACAAATATGATCGCACCAAATACGAACAGGAGCACTCTTGGTGGAGATTTGATTTGGAAGATGATGGTAGTATTTCGGAACACGAGATGAGCCAAGCTAGGTCCGAAGGCCACATTGACCTCTCAACAAATCATAGAACTGATGAGGGCCTGTTACTCACTATCAATTCATTATGTGAGGATGTTTTCTCAGAAAGGCATCGGGGATTAGAAGGCTCTTGGTATGCTATCCCACAGCACCTACGCCCATTCCATGTAGAGAAGCGCGGTCATCTAGAGTGGTTGTTGCCAGTACGCAGAAAGGCGGAAGATCCTGGTTCCAATCTGGCTCAATCCCTAGACCCATTTTCATTACCAAAAGCCAAAGATGCTCATCTAGAGAATGAGATGATTGCTCAACGATTGTATTGTCTAATCAATGGAGTCTCAACTCAGATTTCCACCTATTCAGAGTCTGAACCATCGTGGGTGCAAATTCCTACTGTGGAAAGAGTTGCTCCAGAGGACATCATGGTTTTGTTGCCAACTAGGACTCATATTGACGATTTGATGAAGCGCCTAGAGGCATGGGGAATTCCTGCTACTGCAGACAAGTTAGGACCATTGCTCAATAGGCCGGTCTGTAGAGCATTGCGTAGTCTCATCGGTGCATTATCGAATCCTGGAAGAAGAGATTTGGTCGTATCCTTGGCTCGTTCCGGCTTACTGGGTTGGACAGATTCGCGATTGACGGAGACATTGTCGCAACTAGACAAGCATCCATTTGAGGCACTAATAGAAAACGCGAGAACAGATATTGAGAGGAATCTATTGCAGAGGTGGTATAGGCATTCGATACAAGGTGATGTACTGAAAGCGGTTGAAGAGACAGTCAACCATTCGGACTTGTTGCTTGCTTGGCCCGAGCCTTCAGCGCGAAATGAGGTTGAGATGTTTATCGATCTACTCAAGAACCTCGTATCAAGGAATGGAGGTGATCTGGCAAGAATCCATGAAAGACTGGAGAAGTTGAGCGCATTAGGTAAAGATGGACCAGCGGCAAAGGCTCCTGCGCTAGGTGGTTGTGTAAGGTTGATGACAATCCATGCAGCGAAAGGTCTCCAGTCCAAAGTGGTAGTACTCGCTGGATTATTCCAAGCAGGGCGAAGATCGGTAGCCAACACCACAAGAGACCACCTCATTGTAACTCCTGAATTGATAGCAGGCCGAGCAAAGCCGTGGAAAACAGGCGAATTGTCACCACATGGGTTGTGGCTATTGGCAGAATCATTGTTAGAGGCTCAGAGCGAAGCAGAAACGCGCAGATTGTTGTATGTTTCAATGACTCGTGTCAAGAGTCATTTGATACTTGTTGGCAGTCCCGGTAAAGGCGCGAAATTAGTGAATGGAGTGATACAAGTTCAGCACCGCCCCGGCTCGCGGAGAAGTATGGGGACAATGCTGTTGGATTCAATGAGGGCTTCAGCAATATGCAATCAGCAGGAGCATTCACCTTGGCTGATTAACTCTGTTGATGGAGAAATGAATCCTCCAGAAGATGGTTCACCAGATCGAACTTTGCATCTTGATCCTGCAGCACTACGTTCTGACTCAGGTTTGGGATTGACAGGAGGTCCGCGCCTCAGTATATTCCACGACCCCGCTTGTTTCATGACAGAATCAATTGAGGCTCAAAGCCTCATGCAGAGAATGACCAACCATCAGCAGGGCCTAATCTCAGAGGCTTCTTCTTCTCAACCTCGGGTCGTCGCCAAAAGAAGGCGTCGTATTCGGTTCGCACCATCATCGATTGACACTGCATCTTCCTGTTTGCGCAGGCATTGGTTAGAGACCCACCAAGGATGGCCTAGTGAACCATTGGGAATTGTTGATTTCATAGAGGAGGATAATGGGTTACCAGATGCTGCAACTCTTGGAACTCTATTCCACAGATTAGTCGAGGTAGGGTTGCCCAATCCTGTAAATAAGGTTGAGTCAAGTCCAGATTTACCCCAAGACTGGTCGCTATATTCGAGCGGAACTATGTTGGATAGGGATGTCATCAAACAAGTAGTTGAAGAATACAAAATGCCCGACATCAATGAAGATGCAACCATAGAGAGATTATACGAACTCGCGAAGATATTGATGGATGGAGAATTGGGACAGGCTTGTTTGTCGGGGAAGTACAGAGAATGGAATGTTGAAGGGTTACGTACTGAAGTTCCATTCGATCTTGGTTTGTTGACTGCTGAGAACCTCCCATTGAACATCTGGACTCCATTTGGCGATACACCAGTCGCAGAGATAAAATCGGTTGTAACCAGTATGACTGGCCGAATAGATTTGGTTTTGGCTTTGGCTAATGACAATGGTGAGGTAGCATACCTTGTTATCGATTTGAAGACTAGAGGTTGTGGTGCTTCGTTCAACCCGTTAGATAGAGAGAAAGGTCACCCTCTACAGATGGTTTCTGGTTCAGATTCTCTTATTCATCAAGAACAGGAATTACTAGCTGAGCATAGGATGCAGTTGGCACTGTATTGCCTCGCTTTGGAATATCAGCAAGCCTCGAGTTCTGTAGTTCGCCGCTTGCTTCCACCAGCGATCTATGTCGCAGCGAATGGTCGTTTGGTCGATGAGGGAGAGGAATTGATGCCACAGTCTCAATCTCAACTTGAAGAACTGCTCTCAACCTTGTCGAGAATGAGAGTGTTGGGGCCTACAGATGAACAGATAGAACCCTTGTCAAGTAAAGACGCAGCAATATGCAATGCTTGCCCACATCATAGGGGAACGATCAAATTATGCGGTCCGCGGTAATTACTTGCGACCTGTAATTACCAATGTACCTGGCCACCCTTCCTTTGGTGCAGCCCTCCAAGATTTGACATCTGAGAGTCCAGCAGTGCTCAATGAATCAATCCATTCGGCTTCGCTCAGAGTCGTCATCCTTGTCCTAACTTTCTCAGGCCAATCAAGGCTTTCTTCATTCTCAGCATAATGGTCTACTCCGATGACCAACACGCCATCTTCTTTCAGCCATTCAGATAACCTTTGAATTCCTTTGACAGGATCCTCAAGATAGTACATTGTCTCCATACTATGAATCAGATCAAAGGAGTGTCCTGTAGTCCATTGCATAATGTCTACCAAATGATACTGGTTTTCCGAATCCAACTTCTTGGCTTTGTCAATCATTGAAGGAGCGGCATCGATTCCAACAGCAAGCGAGCAATGTGGATGTCCAGCCATCTTCCTAACAACCCAACCATTTCCGCATCCTACATCCAAAGCTGTGAATGTGTTTCCTAGGCTAGAAGCAATTGCCAGAGCGTGACTCAGCATTTCTTCTACAGCCGCAGCATGTCCCCTTTCCATGCCTTCGTCCTTGCCAATGAGGGCCCATTCATGGAATACCTCAGGCGCGCTTCTCCATCCTCCCCCATCTTCTGCCATGGAGAGGGGTCAAGCGAATTGGCTTTCAATAATGCCTCTACTCGGTATCCTATCAAGGAGCGATTTGTATGCTAAACACTTCCGTGAAATTGAGTGAAGTACTTTATCCACCCATTGAACCATTTGCTAAAGGTATGCTAGAGGTTTCTTCTTTGCATACTATTGCTTGGGAACAAAGTGGTAATCCAGAAGGTATCCCGGTTTTAGTTATCCACGGAGGTCCCGGAGGGGGAAGTCAGCCATCATATCGTCAATATTTCAATCCTGAATCATTTAACATAGTTCAGTTTGATCAAAGAGGCTGTGGGAATTCAGTTCCATATGCTGAACTTGAAGACAACAATACTCAGGCATCGGTTAGAGACATCGAGACTCTACGAACTCATTTAAGCATAGAAAAATGGCATGTTTTTGGAGGTTCTTGGGGTTCCACTCTTTCTCTTATCTATGCACAAAATCATCCTGAAAGCGTTCTGAGCCTAGTGCTTCGCGGCATATTTATGTGCAGAAAATCCGAATTGTATTGGTTTTATCAAGATGGGGCAAGCCATGTCTTTCCAGATGCTTTTGAGCCTTATCAGCAACATATTCCTATGGAAGAACAAGATAATCTCATTGAAGCATATTATCGCCGTCTAACTAGTGATGATGTAGAAGTTCGCCGTGGGGCGGCTAAAGAATGGACTCGCTGGGAGATGGCTACTAGCCGTCTATTTCCCGATCCGGAATATCTCGATAAAGCGGAGGACTTGGATTTCGCTGTTGCATTTGCGCGCATTGAATGCCATTACTTCACAAATGCAATATTTGTCGAAGAAAGTTATATTTTGAACCATATCCAAAAAATCCAGCACATTCCCACAGTTATTGTCCAAGGTCGTTATGACATGGTTTGTCCTACCAGAAGCGCGTGGGAATTACATCAAGCAATGCCCAACAGTAACTTGGTTATTGTTCCAGATGCAGGCCATTCGATGGGTGAAGTTAGTATTGCACGCGAATTGGTAATTGCTACAGATTCTATCGCGAATGGTCTAACACATCACGGGTAGCGAAAATAGTGGCCTTTGATGCGTCGGCTTGATAATGCCTAGGTGAGTGGGGGTAGATGGAGGATAGACCTCCGGTGTTGTCAATGTCCGGTGATGATGAAGACGGTGAGAAGACCCCAGTGGTGCAGGTCAGCGATTTAGAAGACCGTTTGGGGGAGGAGACCGAACGGCTCTTGAAGCTGTATGATGCCTATGAGGCACAGGAAAAAGAACTAGTCAATCTGAAGGCTGAAATCGAGGTTCTTGAGAAGGAGATCGTTGAGCGAGAGATTGAGAAAGAAAGTCTTGAGGCTTTGTTGTCAGAAAAGGATAATCGCATCAGAGACTTGGAGCTAAAAGCAACCAAGTCCACTAAGCAAGTTGATTTCCTTGAGCCAGAATTACAGAAGATGGAAGAGAAATACACTCGTGAAAAGGAGCGATTGGGTAAGGTCTTCGGTATCGCTGAGGAATTAGATAATGACCTCAAGTTGGCTGTTGTCGAGATGAAGGCAAGAGATGACTGGTATGTTGATCACATGGCCTTGTTTGAAGATTTGAACAAGGCTATCAAAGAGCGCTATGAATTGATTGAGCGTGCTGTCGAGGCTGAGAGACAAAGCCAACACATGCAGAGAGCGATTACAGATCGTATGGATGATCTTATCGAGGCTAGGGCTGCAGAGATGACACTTGAAGAGGCTGAATCTGTTGAAGCCGCTCAATCCGCAGAACCCACTGAAGAAACTCCTGCAGAAGAGGAGGGCGAAGAGGAATCTGTCGAAGAGGCGCCAGCCGAAGAAGGCGAAGAGGTTGCTGAGGCTGAGGATGAATCCGAAGAAGAAACTGAGGCGGAATCTGAAGAGGAGCCCGCTGAAGAAGAGGAGCCTGCTGAACCTCGTGAAGTGAAGGAAGCAGCCACTTGGGAAGATGATGTTGACCCATGGGCAGATCACGACAACAAAGAGTGAGGTGAGCCAGTGGGCCTGTTTGCCCGAGGTGGAACGCTTCCAGTATTGCTGACTTCTTCAATGGGTATCGCCGCATTGTTGGTTGCTGTGTATGTTGATCCAGTTATGCACCTAGTAACTTTGACTGGAGTCTTGACACTGATGTTGTCCGCCTTCCTTGCAAACTTCTTCCGAGATCCAGACCGCCCAATTCCCAAGGACGAAGGAGTATTGGTCTCTCCTGCAGATGGACATGTTATGTTCGTGGTGCGTGAAATGGCTAATGGAAGAAGACCTTCCAAAGAGGAGTTATCTTCCGGAGACTGTGAAGAGAACCCATTGACTGGAACATGGTATCCCGAAGCCTTGGCAGAACCGTTGACATTTGAAAATGAGCAACGATGGTGCAAGGTTGACAAAGGCGAAGAGAGTTCAAACGATGTATGGAGAATAGCGATTTTCATGTCTCCATTGGATGTACACGTGAATAGAGTCCCTGAGGCGGGAAAGATTGTCAGAATGGAGCATCGCACCGGTAAAGGTAGGAGAAGGGGGCCTTTTCTTCCCGCCTTCAAAAAGGAAAGTGAATTCAATGAGCGAGTTCGAACAGTATTGGAATGTGCAACTTCGTCTAAGTCCACTGGTGAAATGAGGGTTGAAGTGACTCAAATCGCTGGAGCACTTGCTCGTACAATTGTCCCTTGGAGTGGAGAGGGAGATGTCATGCGAAGAGGACAGAGATATGGGATGATCAGGGTTGGTAGCCGCGTTGACCTCAGGGTTCCTGCCGACAAATTTGAACCTCAGGTTATTGGCGCGGAATCTATGAATCCAGATTTCCCCAAGGGGCAATTCGTTAATGCAGGTTCGACTATTCTTTTCCGCTCAACAGGAGTTTCTGAGGAAGAATGAGCAAGCGTTGCCTTCTTCAATACAGTTCCCGGCCCACGTAATGGTACACATGTCTCAGGGCCAACGGTTGAACTTGGTCGGCAACGATGAGCCGGCCTTGCGCATCCATGATTTGATTAAAGCACCAGAGAATACCGAATGGTCTCAGGAGAAGAAGCATTCGTGGGATGCAAGCGAACCAGCTACTGTTTATCACACCCCTGAAATGATGCCTGATGGAACCCCAACCACCGCCGCAACCGTCATTCTCAGGACCAAGGGTTGCCATTGGTGGTGGAGTAGCGGTTGTACATTTTGTGGATATTTCAACGATACAAGAGACGATGTCGAAAGTGCAGATTTACATGCTCAATGGGAATTTGCCAAAAAGAAATTATCCGGTTTTGAAGGAATGGACATGGTGAAGGTGTATACTTCAGGCTCATTGCTCGAAGATAGAGAGATACCTGTTGATTTTCAAGAAACTGTTCTCAGGGAATGCCATGAGATGAATAAACATCTAGTGATCGAAAGTCGGACCGAACAATGTACGGAAGAGAAATTGAGTTGGGCGAAATCAATCAATCCCGAATTCACCATAGCTATTGGTTTGGAGGCACATGATGAAGAGGTTTTGAAATTCCACGTCAACAAGGGTTTTACTCTAAAATCCTGGAAGAGGGCGGTTGTCAATCTTCAGAATGCGGGTCTACGAGTCAAGACATACCTGATGTTCAAGCCACCATTCATGAGTGAAGGAGACGCGTTGGAACATTGCGTTAAGTGGATTGCAGATGTTGCCGAAGTTAGTGATGAGATTTCGGTCAATCCAATGAATATTCAGCGTGGAACGATTATCGATCGTTTGTTTAGAGCCAAAGAATACCGCCCTCCTTGGTTATGGTCATTAGTCGAGTTAATCGAGAGAGTCAATTCAATTATTCATCCAAAAGGTGGAGTCAATGGTGAAGGAGATCAGATATCCCGTTTGCTGATTCACCCAACTGCAGGTGGTAGGATCCGCGGCTCACATAATTGTGGTAAGTGCGACAAGCATGTGGTTGCGGCTATTGAGAGATATTCAGTTAGCGGAGATATGCGCGAGTTTGTAGGGTTAGATTGTGCCTGCAAGAAGGCCTGGAGAACGGAGATTGAACTCGACGTTTCATTGCCCGCTGTATTGGGAGTTGGCATAGATCGGAGAGGCGACCCAATGATGCACTTGCGCTCACCCTGAGGTGTTCTGCAAGTAGCGTGAAAGGGAATTGCCGTGGTCAATGTTTATCATCGTTCCACAGGTGGACGGACTGACCCCTATGGGGTCAGAGTTGATTGAATGAGCGATGTTGAAATCCTTCCTGAAGTGACACAAGGAGTGGCCGAACCTGAGGCTAGTAGAGTGATACTCGCAATTCTCGGGTTAGGAGTACTCGGGTTAGTGGGTATGTTTTCAGTAATTTTTGGTTGGGACGGTTTCCCATTGTTATCGGAACTCATACCTCTTTTCGATGCTCTTGGTTCTAGTGGAATATGGTATTATCTTGTGGGAATAATTCTCGGATTTTCCTTCATGGTTCTGAATTTGTTGGGCGAGGTATTCCGCGATTGAGGTGATGTCATGTTTTCGATACTTCTTCCCGCTCTGCTTCTGCTTCTATTGGCTATGGTGTTGACAGCTTATTGGGCTAGCAATGGTCTTGCTGATCTTCGTCGTCCAATACGTCAATTATCGATGTTCTTTTTGGATAAGGCACCTGCTGGTGTCATAGATTTATTTTCCAAAGAGAAGGGTTCAGGTGCCCGAACTTGGTTGATTTTTGGTGCAATTTGGGCAACTCTCGCTTCGACGATTACCTTCCTTATGATTTGGCTAACATACGATGCAAAGGCTCTCGATTCACTTTCTTCCATTGGATGGAGTTATGATGCAGGAGTTATGGACAGATTGGCTGAACAATCCTTGGTTTGGGGTTTCCTTGGAATGACCCTGATCGGTGCGGGATTGCACATCAATGGACGAAACAATGGTTCGGGTATCGGCAGTGAAGCCAATGCTTCGATGATGGCATTTGGCTGGTTTGGGTTGACTTTGGTAGCCATGATTCTTCCTTTGGCTATCGAGATGAAGGATCTGTATTATGCCATTATCGAGTTAGCATATGCAATGATTGTTGCTGCCCTCTTCCTCAATCATCTTCTCGCTCTTGGTGGACGTGGCGATTCACCCATCCAAGTATCCTCTTGGTTCATCGTCATCTCTCACTTGTCAATGATATGGGCCTTGGTGTTCAGAGGTGCCAATCTGATTCTAGAGGGTGATTTGGCATCTGATTTGGAGATTGCAGATGTTGCTTGGTTCGCAGATAGAGTAGTTATGGGATGGTTCCCATTAGCTATGTTCCTAGCGATTATGTATCACATAATTCCCAAGGTTAGTGGAACTCCGATTTGGAGCCACTCCCTAACTACCGCTTCGTACACTATTCTATTCATCAGCATCCCTGTGTTGGGTATGTCGGAGAGCGCGGCGGTTTCTGGAGACACGATGTTGAGTATTACCGCAGTCATGATTGTAGTGGGTCTAGTTCCTTTGTTAGCTGCATCATCCAATTTGATTTCCACGATGCAGAATCGTTGGCAACAGGTCATTGCTAGTCCGGGTGGAGTGGCAGCAGGTAGTGCGACATTATTACTACCAATATTCGCCTTGTTGGGATTCTTCTCAGCTCTAGATGCTCTAAATGGTGCCCACAATATGGGCGGAGTTCAGGCTACAGTGAACCATGGTATTCTTTGGACAGTAGGTGGACTACTTGCTCTATCTGTTTGGGGCAACCTCTTCCCTGAGATTACCGGACGCCGCCTGTCTAGTACCTCAAAAGCACGTTGGGCATTCTGGTTGATGTTCTTGGGTGGTTTCGGTTCAACGGTGACATTGTTGATGGCAGACTTCGCGGCCATATCATTGACTGACGCTGCAGTTGAAGCACCAGGAGACTATCTTGGTGGCTATTACCTCACGGCTGCAGCTATATTCTATGGTGTTGTTATTGCAACTTTCATTGGGTCGGTCAACATGATCGCTACCTTGTTTTCTCCTGAAGTAGAAGAAAAAGAAACAACAGTTAGTGTTGGTATGGCATCGTACCACCTCCATCCTGGAGCAACCAGTATCAGGGAGTTAGTTTCCAGAGGCGTTGGAGTTGATACAGAGATCAGAGTGTCTGCACCTGATGAAGAAGATGACGCAGGACCAACAGAGATTGGAGTTTCCGCAGCACTGCACACCGATGATGGTATTGTGGCGGCAAAGCCAGAGCCAGCGCCTGTCGAAGAGGTATCTTCCTTCGAATCAGAGTTAGTAGATTTGGCACGCTGGTTGAAGAGTAGTGGTACCAGTACCATTGAACTGTTCCAGAAGATGGATATCAATAGCGATGGACAGATATCGCCATTTGAGATTCGAGAGGGTCTGGCATCTTTGGATATTGCAGACCTTCCTCCGTGGGATGTAGAGAAAATGGTCTCTGCGATGGACCTTGACGGTGATGGCCAAGTGAATATCCCAGAACTGGATATACACATGCTGCGAATCATGAATTCGTTGGCAGCAGAGCCTGATGAAGAGGAGTGAAATCCTGAATCACCGGTAGTCGGTTCTAAGTCCGATGGCTCTCCAGACGTGAGTGGGTATCAGTATGAGAATTGGCTTGGTCGGCAAACCAAATGTGGGCAAATCGACTTTTTTTTCTGCAGCCACTCAATCTAAGGTTGATATCGCAAACTACCCTTTCTGTACTATTGATCCAAATGTTGGTGTTGCTTTTCTTCCAGCACCTCTACCTTGTCCTTGTGCAGAATTACGCAGCATGAAAGAAGCGGATGGAAGATTATCGCCTCCTACTTCAGAGGATCAAAGAGAAGGAAGTCTCTGCCAACCAAGAACGGGATCTTGTACGGGGCATAAGCGACTGATTCCAGTATTCATGGTGGATGTTGCAGGTTTGGTTCCAGGGGCTCATGCGGGCCGTGGAAGAGGGAATGAATTCCTCTCCGACCTTGCGCGTTGTGATGCATTGATTCAGGTGGTTGATGCAGCAGGAACTACCGATAACGAAGGCAACCCTATCGGTGTATCAGAAGATGTCGATGCTTGCACAGAATCCATTCTCGAAGAACACAGTTTTCTGATTGAAGAATTGAGTGCATGGATTCATGGAATAATTGAGGATGGATGGTTGAGAGGAGCCCGCCGTGTGCAGGCCGAAGGCGACAAAGGGCTAGAACTTCATTTACATGAGAAACTCAGTGGTTTAGGGGCGAGTCCGAAACAGATCAAGTTGGCTCTCGATTCATTCAAAGAAGCAGAAGGTGAACTTGGACAACCTTGGGAATGGGGTTTGGGTTTGAAGCGTTCCTTGGCAGAACGTATTCGTAGAGTCATGTTCCCCATTCATGTTGCTGCAAATAAGGCGGAGATCGCACCGGGCGAGACTTGGAGTCAATTGCAGATTAAATTGGAAGAAGAGGGAGCAATTTTGATGCCAACGATGGCGGATGCAGAATTGGGATTGCGTAGAGCAGGGCAGATGGGGTTCATCGAGTATGGTCCTGGAGATATTGATTTTGAAATGACTAAGGTTGGAGAACAGCGCTTGAAAGATGCGCAGATAGCAGCATTGAATGGAATGAAGGAAACCATGTCTAAATTCGGTGGAACAGGAGTGTCTACCCTAATTTCCAAGGTTTTGCACGAGTCTTTAGGCCACATTGTAGCATATCCAGTTCAAGATGAAAGTCATTGGACTGATGGAGAAGGCAAGATTTTGCCTGATGCTTTAGTTGTCCCTGGTGATTCTACTGCTAAGGAATTAGCATATGCTGTACATACAGATCTCGGTGATGGTTTCATCAAGGCGGTTGATGCAAAGAGCAAGAGGATAATCGGTGCAGACCAACAACTCTCTGACGGTGATGTCATCAAGATTCACGCCAAATCGTGAATCAATGTCCAGGAGGGCGTTCGTGCTCTGGTGTCAACCTGAGAAGCATGGCTTCAAATCGGGGTCTTCCAAACATGTGGAAGACCAACAATCCAGCGGTGATGAAAATTAGTACAGCCAAGGATATCCAGATGTTGATTTGACTCAGTAAGGTGAACCACAAGAACCAGATAGCGAGAATCCACAACCAGATTGACAACCTGCGTGATAGAAGATTCAATCGTGAGTTGGCAAGGCCGGAATCAAAAATCATCGTTGCTTCAGATTCTTCAATCAATCCCTTTTCCAATCCGCAACGCTGACAGACATCCTTGCGAGGGCCAATACCGTGAATAAAATACTCGCGTGGGTATGTTGCATGGCATAATCTGCAAGCAGGCACGCGTCTTCCTCATGCCTTCGAACGCAACGCCGTTCTTCAATTTCACGTCGCGCCAAAGAGAAGCAACCATCAATTGATGTTTTCAGATTCAATTGAGATATGGGCCGAATCATTGAGGAATGAGGAGAGTAATTCCACACCCAATTCCGAAGCACATGATTCAGGATGGAACTGAATTCCAACCACTGGTAAATCTGGATGTCTTATCGCCATGATGTTGTTATGCTCATCCCGAGCTGTAATCAGTAGCTGAGAATCTCCATCTTCTAGACACAGGCTGTTGTATCTTGCCATTGTTAATGATGAAGAAAAGGCTCTGAAGATCCCTTGACCATCATGAAGAATTTCGCACGCTGTACCGTGTACGGCCCCCGAGGGGCAGCGTGAAAGATTCAACCCAGCTGCAACTCCTATGGCTTGATGCCCTAGACAGATTCCAAGTAAAGGAGGACATTTTCCGTTCAGTGCCCTCCTCGCGATTTCCATACTCAATGGACTGATGTTTGGCTCATCAGGTCCAGGTCCAAGTACGATGTGAGTAGGTTTGCAAGTATTCAGTATCTCATCCAACATAGCGGCTTTTTCCAATCTACCGTGGCAGTAGAAGACTTCAGCCTGTAATTCACAGAGTGCATGCATTATATTCCAAGAAAATGAATCTAGATTATCTATGAATAACACGCGCAGTTCGGCATCTAGGAAATTTTCAGTATCTTTCCATTCATGTATTGAACCAATCAGGGTATTCCTCGATAAACTTCGTTTGGTTATGGATTGAGGATAAATCGAATGTGGTGCTGAAAAACTGACAGATGATTCACCAGAAGATATCCATCCTGCGGCTTGACGTAAGGCTTTAGCCTTCCATTTTGCTTCCTCGACTTCTTGTTCAGGTATCGAATCCATGACAAGACCACCACCGGCTTGAACAGTAGCTTTCCAAGTGCCCTCTTCCATTCTAGCTTCCAAAGTTCGAATCAAGATATTCCACATCGAATAACCTGTACGCGGGTCAACAAGGCCGATTGAACCGGTCCAGAATGAACGAGGGTGCATCTCCAATTGATCAATAGCAGCGATTGTTGCAGTTTTCGGACAACCGGTTATACTGCCGCCAGGAAACATCGCTTGAAGCGCGCTCCAAACATCTTCATCCGATTTGAGTTCACCATTGATTTCACTCACAAGATGTTGTACCTGAGAATATCCTTCGACTTGAAACAGATTATGACGCACACTACCAGTTCGACTAACCATTCCTATGTCATTTCTTTCAAGATCAACCAACATCATATGTTCAGCCAATTCCTTTGTACAATTCAATAATTCAATTCGAAGCCTTTCGTCTTCGATCGGGTTTTCATCTCTTGGCCTCGTTCCTTTAATTGGACGAGTCCGAATCTTTTCGTTTTCAGTTGCCAACAACAATTCCGGAGAGCATGAACATAGCGCAATATCTAGGTCAGGAGCATGAAGCCACGAAGACATTGGTGCAGGGTTATCTTTAGTCAACCTGACCATTGTTTTCCAAGGATGCTCGCTGAGGCTTCCCATCCAACGTCTACCGAAATTCAATTGGTATAGTTCTCCATCTAGTATTGCTTCTTTCACCTGTTGAACGATTTCGGCATGTTTTTTGTCGCTATGACTCGTGTTTTCTGAATCGTTCAGTGACAACTCATTGAGAGTTTGGTGAGAAATTCCAATCGGCAATGGCAATATTGACAATAGATCTTCTACTTCTCTAGCCCAAACATCATCTTCTTCAGAAATCAAAGATAGCGTTGAGGCATTTCGGTCATGAATCAGCCACCGATCTACTCTGTAGAGCACTAACAGAACTTCTCCTTCTTCCGGTGGCGCAAACAACTTCCATGGTTGGGTCCATTGTACCAAATCGTATGCTAATCCTCCTGCCCAACAACCTATGCTAATTCGATTAGTATCATTCTTTTCAGGTTGTAATGCATTCAAGGTGCGGAGTGTTTCAGCCAAATTGGTACCTACATGCTGTGCAGAAACTGTCCAAGCCTCTCCATTCCATTCTTGAATCTCTAGTTGCATGGCACATGGTGTGGGACTGAGGGGGATTTCTCCCTTCAATGGAGAAACATTGTCGTCTCTAGGACCAAGAAATTCTCTCCTTGGCTGTCGAGCAATGACCCTTATTCTTGGAGGCCCCATCAACAAACTGGTAGAGGAAGAATCACTTTGAGGCCCTCCCGAAATCAATAGCAATTCGTCACTTCCGCCCCATGACGGGTCCCCAAGCAGTGACTCTGCTCGGAGCATTTCACTGAGTCCAAGTAACAGATTCTCGTCTTGATTACAAGGCCAAAATCTCTCCCTCGTCATGACTTCCCCTCACCCCACGATTCCAGTAATGCTCTGTGCAGCGAGTCTTTTGCAATTGTGAATAATTTTCCCTCGTCATCGTTACCAATTTTTTGTCCATCGATTTCCTCGATTTTCATGACTCCAATTCCAGTTCCAACAAGAATCATCTCTCTGCATCTTCCAATCATTTTCTCGTGCAAACGGCCTTTGTTAACAGGCATACCTGATTTCATCAATTCAGGTAAAATGAGTTTCAGGGTTACTGAATCAACCCCTCCCTGTCCATCATCTGCAATCCAAATTGTACCATCTTGATCCAAAATAACTGGTGTTGCTCTATCTGCATCTATTACTGCTCCTTCATCTACAAGTATTGCCGCATCTGCTCCACTTTTTCTTGCTAGTTTCTTAGCTTCTAGATAAGGTTCCCAAGCACCGTGTTTTGTGCCTCTAACTCTACTACTCCATTTTGGAGCTGCAACAGAAATCACACTTCCCCTACTACGGTATTTGGCATTGGTCCTACTAGAGACCAGTACATCTCCATCTTCAGTAACTCTAACGGTCACTAGGCCGGGAGGCATGGCATTCGTCTCATCACATTTGGCCAAGTCACCTAAGGAGTGCTCGATTTCTTCCTTCAGATTGATTGGTAGTTTGATATCCAACCTTTCCGCATGCCTATCCATTCTATCCAGATGTTCTTGTAAAAAGGCCAGATTTCTCTCACCATCCCAAGCAAGAGTGCTAAAAACGCTCGAGAATGGATCTTGCGTCATCTACCGTCCCAGAGTATCACAACAGGTCATCAAGGAAGGATGTATCTATTCCGCTTCCTTGTTTCTTGCTTGGTGAATCACCCAGTAGGTCATCTGTCAATGCAGAGAAATCTCCGGAAGAGGTACTACCGGGAACTTGCGCACTCATGTCTGGCATTGGAACTGCTGATGATGACTGACTGCGCTGGGTTTCGATGTTCTGTGCTGCTGACATTATTTCGCTCTCCATCTGAGTGTTTGGTGCAGAAGACAATACGTCAAAGTCGTCATCCCAATCATTTCGAGGTTGGATGTCAATTCCCCATGTGGATTCCAAGTCCCACCTTGAGGAGCGTTTACCTGGCTTCTTTCCTCTTTGCATTACGAATAGTAGTAGTAGAATCGCTAAGGCTAGAGTAGCAGCAAGAATGTTCTGGGTAGTCAAATAATCGGATAGATTGAATCCATCTTTTGCACTCTGAGTATCTTCAGCACTAGTGCTTCCAGAATTGGGAGTAGCCAAGAATTGAGGTGAGATCGCCCTTCGATAAATTGGGCAGTCAGGCCAACTTTCACCACATTCCGAAGTGGAAACACCGATCCACCAAGTGGTTTCATTATCGAATTCCTCGTGATTATCCGAATTGATGAACAGTGAGTTGGATGCGTATACAGTATCAATCAATATTGCATCATCGACGTTATCGAATTGTTCATCTGAGATGTAGATTTTGAATGACTGAACAGCAGCATCCCCTGTTGGGCTCCAAGAGACCAAGATTCTGGTGCCTTCTGAAACCCACTCGACATTGAGGTCTGCGATGTTTGGTAGATGCGCACCTGGGTCTTCTCCTAGATTGTCTACGGGGGCAGCAGCTGCCATAGTCAGGCCACTCATGTGAGCATTACCGCTGGTATCGTAAACAACAACCGCAACATGTACAGTTAGTCCAGGTATCAATGGGTCGTCGAATATCTCGTCGATAATTAGTGGTAAAGCAGGATTTCGACCTAATTCGATAATGCTGCTATCGGGCCCCTTCAATCCAGGACCGACCTCGCCTTCAAAGTCCCAAGTTGCAGCGTAAACTCGGTATCCTTCTACATCGCTTGCCTCGGAGAGATCGAAATCGAGTAGTAACTTGTCCCCTG
>CAXRJJ010000051.1:0-33246 GCA_964230945.1 Yoonia sp.
GCACACCAAGTCCGGCGGCGGCACCTTGACCGAGATAGATCTGCTTCCATCCTCGAATGACCCCGCTTCCATATGACCAATGTGCTAAGAAGATGGTAACAGGTGCAATGGCTACGGTCATCAAAGTACGATGTGGAGATGCGCCAAGCGCGGCACCAGCCCAACATATCAAGAAATACAAGATTCCCAGTGAGGCCGTTCCATGAGCCGCTATACGCGGGGCACCCATCTCTGGTGAGTTGAATATATCAGACCAATCGATTCCTCCTTGCCAAAGTCCCCAAAGGAATGCTGCTAGACCAAGTATGGTGAGTATGGGGAACAAACCTATGGCATTGTGGCTCCAACGCTTCAGTTCAGGCCAGCGCTTGTTAGCAAGGGTGCGAACATATCCGTAATTCCTCAATTGTTTCATGTAAGGTCCGAATAATACTCTGCGCCGATGCGGCATGACCGCCTCGGCATCGAACCACAATCGATACCCTGCATCGAGAATCTTACGATCCATAACCACGTCTTCGGCACCTATGCAACCTTTCTCACAGCCCGAAACTTCATCCAGAACAGATTTGCGATATGCAGAATTACAACCAGGGTTGTGATCGATTTCGATTAATTCTTCAGATGGCACTTTGCCGTATCTTGTTCCAGCAGTAACCCATCTGGCACAGAAAGCCACATCTGCGGCTCGGGCTGAAAAAGGGTCTTCATCGGGAGCGAAGTTTGGTCCACCCACTCCTGCTACTTCATCACGTTCGAACCAGCGAATCAATTTACCAGCCCAATCCTTGTTTGGAATAACATCATCATCGGTGAACAATAGTATGTCGCAGTCCAAAGCCTTGATTCCAACATTACAGGCATCGGCGCGATTTCGACTACCCTGATCATCAATCCACCTCGCACCATTTTCTTTGCAGATTGATTCGCCGGGATCTCCTGTTGGACCAACGCAGGCGATTTCCAACTCACCATCCCAATCTTGTTGCTTGAGTGCTTGTAGCACTACTTGCAATTGTTCAGCATTGCGCAGCGTTGGAATGAGCACTGAGACTCTTGGCAATGCCATGCCGCGGCGAGGCTATGTTACGTTTCAATACAACTGAGATTAGGGCAGTATAACCAATCACAGGTCGCCTTCTATACGTGGAGCCAAGAAGTAGACTACTTCTCCTGCACCATCTGCAAATTCATATTCCACCTTTAGGGGGAAGTTCTCTCCGAAGCGAAGAGTTACTCTATCGATGACTGACATCAACTTGGACAATGGAAGGAGATAGGTTAAGCTGTATTGAGAACGTACTGGACCATCGCATTTGAGTTCGTGCACCTCGTCCTTGCTGTAAGTCACACTGACACTATCGGTATCTCCACCGATGACATTTATCTCCAAGCCAGAATCACTTAGGGAGATATTGACAAGATCACCGACTTGTCGGGCTGCCCTTAGTGCGCGGGACAAATCCTCCCCGCTTAGAGTGACACTTGCGGGCAACTCCAATTCTGGAACATTTGGGGGTTGTACGGTAGAATGGTCTAGAGGACGTACTACGCGGTCAATCTTGCCCATGTTGATGTGGATTCGTCCTTCGCTCTCATCGTGCTGTAATTCGATGAGGTCTCCAGAATTACCTAGGGACAACAAATCCCTCATCTTGGCCAATTCCAGTCCTAGAGATTTCTCATCGACGTCCCAAGTCTCAAAAGCGGCGGACTGAATGGTCATTTTGATCATCGCTACGTGCGATGGGTCGACCACTCTGACATCGAGGTCATGTTCGTTGAAATCGAGTCTCGCTTCTTCCACAACCACATTGAGGGTATCGAAGATGATTCGCATCAGGTCTTGTCTCGCTGTTATGTTCAGCATGTCACCATCCATCCTGTAGGTGTCCTCTCGCTGGGGGGGGTCCATAAACCTGCTTTCACCTCAATGAGGAACAGTTGCAGCGAGATTGACTTGCTATGTGGCGGAAATCAGTATTCACGCCATCCATGTTTGCATCCCTTGCAAGTTAGGAATCTAGTCTCAGGTTCGTCGCTGGAACGAGTTTGTCTAAGTTCAGAGAATACCTCTCTTCCATCGCATTTGGGACAGATGTATGAGTCGGTGGTAAGGACTCCGAACATCATGTCTGCATCATCAATCACTTCGTACTCCCTTGTCTCGGCTTTGGAACTGGAAGTTGTTTCTGCTAAGTCAACCGTACTACCATCTGGTAAGGTGACTTCATTCTTTGCACCCCCCTTGTAATTACATTTGTAATTTGTACAATTTATGTTTCCAGAGGAATCTGGATATGACAAAGTACCGCATTCTGGGCAGAACATAGGGTATTGGGCGAGTGGTCACCACATATAGACGATTTGCTTGTCAATTCAGGTATTTTTCCGATTTCAATAGAGTGAACGTTCCCCATCCCTTTTGTGGTGCTGTCTGTTCGACGGTACGTGGTGTGGATAGCATACGACTGGAGATTGGCGTTGGTCATCGATGATCAGGGGCGTATTCTTGATCAAGAGGAATGGACTGGCAAGATGGACCAATCTCGCATTATTGAGAGGTTGCAATTACTCGGTGCAGGAGGATTGACTGCCGAGTCAAGATTGTTATCAGAACGATGGCCTGATGCCTGCATCCATATGGCTGGAGACCCTGAACTTCCTGAACATGAATTTCCTGAGATGTCTGCGGAGTTGCTGCAGGCTTTGGATGAAGCATCTCTTGCTATGTCACAAGCCGGTGTTGACAAGGCGGCTGGTGATCCTGACAGGAGACTTGAGCATCTGTTGAGTGCAACCGAAGAGTTGCGTGCTGCTTGGTTAACCATGGAATCTCGATTGGTTGAATGGACGGCCTTATTCCTCCCTGCAGCGAGAGTAGAGAGAGACAGAAACCGCCTTGCAGGAATCATAGCGGAATCAGGTTCTCTACAGGATCTTGCTGCCTCATTATCGAGTAAGTTACCGGAAGCAGGGCCTGGTGAATTGGAATGGAAGTCATTGCGTTCATGGGCTGAAGTTGTGAGAAGTTGTAAGTCGAGATTGGATAGGATGGAGGATGCGATTAGAGATCTAGCAAGTGAACATCTCCCATCTCTATCTTTGCTGATGGGGCCACTGTTGGCTGCGCGCTTATGTGCTTCAGCGCACGGTAGGATGAGATTGGCACGTTTGCCAGCAGGTACGGTACAGATTCTTGGTGCTGAGAAGGCATTCTTCAGCCATCTGCATAATGGAACTCCACCGCCAAAGCATGGCCACATTTTCATGCATCCATGGATTTCACGTTCGGCTTGGTGGATTAGAGGTAAGATTTCTCGCATGTTGGCAGCTAAGGCAAGTCTTGCTGTTAGGAGCGATGCATTCGCTGGTGCAGTGTGGAATGATGAGAGGTTGGCTGAGGTTGAGAAGCGAGTTGAAGAGATTCGCAGCACCCACCCCAACCCTCCAGCAGGCAAGCGCCGATGAGGTCTTGAGATGAAGAAGAGAGGCTCAAGATCTAGGCCCTTTGGTAAGCAACTTACAGATGGGTTAAGGGTTCAAGGCAGAGGAGTCTGGACATTGAATAGTGACTCTGGCAATACCGTATATGGTGAATCGGTTCGTCGTATCGACAAGGAAGAATGGCGACGCTGGGACCCGCATCGTTCAAAATTAGGCGCAGGTCTACAGAGAACTTCTGGAAACTTGACGGAAATCTTGCCGAGTGCAGGCTCTAGAATTCTGTATCTGGGGGCCGGACACGGGACTACAGTTAGCCACTTACACGATTTGGTATGCGGAGAGGATAATCATCTTGGGGGACGAATATTGGCGGTTGATCTAGCGCCGAGATGCCTAAGAGATCTCAATCATTTGGCTAGCACAAGAAAAGGCCTAGTTCCTTTGTTAGCTGATGCTAGGCGACACAATGAGATTGCAGCAATCATGCCATATCGTGTTGACTGGTTATTCCAAGATGTGGCACAAGCCAGTCAAGTTGAGATTTTTCTTGCTGCTTGTAAGCGATTCTTGAAGAGTGACGGTTTGGGGCTGTTTTCGTTGAAAGCGGCTAGTGAAAGATGGGATGAAGAAGGCGAGAGAGCTCTATTCACTAAGGTTGCAATAACGCTCGAAGAATCTGGCCTCGATTTGGTTGAGAGTATCGAATTGGCTGGTTTTGAGGAGCATCACATGCTTTTTGTTTGTCGCAGGTCTTAGGAATCCTTCAAAACCGAGTGCCCTGACAAACGGGTATGAGCAGACTGCTCTTATTCAGTGTGATATTGACCCTCCTTACTTCGGGATGTCTTGGTCACAATGAAATTGAGGTCAAGGAAGCCCCTTTCAAAGGAACGGAGTTGAATATGGAGCCTGACCCGGGCTTCAATCTCAGTAATAGCCAAGGAGGCAATTGGAGCCTAGAGCAAGCACGAGGAAAGGTCGTTATTCTCCTGTTTTCATTCACCAAATGTGTAGAGACGTGTCCCGTCGTTTCGGCGAATGTACATTGGATATTACAACAGTTGGATGAAGAAGAGAAAACTCAGATTCAAGCTGTCACCGTTACTATGGATCCTTGGAGGGATACTCCTGAAGTACTCGCTGAATGGAGTTCTGAAAGGGGCTATGATTGGCCACACCTGACTGGTAATGATAGCGCAGTATTGAAGGTCTTGGTAGACCATTTCATTTTCATTGAACCAACTAATGAGGAGGATTACGATATCTACCATCAGCAACCCACATTCTTGCTTGACAGGGACCTCAATCAGAGAGTTCTTTGGAATGGGGCTGAATGGTTGCCAGAATTGGTATTGGAGGATGTCCGTACTCTCTTGGAGGAGTAAGGGTGCCAGAGTTACCCGAGGTCGAGACGGTAAAGAGGGGCCTCTCAAGGCACCTATTGGCAAATAGGGTCATCTCAGTGGAATGTCGTAGGGATGGTTTGCGGTTTCCATTCCCTAAAGACATGGCTGCAAGTATTGAAGGTAGGAACATCAAGGAGTTGGAGAGGCGGGCAAAGTATCTCTTAATTCACCTTGAAGGTGAACTCACCTGGATTTGTCACCTTGGAATGAGTGGTCGTTTCACGATTCATGAAGATGGACAGCCGCCGCAAGGGATGTTCGAAAAAGGTGGAGATGGCCGTGGAAAACATGACCATGTGGTTATTGAGATGGAGGATGGCTGCTACGTTGTCTATACTGATCCTCGTAGATTCGGTGTAATGGATATCGCTGCAACAGGCAAGGTTTCAGAACATAAGTTGTTGAGAAATATAGGCCCTGAACCTTTGTCTGAATCATTCGATGGGGCATTTCTTCGCAAAGTATTGGAGAAGAGAAACAGCCCAATCAAGACGGCATTGCTTGATCAGCGTGTAGTTGCTGGCTTGGGTAATATCTACGTCTGTGAGGCTTTGCATATTTCTGGGATTTCTCCGAAGCGTAAGGCTTCACGAATCTCGTTGCAAAGATATGTCGATTTGGTAGCGGCGGTGAAGGAGGTTCTCTTTGCTTCCATAGAAGTAGGAGGCTCAACTTTGCAGGATTTTGCTGGTGTTGATGGAGATTTGGGATACTTTCCAGCCTCATTCCGAGTATATGGTAGAGAAGGTGAGGATTGTATTGTGGAGGACTGTCGAGGAGTCATTGCTAGGTTTGAACAATCCGGACGAAGCACATTCCATTGTCCAGTGTGTCAGAGATGATTACAGGATGACCATTCTCCAACTATCATCTCTTCCTGATTCAGCGTTGAAATTGTTGACGTGAGTGGTAATGGCTTTGTACATTCTTCTATCATTCACCAGTTTCATGTATACCTTGGACAGAATTTGGCTTGCAGTTGGCTGTTGTTTCTGTTCGACGGCTTCCTTCGTGTCAACATCTGCGGCTTCTCGCATGGTATGAAATCACAGTTTACCCTCTTGAAACCTCGCTTAACGCCATCACATGTTTCGTCGGTATTGGCCACCTACTGCAAACAATGCATCAGTTATCTGACCAAGGCTTGCAACTTTCACTGTCTCCATCAATTCCTCGAATACGTTACCCCCTTCTCTGGCAACTTGTTGAAGCCTTTGCAAGGCCTCTTCATCTCTAGTAATCGCTTGAGTTCTATCTAGGCAAGCCTGTTTCTCATCTGGAGTTGCTCGTGCTAGCTCCATATCGAAGTTGTCTGCATCGGCATTGATGTCGCCCTGTGGGTTCTGGAAAGTATTGACTCCAATAATCGGTAGAGTACCATCATGTTTCAGGTGTTCATAGTACATGCTCTCGTCTTGGATCTTGCCACGTTGGTACATCGTTTCCATGGCCCCGAGAACTCCACCTCTACGTGAAATGGCCTCGAATTCTTGTAGCACCGCTTCTTCAACCAAGTCGGTCAACTCTTCAACGATGAACGAACCTTGCATGGGATTCTCGGTCTTTGTCCAGCCGCTTTCCTTGTTGACAATCAATTGGATTGCTAAGGCTCTACGTACCGACTCTTCGGTAGGAGTGGTTATCGCCTCATCGTAAGCATTGGTATGCAGAGAGTTTGCATTGTCTTGAATAGCCAGCAATGCTTGAAGGGTAGTTCGAATATCGTTGAAATCGATTTCCTGAGCGTGAAGACTTCTACCACTCGTTTGGATGTGGTACTTGAGTTTCTGACTTCTCTCATCAGCACTGTATAGGTCTCGCATTGCAACCGCCCAAATGCGGCGGGCGACTCTGCCAATGACCGTATACTCTGGATCCAGTCCATTAGAAAAGAAGAATGAGAGGTTGGGAGCAAAATGGGCAACATCCATGCCTCTACTTCTGTAGTATTCAACGTAGGTGAATCCATTTGCTAGAGTGAAAGCCAGTTGAGTGATTGGATTGGCCCCCGCTTCAGCAATGTGGTATCCAGAAATGCTGACAGAGTAATGATTTCTGACACCGTTATCGATGTAGTACTGTTGAATATCTCCCATCAATTTGAGGGCGAAGGGTGTGGAGAAAATACAGGTATTCTGCGCTTGGTCTTCCTTAAGGATATCAGCCTGAACAGTTCCTCGAACAGTTTGTAATGTCTTGGCTTTGATTTCTGCATATGTTTGGGCATCGACTAATTCATCGCCGCGCTTACCTACGGTTGCCAATCCAAAACCATCGTGTCCTTCTGGTAAATCTCCCCTGTATCCGCTGGAATCAGTTTGCATCTGCAGATGTTTCTCCACTTGCTGATCGATAGCAGCGTTCAAGAAGAAAGCGAGAATGATTGGGGCAGGCCCATTGATGGTCATCGAGACCGATGTATTGGCATCGCATAGATCGAATCCCGAATAGAGTCGCTTTGCATCATCTATACTGGCTATCGAGACTCCAGAATTGCCAACCTTGCCCCAGATGTCTGGACGACGATCAGGGTCTCTCCCATACAGAGTGACGCTATCGAAGGCGGTTGATAGGCGAACGTAATCTTGTCCTTGTGAAAGAAGATGGAATCTGCGATTAGTTCTCTCACCCTCTCCCTCTCCAGCGAACATTCGGGCACTCAATTCATCGGTTCTCTTGAATGGGAAGACCCCTGCTGTGAAGGGGAAATATCCCGGGGCATTTTCTCTTGAAATCCAATTGTACATATCTCCATCATCATTGAATTTCGGTAAGGAAACACGTGGAATCATCTGGTGAGATAGAGACTCGGTTACTGTTGAAACCGTGAATGGCTTTCCTCGAACGTGGTAGGTATATTCTCCACTGGAATATTCCTCTGCGAGTTTTCTGAAATCTGAAACAGATTGTCTAGCCTTGGCAATATCTTCTTCGATTTCTTGGATATGTGAATCGATTTCTTCTCCTATTGAAGGCACTTCAGCTTTGGCTGTTTCGAGATGTTGTACAAGACGCAACTTCTCAGCCAGTTCATTGTTTGTGGAATGATATTCACGTACGCAAGCAGCGATGTCGGCAAGGTAAGAGACTCTCTCAGGAGGGATGACGCCCCCTCTTTGTCCGACTTCTCCTACAGGTTCAGAAGCGTTGACTCCAATAGTGTCAGCAACCTTCTGCCATAGCATATCAACTCCGGCGTCAGCAAATTGACTAGCGATGGTAGCAACAACGGGCAACTCCTCATCACTAGCATCGAATAGGTTCCTGTTGCGTCGCACTTGTTTACGAATTGCCCGCAAAGCATCTTCGGAACCTCTCTTCTCGTATTTGTTCAAGACGACCCAGTCAGCGACATCCAGCATCTCGATTTTCTCTAGTTGAGTATGCGCTCCGAATTCTGCAGTCATGACGTAGATGGAATGATCAGCAACGGATGTTATTGCATCACTGCCTTGACCGATTCCACTGGTTTCACAGAAAATAATGTCGAAGCCTACTGCTTCTGCCACGGCTATTGCGCGGTCCAGATTGTTGCTGATTTCACTTCCCGAACCACGACTCGCTAGAGAGCGCATGTAGAGATGGTTGTTTGACAAGGAGTTCATCCGAATTCGGTCTCCAAGGAGTGCTCCTCCAGTTCTCTTTCTGGTTGGATCTACGCAGAGAAGACAGACTCTAGTTTCGGGATTGTCGCGCTGTATTCGTAGCATTAGTTCATCGAGAAGACTAGACTTTCCGGCACCTCCGGTTCCAGTGAAACCGATTACTGGCACCTTGTTACTGTTGGACCTACATTTTTCGAGGTATTCGTTGAAGGTCTCGTCATCTGCACATTCCGACAGGGTCAACAATTGGCTGACTTCAGTCATCTGTTCAGCAGTCACCGGTGCGTTCAGTTTTGCCAGTCTATCTTCGGAAACCAAATCCACTTGAGAGGCGATTCCCATTAGGTGTTCAATCATCCCCATCAGGCCCATCTTCCGTCCATCTTCTGGGGAATAGATATGGGAGATTCCAGCATCGTGCAATTCTCGTATCTCAGGTGGGGTTATTGTGCCTCCTCCTCCACCAAAAATGCGTACATGCTCGCATCCTGCATCATCGAGTAATTTTCTGATATAGGTGAAGTATTCTACGTGTCCTCCTTGGTAAGAGGTTAGTGCAACCGCATGAGCGTCTTCTTGAATTGCGCAGTCTACAACTTCCTTGGCGGAACGGTCGTGTCCAAGGTGAATTACTTCTGCGCCAGAAGTCTGAATCAATCGTCGCATGACGTTGATTGCTGCATCATGGCCGTCGAACAAGGAAGCAGCAGTAATGACCCGAACCGGACCAGTGCTTGTCGAGAAGCCTTCGGCTTCCTTCTCGGCCAGCATGTTGAGCCGAGGCAAGGTGGGTTCAACAATCCATCGACAGGATAGGTAGTATCAAGGGGCATGACGATTGGCGTGGAAATCCGAGACTATGGCTGGCACTAAGTGGGCGATGCACTGGCAGGAGACCAAGGTCTTCGACATCAACGCAGTTGGATTGGGCTGTGACGAATTGGAATTGATGACTTCTGCAGGAAAATCATTGGCTAGAGAGGCCTCGAACAGTGTGCAGGACGTTCCTTGGAACGGGGAGATTTGGTTTCTTTGTGGGCCAGGAAATAATGGCGGCGACGGATTTGTTGCGGCGCAAGAATTCAGTAGAATATTCCCCGTGAAACAAGGCTTGGCGGTACGTGTTTTTGCCACTCATGAAGAACAGAAGACCATGGCATCGAGATTGGTTCGAGCAAGGAATAGCGAGCATGATTTTCCTGTGCATGTGTGGCAGTCAGGACGATGGACAGGTTCAGTGCCCGAAGATCGGAGAGTGTTATTGCTCGTGGATTGTATGTTGGGTGTTGGTCAAGGGCCTCCTGGCAAGGAGTGTGAGCCAAGAGGCTTAATCTCTGAGGTCATCGACTGGTTACATGCGAGATTTGAGATTGACAAGCCGCGGATTTTGGCTTGTGATGTACCAACTGGATTAGGTAGTAGCAAGGCGATGAATGCGGGTAGAACCTTGACTTTTCATGCACCAAAAATGGGGCTGCTGGATGAGGACGACAACCCTGTTCCAGGGGTCGGGGGTGTTAGGGTTGCATCACTTCCTTGGCCTGATGAGACCACGGACCCGGGGCCAGGGGACCTCACTCGCTATCCTTTACCTGCTCCCGATGCCACTAAGGGCGACCGAGGGAGAGTATTGGTCATTGGCGGCGGTCCATATCATGGAGCGCCCCTACTCTCGGCGATGGCTGCTGCTAGAGTGGGTGCAGATCTTGTTCACGTAGCGATGCCGATCAAGGCTAGCGAGAGAGCAGATTGGCCAGTTGATATCATTCCTGAGGAGATTCCGGATTCTGAGATATTGACTTCCGACAGCATTTCACATATCAAGAATCGATTAGACAAAGGTAGAGGTGTACAATCTTTGGTCATCGGTCCGGGATTGGGGCAGGCAGAAGAGACGCTGGAAGCGGTAAGGGATTTGCTTGTTTTGGCTGCTAGCAAAGGTATTCCTACGGTCGTCGATGCTGATGCTATTGCAGCCTTGCCGAAGAAGGCGTGGCCGAGTGGTCTTGTTGGTGTGGCGACACCGCATCTGAAAGAATTCAATGATTGGTTGGAAGACCTCCCCCCGCACATCATGTTTAGTGGAGTCCTAGATTATTCGATGCTGCGTAGAAATAGCGAAGATGAAGAGAATGCTGTAATCATATGCACCGGTGCTACGGATGAGTTGTTTGGATTGAACGAAAGACATGCAATCTGCGACGGTGGTTCTGCAAGTATGGCAATGGGGGGCACTGGAGATGTTCTTGCTGGAGCCATTGGTGGCTTGATGGCTATCGGCATGTCGCCATGGGCGGCGAGTCGCTTAGCAACTTGGTTGCTGCGTAGAGCAGGTGAGTCAGCCGAAGAAGAATTAGGCCCGGGAATGTTGGCTTCTGATATTCCCTCTCACATAGCAAAAGTATTGGCTCAGCGCCTAGAAACATAGTCGCTGTAATTTCCTCGGAATAGTTTGATAGCGCCATCCTTTAGTTCCAAAATCCAATTTACGACTTGATCAAGGAACCATCTATCGTGACTGACAGTCATCAAGGCCCCTTCGTATTCCCCTAGGGCTTCTTCCAGACTTTCCTTGGCGTCTACGTCCAAGTGATTAGTGGGCTCATCTAGAAGAAGCATGTTGTTGTCTTCCAACAATAATTTCAGTAGGGCTACCCTTGCTCTCTCTCCTCCAGAAAGGTCTTCCAGGCGCGTCTTTACCTGTTCCTTGGCGAACTGGAAACGTCCGAGAGCAGCGCGTATGTCTCCGTATGCCATATCGGGCCTGAGTCGTTGAATCTGCTCTACAGGGTTCAAGTTGAAATCGAGTGTTCGATGGTCTTGATGGAAATATCCGAGAATAACACCTGGACTGACCTCGAGATCGCCATCGGAAATATTCTCGTCGCCATTAATCATCTTCAGCAAAGTAGTCTTACCAGAGCCATTTCCACCGACTATGCCTATTCTTTGACCCTTGATAATGCTCAAATCGGCTTTCTTTAGGATGTCTTTATCCAAACCATCGAATCGTTTGCTGACTTGTTTAAGTTCCAATACATCCATCGAAGCCTTGTCCACAGATTTCAGGCTGAAGTTCATCGCTTTGCGCTTCTTTGGAACTCTTGCTTTCAGAGCTTTACGTTGACGTTGTAACCTCTCTAGCATCTTGTGCTTGGCAGATATGGACTTGTCATACTTGTTGTTTCGTTTCATGTGTTGTAGGCCGCCTAATGTATGCTTGATCTTCTTCTCAACGGTGGCAATCATGTCATCCAAGGCAGATTCATTGGCTAGTTTTTGGCGTAAATGTTCGCTATAGTTTCCTTTGTATTGCCAAATCATCTGACTCTCAATCTCGATTATCCTAGTGCAGACCTTGTCGAGAAAATAGCGGTCGTGACTTACGATGATCATTGCTCCAGGGAATTCAATTAGGAATTCTTCCAACCATTCTGTAGTTTCGATATCGAGGTGATTTGTTGGCTCGTCGAGGAATAGAACATCGATTCCGTCCAATCCAACCAGTTGACGCGCCAAGGCAAGTTTGGCTCTCTCTCCACCTGAGAGGTCATTCACTTTCATCTCTAGAGGATGGTGTCCCAGACCAAGGCGTTCAAGAATCGAACGCGCTCTTCCAGCGACATTGGCTCCTCCACTGCTGGCCAGCATCTGTTGTAGTTCTGCGTAGCGGTCCAATATGGGCTGCCAATCCCCATCGTAGAATTCAGGTTTACCCATCTCTGCTTCTATTCCAGCGATCTCCTCTTCCAATTCAAGGAATTGTCGCCCTTTGCGAGCCAACTCTTCTTCGATAGTAGCATCATTGTCAATATCTCTAACTTGAGTTAGGTATGCGATGCGCAGACCATCTGTAAAACCAATATCACCGAGATCCTGATCTCTGCGGCTGATGGTGTTCAATAGAGTGGTTTTCCCTGAGCCATTATGTCCAACGATCCCAATTCTATCACCTTCATCGACAGCGAATGAAACATCTTTGAAGACGTCAACGGGACCATAGGATCGAGAAATCTCCTCGATTCTAATCAGCTGTCTGCTCATACAATCCCCATCTGCGCGGTCGAACAGGTGTTGAAGGGCCTGTCGGTATTGCAACTTGAAACGAGCAATCAATCGAAGGTAGAGAATGCAGAGGTGGCTCGAACCCTAACCTTCTCGCCAGCGTTCTGATTTCGACGCATTCTTCTGGCTTTCAGACGAGTTCGCATATGGGGGCAACCAAAAGTGCAGACAGCAAGACCTAGTGATCCTCCAATTGCAACAGATGGGAGATAGGTAAGCCCCAGCATGTAGGCATTGAGAGCCCCTATCCCCATGCCTATCCAAAGGCCAATTCCAAGGGGGCGCTCGCTCAAAGTCTTCAGAACCGAACCCTTATCCGACTCCTCCTCAGAGGTAGGTGTCCGGTCCTCATGCCTATCCATTATCGTCATTTATTTATTGGAAGTAAATAAACCACAGGATGAAAATCTCATATTTTGTGCTAATTATGCATGGCATCAATTTCACGAAGATAGTGCATTGATTGCTTCTTCGTGCCTTTCCATCAGATTTCTCAACTTCACTTTGAGGCTTGGAGTTAACAGATCGTTGTCGGTGCTCCACTCCTCAGGGTCGAGTATCAAAGCATCAGGGATCTCGTACCCTTTCCAAGTAGGTTCAGAAATGCTGTTCTCGCGTAATTCGTCTAGTAGCCAGGAACAGACGGCGGGATCCTTGCAGATGTCTTCCCATTCTCCAGAGACCGTAAGACCGGCTGCCTTGATTGAATTGAGAAGTACTTCCTTGTTAGGGTGGGCAATCACGTAAGTGCAGGTGCGGTTGCGTCCGTCAAGAACACATTGTTCGATGAGCGGGGATAGTTTGAGGTTCTCTTCTAGAGGAGCAGGTGAAACATACTTTCCATTCTCGAGCTTGAATTGAGATTTCACACGACCAGTTATGACGAGGTATCCATCATCATCCAGAAGTCCTAAATCGCCGGTTCGGAAGCCTCCATCTTCAGTCATTACTTCTGCAGTCGCTTCTGGATTGTTCCAGTACCCTTGCATGACATTCGGCCCGTGTACGATAATCTCACCGTAGTCAGGATTGTCAGGATCGTCCCAGACACTGGTATCGATACTGACCTTGACTCCACTAACCGGTTTTCCTACGGTGTACAATTTGGAACCGCCCTTGCCCATCCAGCCATTTGCAGAGACCAAAGGAGATGTTTCTGTCAGACCATATCCCTCGTAGCAGGCGAATCCAACCTGTTGGACAAAAGATGCGACATCTGGGGACAATGCAGCCGCTCCTGAAAGAGCGAAACGTAGGTTTCCTCCGAAACGGGCGCGCACTTTCTTCCAGACCAACTTGTCGAACAACTTGTCGCTAAATCCCTTGGCGGGAACTGCGTCGCAGTCTACTCCCGCTTTTTTTATTCGCTTAGCAGCGTATAACTTGGCCTGACCAGACATGAATCTCTTGAAACCGCTGGTTTGGAATTGCGAGTTGACTCGGTCGTGGAACTTGTTCCAAACTCTTGGAACGGCCAATAGGCAAGCAGGCTTGATTTCCTGACATTCATCGGCAATTTTCGTAAGGTCGGAAATCAGGTTGATATGCACTCCCGAACGAAGCATGTAATGAAGATCAAAGGTACTACCAAATGAATGAGCCCATGGCAGGAAAGCAGCGTTCCTGTCCCCAACATAGATTTCGAAGACAGACTGTACTGCGATGACATTGGAGAGCAGGTTCCAATTCGACAACATTACTCCCTTAGGATTACCTGTCGTTCCACTGGTGTAAATCAGAGTCGCCAAGGCCTTGAAGTCGTCAAATGGCTTCTCGTCGCTCTTGGCAGCGCGGCCGGCAGAGACGAAATCTTTCCAGTTCTGGACCTCAACACCATCAGGAGGCAACTCATTTGCAGGGTCTTCTCCTAGTAGAATGATTCCACCAGAAGGCCAATCAGCAGCGTTTTCTGAAAGGTTAGCAATCAATCTGTCTAGAACTCCGGTATCTGCAACCACAATGACAGTAGGTGTAGAATCTCCAATGATGAATTTCCAATCTTCGCCGTGCTGATGAGTGTACATTCCAGTATATGCAGCGCCAATCTTGTTGGTTGCATAGGCTACAGCAGCCCATTCAAAGCAATTATCTGTAATCAAGGCGACGCGTTCTCCAGGAATAACACCCTTACTTCGCAATCCATTTGATACGGCGTCAACCAATGAGGCAAATTCGGCGTAAGTCAGGTTAGTTCTAGGCATTCCCGCCTCTTGTATCCATCCAATACAGGGCAAATCTGCGAATCTCTCAACGCTTTGCATCAGCATCTGGTACAACGTTCTCGGGTCATCTCCTCGCGGTTGGCTCCAGTCTCTATGTGCATCTGCTTTCGGCCATGCCCACTGCATATCATTCCCAGCCATGGCCTCGGAGAAGTAGTTCCACTTATCAAAGTCAGTCATGGCTATTCTGCATCAACACAGAAGTCACCATGTCTCTCCAATCCTGTCCATTGTTTCGATTTGCCAAAGGGCTGGCTGGGCTGGGGTGAGGTATTTTTTGTAATTCAAGTCCATGTGCAAGACGTTCAATTCGTTGATAGGCATAATTCCCAACTGCAACGATTCTGTTTACCTCGAGTATACGCGCTACTTCTAGTAAGTGTTCGTCACATCTAGCTAACAATTCACCACCCTCGTCTGTGTTGAGTTTATCTGGAGTTAAATTTCCTCCCTTTGGTGTGAAGATCCACAGTGGGCAATGATTGACGATGTAGACATTCTTGTGAATCTCTTCAGGTGAACCATAGAGATTGGAGAGCAGAGTCCAGATACGGCGCCCGGAGATCTCTGGTTTCGGGCATTCAAGACCAATTACTGGCCTTTTTGGGTGAAGTACTGGAGGCTGTGCAACTTCTAAATCGACAATTCCAAGCGTCTTCTCGACCTGTTCTGGACAACCGAAAGGAATGCCTGTATTCCCCATTCCATGGCCCGGATTCATTCCAACCATCAACGTCTTGGCACCCAGTCCCGCGAACCTGCTAATGTATTCTGAATGTGGAGCCCAAGCATACTCTAATGGATTGTAGTAGAGGCCAACTTTGGGAGAATCTGCAAGGGTTCTGTCGGCAATTTCCCGACAATCCTTGGACAGGGAGGCTGCGGCCTCGCGTATTGACTGCATCAATCCGCAGAAGAGGTACTGGTTCATCACCATTCAGAATACGCTGTGTGCGGCTTCAGGTATCTCTAGGCCCTCAAATGCTTCATCGAATCCGAATTCCTGACCCTTGCTCATCTTCTTGGCCCGTTGAGAGATTATTCGCCATGCAGTCTTCTCTCCAATACCCGGAATAGCCTGCAATTGCGATTGAGTTACCGTGTTGATATCGAGTCCAGTTTCTACTCCGGTTATGCTTCTCTTGCCATGGGAAGTTACCAAAATGTCGGATTCACTTTCTAGAGGGATGTGATATGGCACTCCGATGAGGATTGGGTAGGCACCGATCTGTCGGCCAAAGGTGACTCCAGCCTTGCCATGAATCTTTGGAGAACGATGTTTTTCTGATAATTGCGAAGGTATGCGGATACGATTGTCGTGGCTCTCCCAACGGACCCGTTTCAGGACTTGCCCTGCTGGAAACATTTCTTCCAATAGTGGTGCATCTATTTCATCTCTAACCCATTCTTTGAATTGCTTGAAAGGCCCCTCTTCAACTTCTTGGAAACCTTCTCCTTCCACCTGTCTGATATTGATTCGGCGAAGCCACAATTCTTCCTCCTTCAATTGTTGAAGTAGTTCTCTGTTGTGCGCGTATGAAGTACTGGTTTCGCCATTGAGCCCAGCGATGAAATTCAGTCCAGGCAATAGTTTGGGCAATCCTCTTTCCCCTCTCTCCTTACCATATTCGTTAATCAGACGCACCGCAGTTTTGAGTTGTTCAGGAGAGCAGTTCAGCCAATTGGCTTCATGGACATCAGGGTCTGCGCTTTCCAACCCGAAAGAGAGTACTGCGCCGTCTGAGAGAGTCTCACATAGCGTCTTTGTTATCTCGGTGGCAGGCTCTAAGTTTTCCGCGATGATCGAAGGATTACCATTGTCGACAGCGAGGATATCCATTCTTTCATCTTCCCTCAAACCGTGCAGGAGCCGAGCGATTGGTTCAGGGTCTGGAACAGGGTACTCCAGTTCAACCACTCCTTCAGCCATGTAGGTGTATACATCAGTCATTCCGCCGAGTCTTACATTCACGACACCATTATCGTGGGCAATTCTCACTTCTTCGATGATATCTTCTGGGCTTCGCCAAATCGGTACGCCCTTTTTCGGCTCAATGCAGAACTTGCAACCGCGTTTGTATCTAACACAGCCTTGGTAAACTTCTACTTCGTAAGTAAGTGGCCCATTCAAATCAGGATGTGAAGTGACTGCTGATGATGCAGCACCTGATTGTGCCCATTTTGTCCATTCCTCTGAGCTACGTCTCTGATGTTTCCACTCACCATTAACAAGGAAATGATTCAGAGTAGCATCAGTATCTTGCACGGCCAAAAAGAGGTTCCGCCTGAGTGGCATCCAGCCACTTTGACGCCACAGTCGAATCGCCCATCCTCCACAGAGTATCGGCACATCAGATGGAATCAGGCGCAGTAGTTCGTCAATTTCCCTATTGCTGATAGGAGTCCCTCTGAGATATTTTCCCGGCACTACAGCACCGGCAAGTACGACTACTCCCGCCAAACCGGAAGCATCCTTGTCGAGTCGCCATTGGTCGATGGTGCGATAGCGATAGGCAATCCCTCTTTCCTCTAGTACTCCGGCGATGTAACGAACATGAAATCCGACATATGGAGGGACGCCAAATGCAGCGGGTTCATCCTCGTAGCCGTCGAGGAGCAACCACTCGGGCTCCTCTATCATGTACACCACTCAATCCTCGATGCCTTCTTCCTTACGGGCTTGCATCTCACGAGACGAACGTTCCCTGCCACCTTTCTTTCCGCCACCACGGCCTCCAGATTTTCCACCTTTGGCTTTCTGAACCTTGAGACGGCGTCCTTCGACAGAGTGTCCATCCAAGGCCCCGATGACCGCATCAGCGGTATCGTCGGTCACAGTGACAAATCCAAAGCCTTTGGAACGATCTCCGTCCATGATAATGTGACAATCTGTGACCTTGCCGTGTTCAGAGAAAACTTTGGTCAAGTCATCATTGGTCATCTTCCATGGTAGGCCGCCGACATATAGCCTGGTTCCTTCCGCTTGCTTGCGTCCACCTTTGGCACCTTTCTTGTCGCCCTTCTTGTCTCCTGCATCGTTTACGGTTAAGTTTCGGCCCATGAAATCCTTCTTGTTCAATCCGGCAATGGCCTTGTCTCCATCCTTATCTTCAGCGAAGGTGACGAATCCGAACCCACGGTTGTTCCCGGTCTCTGAATCCTTCATGACGATATGATCGACGACCTTTCCGAATTTTTGGAATGCTTCCAACAGGTCATCATCGCTTACCTTCTGCGAGAGTCCACCAACGAAGAGTTTGCGACCCTTGGGGCGTTCTCTACGGCCTCCGCCTCCTCCACCGCCCTGCATTCCTTCAAAGCGGAAGTATTCGGTCTGGCGTCCATCATTGCGATAGTCAACAGCGATACGGTTGCTGCGAGCACTTGGGCCTGCAGAAAAGTGCTGCTCGGCTTCCTTGCCCCAGCGCTTACCAGATTTGTTGTAATCAGGACTATCACCTTGCGAAGGCCCATAGCCAAGACCGAAACTCTTGGAGAGGGCGCGGAATGAAATGTAATCGCACCCAGAGCAAGCGACATTCCAATCCTCATGCTCGGCAGTCTGTAACCACTCTCCACATTGTGGGCAGATCGCCTGCAAGACTCCACAATCGTCATCGCTTCGCATATCGAGCCTTACAACAGGGTCAACATCTGTCACCGCTGCTCTGATGATGTCTCTTCTACGGACTCCATCGCTGGCATCGTGCAGATACCTGTCAACCATCTTGGTGACGTGCATCTGTCCGTACAACTGATTCGGTAGAGGTTCTCTTCCATCATCTCCTTCGACGTGAATGATTCTTGCCTCAAGCATGGATTCTCGAATCTTTGCAACCTCTGCAATGACCATATCTCCAACTTTGACGTTAGGGGGAGAAATTGCCAACGAGTGCACATTAACCGTATTTTCTTCAGAATTGAAACTGACTTCTCCGAGGGTGGTTGCAACCAATTTCCCTGCAATATCAGTCACTCCTTCTCCAGCTTGCCAATTCTCTGCATCCCCAACACTTTCGCCTGGGGTCACGATGCTCGTTTCGCTCATTGAATCGAACTCCTCTTCCACCTCTGAGGGGTGGACATCTATTGTGCCGGCCTGCTCATCGCATTTCAACCCAACCCATTGTACAGGAGTTATTCTCGAACCAATCTCCAACATTTTACGGGTGTTTTTCCACTTCTTGAGTTATGGTGTTCGTAACGGGCCGGCAAGCGAAAATCTGCTTCAAACAATACGGATGATGTCCATCCATGATTTTCGGCAAGTCCGCTGATGTGTTCAGCCTTAGCGCTGTGCATGAGGTGAATGATGTCGGCTTGTGAATTCATTGCCGCTATGAGCAATGGCCGGTCTGCGCCTTTTTTTTGCCAACCCCATGGCGGATTCATGACGATTGTCTGTGGTTTGATTTCTTGTGGTAGAGATTCGTCAATCCTATGTTCGATGACTTCAACATCTTGCATACCGGATGATGATTCTCGAGCAAGTTCTGCTACCTCAGGATCTGCTTCGATAAGCCATACTTTGTCTGCTCCTAGTAAATGGGCGCCGATACCAAGAATGCCGTTTCCAGCACCTAGGTCTGCAACTGTTCGGCCAGAGATTCCATCCATCTTGCATAGCCATTCAGCAGCGAGATTACCTTCTGTGGCGTACTGTTCTTCTTCCGCCTTGTTTTGAGGATGTTCTGGCAATTTGGATAATGCCATGGCAAGGTGCCTTTGGCGGATATTCATCACCATCGAATGTTTTTCTGTTGATTCTGTTGCTTTCGTGCAGCCGCGGCATCGGCTTGACGTCGCAATTCCTGAAGACGATCCAACGTGGAGTTGGATTGCTGATTGATTCCATTCTGTTGAGGTGCTGCTTGTGCATTGCCATTATTTGCTGCATTTCTGCGCAATGCAGCGATTCTACGAATTTGCTCTGCCTCAGCAGTCAATCTAGCCATCAATTGTTGACCGGGAAGTTGCCCTCCGCAAGACAGGCAAATGTGTGCTCCTGCACTTTGCGGACTGCCACATGCGGTACAATATGCCATGTCGTTCGATGCGGCCTGCCGCGGCCCCGTCTTCAATCCTTTGCAAACTAAGAATCAATTCGTAGAGGTGAGTTGCATGAATAGCGGCCAGGTATCTACGCCTGCAGCCTCGCAGAATTCACTAGCCTCAGCAAAGCGCGGATCGCCCATCATATCACTGGCTTCCATGCCTTCAGCCAATAATTCCCTGACCACTTTGCGGAAGGCGTCTACCACCCCTCCATCAGAAGGTACGGGAACGCTCCGTGGCTCTTCATTAACCGGAATTGGAGCAGACTTGGCAGATGGTTCAGGTGCCTTTTCGGGACTAGGTTCTACAGTGGGTGTTGGTGGTGGTACAGCAACGATTGCAGGTTCTGGCGCGGGACTTACTTCCTCGACTACTTCCGAAACGGTTTCTGGGACAGGAGCGTTTTCATGAATCACATTTGCATCGTCAACCGCTTGCTCGGTTACTTCAGGAACAGGCGTTTTAGGTACTGCGTCTTCGTTAGCAGAATGTGTCACACTGGCTAGTAACTCAGCGCTGAAACCGTCGAACAGAGCATCAACTTGTTCTTCATCTTCATTTTGTTCTTCGGTCACTTCTGCAACAAGATCATCCAAACTCTTCTCAGCAGTTTCTTCGACTTCCTCAATTGCCGGTTCTGAACTTGGACGCGGAACGACAGGTACCTCGACATTTGCTTTGGAAACAGTTTCAACCTTTGGAATCGGGTCTTCCTCCTTTGCCTGAGTTCCAGCAGGGAAAGAGATGTATGCCTTGCCAACGATACTTTCCACCGGCATTGGAAGATGCAGAGTTTTCAGTTCTGGGAGGTCAGGATGCCTGAAGGTCAGAATCGTGTGAATTTCGAATTTCCTCTGCATTGGGACGTTGGCATCAATTGGTAGTGGAGCGATGCGAGTTGAACTTCTCTTCCATCCATCATTAGTAACTAAATGTTGTAGCCATTGTCCTAGTTCTGCGGTAGCGATATCGAGGAATTGGAATGAAGCATCTCGGTGTGAGAAGCCTTGCGATTCAAAGAGATGTAAGGAGTGTCTTGGACGATGGAACAAACCGAAAACCGGCTGTTCATGCATAACAGTAGCTCCGTGTTGCTCTAGAATTACTCTCTCACTCCTTTTGCACAAAATCAGGACTCTTACTCGCTGCGCCTCAGCATCCCAAGAACCGGGCCAGCGTTTGTCAGCCTCATCATTCAGTTGCTTCAGGGTCTGGTCCTTTAGGACGGTCACCATACCCATATCTGCACCGAAGCAGCCCACCTACAACCGGCATATGAGACCTTTCACCTCAGGTGCTCCTCAACATCCCCTCAGCATGCAGTAATTCCGCCAATAGCATACACCCACCAGCAGCACCGCGAATAGTGTTATGTGATAGTGCAGAGAAACGCAAAACCTTGCCCTCAACCTCGATATTCCCTACCACTACAGACATACCGGATCGAAGGTCAAATTCGCTGGTTACATTACCCCCTGCCATCAGGTGAACCTCTCTATCTGGGGAGTCTTCAATAATCATCAAAGGGGATTCAGGAGCAGACGGCAAGTCGAGATGCTGCGGCCTATCTGTCCAAGCAGTCATCCATTCAATCACTTCTTTCTTATTCGCTGAGCGCCCGAGTTCTACTTCTGCGTGAACGATATGTCCATCACGTGCATTCACACGTTTACATTTCATCTCAATAGGTAAAGAAGTTGGACTGATTGTGAAGTCTTTGACCCTTCCAAATAGGTGACGAAGTTCATCCACTACTTTTTCTGCTTCTCCTGGAATCTCCGGGTCAGGATTGCCTCCTTGCGACAATAATTTCCACCCTCCCCCAGAAAGGGCTTGTTCACTATTGGCTTTGATCGAGTCTATTCCAACCATGTCCCATATTGGTTTCAATGGTAGAGCAAGAGGAATCACAGTACAATTCGTAGAACATGCGGCCGCTCCAAAAGGTGTTGAGTTCCAATGCTTGAGGTGGTGTGGATTAAGATCTGCAACGACAAGTGGAATTCCGTCAACTCTTCTGTAAGTACTAGCATTGGAAAGAACAGGCATGCCTTGAGATGCTAGTTTTGCCTCAACTCTATCAGCCACGGCGCTGGGTAAGGCTGAGAATACGAAGTCAACGCCATGTTCACATAATTCTTCGAATAAGTTTGAGGATTCTAAATCAAGTACAGTTAGGTCAGGTAATTCAGGTCTTTTTTCATCCAGTTTCCAAAGCAAATCAGTCAACTTTTTCCCCCTTGTTTTGGGGCTGCCTACTACGGCCTTCAGTTCAAACCAAGGATGCTTTGCTAATCTCTGTTGGAATCGTTGTGAGACCAATCCTCCTGCAGAAAGAATCCCAACTCCAAGGCGCCGCACAAATCCTGCAATAGACACTTGTTCAAGAGGGTGACCTATGCTTAATCAAGTTTGAAAGAGCAATTTCACAATAATCGGTGTATGGGGCTTGTTTTATTTAGTATCATTTGGACGCGCCCCTCGATGAAGACTAGCGCGCAAGCAATAGATGAGCCCCGACGCGGCAGCAGCCTCGTTTTTAGCATGATGATGATACTGTCTGCAATGTCAGCAGGAATTTCTGGAATGCCCTTGGTAAACGCTACTGGAAACGGTGAGTGGGTACAGGTGGATATGGAGAAAGGTCATTGGGAGAACGGAGAAGATGTGACTGCTACTGTCAAGGCAGAAAGTCTGGGTAGTGGTGACTATTTCATTTGGTACAATGTAGAGACTATCAATGGAACTGAGGCCACAAATGGTACAATGAACGTCTCCGATACAGATGGAGACGGAGTTGAAGAATTTACAGTGTCTATTTCGGCAAATGATTTGTGGGATGACTGCTGGAATATTTACGCAGATTTGCTTGATTCCTCAGGTTCGATGATTTCAGGATCCAGTTTCACTTTCGATGTAGGGTCTGGAATGTGCCCAGGCAACCCTAGTACTGGACCCCACTTCTACTGGAATGGAAGTTATTGGTGGTCAAATGAAGAGTCGATATTCTATACTGCTGAAATCGGTAATCTTGACGAGACCAAGTCTTACACTCTTGATTGGGCACTTCGCGAGGCAGGCAATTCCATGGACTTGATGAATGGAAGCGAGGATTTGTCTGGAATGGGTTCCAGCCCAACCGTTGATGTTTACATTGGAATGTTGGGTGATGGTTGCTATGAGATTTCAGGAGACCTTTCAGAAGGCGATGGTAAGCAACTACAGGGCGCCCATGCCATGTACATGTTCGAGGTTGGAAACGCTACTTGTTCAGTTAACCCACCAATGCAAGGTGCTTACATCAGCCATTACGATGGGGAACTTTTCATCTCAGCCTATGGATTTGAACAAAACCAGACCAACTTGAACATTCAGGTGTCTCTTACCAACGAAAACGGAGATGAAGTCTTCACATGGGGAGATGATTTCACTACAGATGAGTATGGAATGTTCATGACAGAACAGTGTTGTCTCGATGAAGATGGAGAATACTCAGTTCATATCGTGATAACAGACACAATCGATGATACTACTCTCTACGAAGCATGGGAGACCCTACACGTCGGAGACGGCGGTGGCGGCGGAAATGATCCCGGAGTTTCAGCCTGGACAAGAGACCATGACTACAGTTCTGGAGATGATGTTTACGTAGATTATTATGTCTGGGACAACGAAGGAGATTACTACGAGATTTGGGACTGCGACGTATATGTCATGGAGAGTGCTCTTCAGGGCGATACCAGTGCCGAGAATATCGCAGCAGTTGCGGCTACAGCTTCAGTTGACTGGTGTGATACTGAGGCGGATTCTAGTAGCATTGACGTAGGTCAGGCTGGAAATGATCCATTCAATGGAGAAAATGTTTGGATGAATGACGACGGAATGGTTGGTTCCATCTCCTACGATGGTGATTTGAACATGACCTTAACCCTACACAGCATCGATGAGGAGTGGGAAATGACCATTGAGGAATTCTGCGATATGATTAGTGAGGAGGGCAGAGGTGAAAGTACCTATGATGCTACTACAGATACCTGTACCTTTGTCGACGAATTCATCACGTTTGATGTTGGAGCAGAATACATCTATGAGGAAATTGAGGAAACATATCCTGATTGGGAGCAGTCATTTGTTTGTGATGGAAACACTACATACATTTCATTCAACATGGTCAATGATGGCGAAGAAGATTGTATGGATGGTAGTGACGAGCCACAGGATTTCGATGGAGACGGAGTAACCGACAATTGGTTTGACTGTCATGATGGTTCGACAGTTTCCATGGATGTAGTAAACGATGGCGTAGAAGATTGCGCAGATGGCGAAGATGAGGTAAGTTGGAACACTGAAATTGATTCTGATTATACACGCTATTCCAATGATGGAACACACTTTGTTCTTGGACAAATTGAGGACTATTCAGAGCAATTGTATGATATTGTGATTGAAGTTTACGATGAAGATGGAAACTGGATTACATCTGCCACTGTTTATGATGAGTATGAGGACATCGTCTTCTCTGGTCTTGATGACGGTAAGTACGGTCTTGTCGCCTCACTTGTCGATGACAATGGTTCTACAGTCTATACCACCGAGCCTAGCGGCTTCTGTGTCGGAGATTGTGGACATGGTGGAAATTGGTTGACTGGCGATGCTAGCCTTGATGTTAGTTATTCTTGGGATGATTATGTTGAGGAGGACTGTTGGGGCTCTCTGATGCTATGGTATGAATCTGATATCGAGTGGATGATTATGGACGATTCAGAAGGAGGCGATGGAGATGACGAGCCTTCCCCAGTATGGGCAGATCAGATTGGTGGACCAGGGGCCCACTCCTACGACGGCCTTCCAGAAGGCGACTTCGTTGTTATGCTAAATGTCGGTTGTATGGATGAGGACGGTAACGAGTGGGAAGGTGGCCATTTCAACCCATGGACCTATGATACCACCACTTTGACGAACGGTTCTACAACAACTCTTGACCTTGTTCTTGAGACACGACACGACGATGATCACGGCGGTGATGGTGATGATATGGAGCCAGAGTTCTCTCACATGGAATACACTATTGTGATTGAAGATGATGCGGCAGGCAACACAGTTGCTCACTTTACCATGGTTGGACACATTTCTGATTATTACAGAATGATGATTGATAGCGACATGGGAGACGGCGATGGCGCTGTGTCTCAGGAAGAGGCAGACAACTTTGCTGCTATGATTGCAATGGCTGAAGAGATGGGTGATGATGATGAAGGACCTGAAGTTCCAGAATTCATGTGGAATGGAGTTCCATTGACGGCAGCTGATGTCCTTTCAGAGTCGATGGAATTTAGTGGCCTAGTTGGAGTATTACCTGCATCACCCGATGAGGACACATTCAGCGTCAGGATAACAATGGTAACCACTGTAAGTTTGGTTGACAATGGTCAGGCAATTCAGACCTTGTCTCCATACGATGACCCTAATGACGAAGATCATGGGGATATGGAGTGTCCATTCGATAACGAGAATCCTGATTCGCCATGCCATGCGTCTGCATGTGTAGACGACCCCGAGTCTCAGGGATGTACGGATGCAGTTCTAGTATACTGTTCCGAGAATGAAGACCCAGGGTGTTATTTCGTGGGAGATGGCGATGATATGTGGGAATTCTATGATGACTGCTCCTTTGATGCTGACCGTATGAATGATGATGAAGAAGACGGTTTGTACTGGTGCGATGAAGGAGATGGTGAGGAAATCTGGTGGTACTGGTGTGAGGAGACTCCAGAAGGCGACTACCGATGTACCGATGAATTCGGACATGGAAACCAGCCGGAACACGATGACCATGACCATGGAGACCATGATGACCATGACCACGGAGACCATGGTGATGGAGATGGGCCTTGCCAGACTGGTGATATCTACATCAAGAACAGCGATAGTTGGGAAGTAGTATCTATCAATTTGTCTGGATTGAACCATACAGCATTACCTGATGGATACCACATAGAAGTCGGGTGTGGAGAAGAACCACCTGAGGAGGGCACAATGTCCTTCTCCAGAGTTGCTGACGAGCCAGAGCCAGAGCCAACAGTTAACCAGCCACCATCCTGTGAGGTCTACTATTACGGCGAAGCCAGTGAATTGGCAGACTTCCAGTCTACAGATGACAAGGCTGATGGAAGCAACAACTCTTGGGAGATCAGTATTGTAGAAGATGACACCTACTGGTTGATGTTCTACTGTATGGACGATGAGAGTGATTCAATCACCGTCAACATTACCTCAGCATTCGGTAATTACGGAGAAACATTTGCTGCGGGAAGCACAGAGGGATACTATGAGTTGACCATACCAACTGGCAGTTCAGTTCTCAGCCCATACTCTTTGGAATACACTTGGACTGATGGAACCAACAGTGGTTCTGGAATTGTGACAGTAACTGTCGCTCCTTCAGATGGTGGAACAGATGGAAGCGGTGAAGAAACTGAGGGCGAGGATACCAGCGCTGGTAGCTTCGTTCCAGGATTCACTGCAGTTCTGACCATGACCGCTCTAGCCGGTGCTTTGCTGGTGTTCTCACGCCGTGAAGACTGAACAGGGTAAACAGACATCTGGGTTATCCGGCCCCTTTAGGGGGCCGATTCCCAGAATTACTGTTGTTCGGCCAATTGTTCAAATACTGAATAGTCCCGTTGCCATGTTATGAGCAATGCTACCGCGCCTAGCCCAATGAGAAGCCTGCTGCTGGCCCTGTTGATGATTACATCAACGATGACAGCCGCTTTGACGACCTTGCCATGGATGATTGACGAAGCCCGAGCCGATCCAACTTTTGACGGATCTGATGCTTCTGGCAACTCGTCTCTACCATCGCAAGTGACTACGTTCAACATGCAGTTGAATGGAACACTAGATAGTACAGACCAAGGAGATTGGTACTACGTAGAACTGTTTTCTGGAGACTCAGTTGACTTTGAAGCATCTTGTATGTATTCCAATTGTGGAACAATGATGTCTTTTGAGCCGGGAACTCAAGGTTCTATGTCTTACAGTCTTACTACTAATTCCAGCGACGTGAATTATTCATTCACCAATTATGGAAGTACAACTTACAACCTTACCTTTGGATTTGAGAACTGGGCTTTGCAGAATGTTTCTACCTATCTATTCACCATCGACATGACTCCTTCCAACAATACTGGTGGCGGTAACAGTTCGGGTGAGTATCTTACTTTCAATCAAGGTACACAAAATAATACAACTTACATCTTAGGAGCTTTCGACCTCGTCAACAATACTGCATATCAAATCAATCATACCCACTCAGGTTACAGTGCGTGGAATGGACTTGCCTTCACGCCTCAAGGCAATTCAAGTTGGTTGTTTTATCAAGATTTTTCCAATCTGAATACTGGTTGTTACAACTTTACTGCTGTGTTGTATGAACCGGGTAGTAATTGGACAATAGAGATTCAAAATTCTACTTGGCCATTTGCGATTAATATGAACTTGGCAGATTGTATGGGTAACTCCGCTACGAACGGAACGAGTCAGGATGACATGGGTACTGGTGGTGATGTAACTTCTACTCAGGCAACTTCATTCTTCAACACCCATAGTGGTACAGTAGGTGGAAATGATTCTTACGATTCTTACTGGGTCTACGTTTATCCGGGTAATGATATCGAGTTCGACGCTAACTGTGCTAATCAGGTATCATGCTACATCATGCTGATGGCGAATGTTGCCAGCACTAACCAATCGACATATTACAATTTGACAACTAATTATTCAGACTCTGTGTTCACATGGACCAACAACCTCAATCCACCCGTTTATGACGTGGTTTCATTCACTTTCATGAGTGTATACAACACTCCAGAAGATTATGAATTCTACATTCAGGTGAACAATGCTAGCGGTAATGGAACTGGTGGAAACGGAAGCGGTAACGGAACTGGCGGCAATGGAAGTGGGAACAACACAGGAAGTTGGAGCCCACCAACCTTGTCTCTCGTCATTACCGAGTTGGTCGATCATGGAAGTGCTACCAATTACTCGATAGAATTCTCAATCGATGATATGGATTACAACAGCACTTACTCTTGGGCATTCATGTTGCTCAATGAATCGATGGATATGGTGTTTGAAGAAGATGTACAATCAGTCAGTGGGAATACTTCGGTGACAGTGGAAGAACCAGAACAGATTCAAGGTGGAGGAATAATGCTTGATGATGGCTGTTACGTCATGGCGGGTTTTGTTCATGATGACACAGCACAGATTGGTATTGAGCCAGTCTTTGATTTCCTGAGCGTTGGCGGAGGGTCCTGTACTTCGGTATTCGCAGATGTAGTCAATTGGCCTCAACAGTCTGGAGATCCAATTGGGCTCGATCTATTGTTTGTTGACCTCGATCTATACAGTAACTATACAGTTTCATATGAAATCAAGAATGATACTTCGTTGGTGGCTTCTGGTAACTTGACAACCTATGCTGAGAGCGATATGTACAATCAAGTGTACAACGTCAGCAGCCAGGGATTAGCAGTGGATTGCTATGAGGTACATGTCGAATTGTATGATGATACAGGTAATCTAGTGACCCCTGCTTTCATGCATGTTGATGAGGCACACTTTGAGCTTGGTAACCCAACCTGTGGCAGTCCTGACATACATGTTTGGACCGACGATTATTCTTACAACGCTGGAGACGGTGTTGAGGTGACCATTGAAACGGTCAATCTGGATGATGAAGAAACTTACAATGTGTATTGGAGTCTCTATGAGGCTGGTACCTATGTTAATGGCAGTTCTTTCAGCGTTTCAAATGCTGATTGGGCTGAGAATGTATTCACTATATGGGGACTTACATGGGATGGTTGCTTTGACCTTCATGTCAATCTGACAGATGATTACGGTAATCATTTCAATTCTAAATTCCACCAGTTTGAGATTGGATCTGGAAGTTGTAATCCAAGTTATCCATGGATAGATGTTTGGACCGATGGACAAAATATCACAACAGATAGTGCCTCTGTCAGTTATTCCCTTGGCGACCTGATGACGGGCCATTCATACTACATCGAATGGCATCTATACGATAAGGAAGATTGGAACCTTGTTGATAGTGGGACCGTGACCACTCCTACCTTGGGACAGAATATCAACATCGATAACCTAGAGGATGGCTGCTATCACTTTGAAGCAGAACTATTCGATTGGGAGAACAACGGAACTTGGATGGACCATTCAGATACTGGGTTCTCAGTTGGTGCTGATGTGGATTGTAACCCATTGCACGTATGGATTGATGGCAAGGATTTCGACTCAGGCGATAATGCGTCATTTGCTATCTTTATCGACAATATGATGAATATGAGTAATCATACTATCAGGGTAGAGTTGCATAAGCATCAATCTGGTCTTGATTCCACATCTCAATGGGACTTCACAGCCTATGGGGAGAGCACTGAGTTGAATTGGGATTTCGGACCACTTGAAGATGGCTGCTATGCTATCGAGGTTTACCTTGTATCAGATGATGGCGACTTTGCAAGGAGTGGACATGGATTCTCAGTCGGAGATGTGAATTGTGCGCATCCATGGATTGAATTGCATTCTGACCGCACTACTTTCACAAGTGGAAATGATGTATGGTTTGATATGACCTTCTACGATTTCCCTGTTAATCAAACCGTGGATATGGATTATGAATTATGGAGTGATGATATTGAGTACACAGACTTTGGTATGTTTAGCGTCAATATCAGTTCTTGGAATGAGAGTTATACTTACAATCTGGGATCCCTTCCTGATGGCTGTTATGAAATCAGCTTAACCGACGTTGCTGGTGAAATGGATCATCATCTTGACGCGCGCTTTGTTGTGGGGGACTCAACTGACGAAGAAGGCAACTATCTCGCCTGCTGGTATCCCTCGATACACATTGAAAGTGCAGACCATAGACATGATTATTCAGATACTGAGGAAGTAGACGTAGTGATCAAGATAGATGGCCTACATGACTCAATAGGATATTATGTCCATTGGGAAGTTCTTGACGATGAATCATCGCAGCATGAGAATGGTTCCTACACGGTAAACGGTGTTACTTCGGCTCATGAAGAATTGAGTTTGGGACCATTTGCTGCCGATGGCCGATGTCTAGAATTGAATGTATTTTTGTATGAAGAAGGCGAAAGTTGGGATATTGCTTACAGCGATTGGAGATTTGAAATCGGCGATGCCGACTGCTGGCCACCGCAAGTAGAGGTCTGGGCACATGGTGGCGAGGACTGGGACGAAAATGAGAATGTTCATACGTATTTGGAAATGGATATCAGAGCATGGGACCTTGATGAAGGTCAGGAATACAACATATTGTGGTCTGTTTATGACGAAGATGACACTTTAGTTGATGATGGTGAAGTGAATGAATTCTCCTGGAATCATGATCTTAGCTACAGGTATGAGTTGTATAACTTGTCCGAGGGATGCTACAATGTTGAAGTGTACCTGTATGACAACGAATGGAATCTTCTGAGTGAAGATGATGAAGAGAAGGTTGGCATAGGTGAAGTGAATTGTTGGGCTGAACCAGGTGTCTCTTTCTATTATGAAGGCTCACGTGGTCAATTGGAATTCAATTTCTGGGACTTGAGGCATAATGACACCTATCTACTAAGTTATGAGATTTATGAAATTGATTCGAACGGCAACCAATCGAATAACATCGGTGGGGGAAGTTTCGAATTCACATACGATGATAACGAATGGAAGGGTTACAACACATTTGTTGCGCTTGATGAAGGAGAATATTGGGTAGAAGTGACTCTCTCTGAAGCCTTTGGTGGAGATGATCTTGCGAACTCAGATGGATATATCTATGTTGGAGACCATTCGGAAGAGGTCTGGATAGAATTCTATGATGATCATCTATTCGGTACCGGTGTTGATATTGAGTTCGAAGTCGCTATGTCTAATCTTGATGATGAAACAGATTATCTTCTTGAGGTCAAACTGATAAGATATACTCCAGATAGTCGTGAAGTAATTGAAGAATATTCTGATTCACAGGTTGAGATACCTGGTGGATATCTCACAGTAGTGTTTGATTCACCAGAAGATGGATATTATGACCTCGAAGTAGAACTACTCAATTCCGAAACAGATGAAGGGTTGGCAAGTGATGGCAATGTAATCTGTGTAGGTGATGGCTGTCCAACTGGTGAGAATCTGAATGGCGAAGCCAGCATGGTACTCACCGTGAATTGGCATGATAGGCCAGGTAGTGAAGAATACAATTTGGGCGATTGTGATTGGCTTGAAGTTCAGTTGATTCCAGAACAGCGCTGGCTTGATCATGAGAACGGAGATGCAACCTATGGACCATATCCTGATTGGTCAGAGCACGCATGGGGCTTGGGTGATTCGTTTACTGAGTTTGAGTTTGAATTCTATAACCTTCCAGAAGGTGAATATTACGTGAATGTAAGAATCGAATGCTCTGGAGAAATCGATGGAGAGTGGGTAGATTACCAAGGGGTTACTGACCACAAGGATGAGAACACATGGGTGCCAATGAGTTTCATTGCTTACGAAGAGACTTCCACTTACCATACCGTGGATTTGCACACTGTTGTTCGTGATCACCACGATGGTGGAGATGATGGTGGTATGAGTGAATTCGTTGAGCCTTACATTGACTCATTCGAGTGGATCTACAGGGCAACCATCAGAGAAGGTCCGGATGGAACTGAATTGCATCTGGAGATGGAGATGTCTTTGAGCACCGATATCATTGCAATGATCGATGAAGAAATGGGCGATGGAGATGGCCTAATCAGTCAGGATGAGATGGATATGCTCATGATGATGATGATTGAAGGAGATGAATTTGAGTGGGATGAAAATGACGAAGAATTCTATTGGGATAGTTTGCCACTTGGAGAAATCGAGTTCCAAGTTGAAGGTGAGCGGATCTATGGGTTGGTAGAAGAGAATCCAGTATTTGTGGAATTCATGATCTTTAGTTTGCCAGTTACCGATGATAGAACCGGAGTACTAGGACTATTCAGCAATGATGACGCGGGAGAACCTCTCTGTGAGGATGATGAAATGCCAGAGGATTGGAGGGTATCTTTGTTCGTCGGAGGAGTTGATGGATGGATCGTTGAAGGTAATGGACTCAATAGTGGATTAACGTTCGATAACATGGACGATGGATACCACCGCCTGATACTTACTTGTGATGATGTATTCCCAGGTACACTGGAATTCAATACTGAGCATGACGAAAACTGGACTGGAACTGACCCGGGAACCGATCCAACTGATCCAGGAACTGATCCAGAGGTCAATACACCACCATTCTGCTATATCGAGTGGTATCGAGATGGTGATGACATGTCCGGAGACGGAATGGCCATCTTCACCGCTGGTGATAGTGTAGAGGATATCCGAGTAACCGCTGGTGAAACTTTCTCAGTATACTTCGAGTGTGAGGATCCAGATGGTGATGAGATGACATTGATAATCGCTCCACCATTTGGTTCGGAAGTCAATTTCTCTGCCCAAGGCAATGTGAACAGGTTCGTTCAGTTGACAATTCCTTCTGGCACCCAGGGTAGTTTCGATTTCACTGCAGAGTGGTACGATGCTGCAAGTGGTGGCGAGTATGACTTCAAGGTCATTATTGAAGCGCCAGAAGAAGGAGAAGGAGAGGAGACAGAAGAAGATAGCACAAGTGCGGCTAGTTTCGTACCTGGATTCTCTGCAGTGCTTTCCTTTACCGCCCTATTGGGTGCAGTCATAATGTTGGCTTTGCGCCGTGAAGACGAAGAGTGAGTGGAAGCGGCATTTGCCGCTCACTTACTTGATGACTCGCTGGAGGAATCTGCGCGTTAGCAGTTTGCGAAGTATACGTGTACCATCGTGCATTGAACCTAGTTTAGGCTCGCCTACACGGTTACTGTAACTCACTGGGACGTGAGTGACATTCAGGCCTGAAAGGGCAGCGCAGGCGTACATCTCCGCTTCTATCTCAAATGATACAGAATTGAGATCCAGTGTCTCTATGGCCTTGCGGGTGAAGCCCCAGTAGCCAGAGCAAATGTCAGAGACCTCAGCACCGTACAGGCAGACCGCAATCCAAGTTAGAATCTTGTTCCCAAGATAGTTGAGGTGACTCATTGCATGTGGTTCCATTTTGCCCCTGAGTCGAGAACCAATGACGATATCGGCGCCACCGTCTAAAGCCTTGAGAAGGGATGGAATGTCTGATGGATCATAAGTTGCATCCGCATCGAGCATAACTAATCGGTCGTAATCTCCTGAGAGAAAAGCCTCGAATGCTAGGCGCAAACCGAGCCCTTTTCCTTTGGAGGATTGATGGAGAATCGTACAACCTGCTTCTTCAGCAATCTGTAAGGTTGCATCCTCACTACCACCATC
>CAXRJJ010000052.1:0-48627 GCA_964230945.1 Yoonia sp.
GTATTGATTGCTCAAATTAGCAGACAGGCTGCTCGCCGAAGCGGTAGAACGATGTTGACCGATCAGGCCATGGAAGTCATCATGGCAGAGCGAGCCTCTGAAGAAGAGCAACGACGTCAACAGTGGGTCGACTATTATGTACAGACTGGCGATTTAGCCAAGGCCAAAGAGTTGGGCTGGGACGACCCTGCAGACCTCCCTCAATGGAAACAGCATGAAATGGCTCAAGCAGCAGCAGCTGATGCTGCGATGCCGACGATGTTAGATCTTGATGAATTAGATCTCTAACTGAATAACTTCAGTCGGATTGCGGTGCCGGCGGGCAGCATTTGAACCTAAGTCTTGAACGGCAGTATTGTTGTTGAATGTTCAGTTCAAGTCTGGTTCAAATCCTTTTGATTTGTAGTGCCGGGGGCAGGATTTGAACCTGCGAACCACTAGGGAGAGGATCTTGAGTCCCCCGGATTTGACCGCTCTCCAACCCCGGCTTGGATGCCCCCATGCTCTATCTTTCATCAAGGCTACCCTCTACTCTTCTTCACGAATCATGTCGAGTTCGGGCGGTCTTGGAGGGGGAATCTCTACAATTTGCTTTACTTTTGGAGATGGTAATACAGGATTTTCCTCCTCCTCATCTTCCCATTCAACTTCGTATTCTTCATCTTCCGAATGTAATTGTGAACGTATCAGCATGAATACAACAAATATACAGACGATAATGACGAGACTTCCTAAGATCCATTTCATTTCGTCGCCTGCTGCGTTATCGTCAATCAACGAATCTCTTACAATTCCCAGGGGACTTGGTGACATGCCTTCTTCTCCCTCGAGACCTATGTACAATTGTTGGTCTCCGAAAGAGGCTATTTCGTATTCGAAGGAGAACTGAGCAGAAAGCCCTGGTAGCAATTTAAAATCCTCTGTAATTTCCAATTCGGTTAATTGCCCATCAATTGCTTGAATCAGAATCACACTAGTATTTCCTTCGAGTGTTCCAGTATTCTGCACTTGTACATCGATTGTGATTATTTCTCCAAGGCTAGGTACCCTTGGTTCTACTGAAATGTAGGTTACTTGGGGTGAGAATTTGATATAATCCCAACTTGGTCGTCGAGGTTCAGTCTTGGAACCCGGGCCAGTCAATATGTTGCCACTCAGGTCTTCACCTTCTACCCACACCAGTAGATCATCTGAACCCCGTAATTCAACGCCCTCTAGGGCTTCACTTAGGTTGAGGATATCGTTGTATATTCCACCTGAAATGTGGTCAACTTGTAATTCTCCTGAAGCACCGGTCAATGACAATCCATTTCTTTCAAACTTCCAGTAAAACATCAGAGGGCCAGGCTTCATGCCGTGGTCATCGATGATTGAAAACGAAATTTGTATTCCATCCAAAGAATCCGATCTGACTCTTAACATCGAAGTGCTGTGGAAAGATAAACGCGGAGCATCGTCATCCAAAATTACTCTCAACTCCAAATCATCGATAGAGTAATTTCCCATCCCAGAAATATCGATTACTAGGTTCCCTCTATTGTTAGGGAAGTCATCTGATTTGAAAGCGAATCTAGCAAGTCCACTCTGGTTGTCCGAGAGATTTGCATTCACCACCATTTCACTTAATCCACCGAGTATCCGTGCACTACTCGAAACACCTTCAGGAAGATTCTGTGCTGGTATTTCTGTGCCTGCATATTTCAGCCCCCATTCTATGTCAATGATGTCTCCTGGTGCTAGAAATAGCGAGTCGTCCAATAGAGTACCGCTGGTCGGAACCAAATCCATCCATGACAGAACGTTTACTTCAAGTTGAGTCAATAATGACCATTCCAGCCACTCCAAATTAGTAAGTCCAAGACCTAGATCTGTTCCTAAGTCTTCAATTCTAAATGAAGGGATGTGCTTTGCATTACCCAATAGTTCAATACTCGACCATTTCAGTTCAAATTCAATATTTACGGTGTATCTCGGATGTTCATCCACAATCTCGAATATTGGTTCACCTTGGAAGCAACCTTCATCCCACAATATTGGAATTATTGACCATGGTTGGTATTCTAGCATGCAATCTACCTCTCCCTCAGTCAACGAGAAGAACACAGAATCCAAACTGTTCAATCCGTTTTCATCTTCAACAACAAAGGTGAATACATGTTTATTCCCAGGCAATAGGAATTCGTCCTCGTGTAATTGCATCTCTACATCAGAAGCGACAACTTCAGCAGGAGTATCTTGCATTAGAATAATGGTGGCCAAGTCGTTTTCAAGCCCATATTCCCCTCCTCCGTTTACTTGAATTCCAGCCAAATCTTTCGCACTAACATATACGCTGATTACGCTTTTTTGCAATGAATTATCGACATCAATGAATGGGAATTCAATGAATTCTGAAACGCCTTTGTTTAACTGCACAGTCAATTGCCCATATTCATTCTCTTGCGCGATTTTATCTCCATCGTCATCCAATGCCTCTCTCCAATAATGGAGGGTAAGTTCGTCACCCAATGCGCTTTGGTCATTCACTTGAAGCCCAAGTGCTAGGGGGATGTTCTTGTTCCAAACATGGCCATTTGCAGGTTGATCTCCGCTTGGAGTCATGGCGTACAAGGTGCCCAATTCTGGACCGTCGTTATCCCAGATAAATTCGGCTCCGCGAATACCAGTAGTCGAATCCTCGACCAAACCTTCGGGTATATCATCAGGACCCGCTTGGTGTAGATATGCCTCCAAAACCATTGGAATTTGGTGAGTTAAATCGGCATTTGTTTGAGGAATGTTCAGGTTGTGACTCCAAGCACCCTGTTCTCCGACCTCAAGAATCGTGGAAGTAGAGAAATTACCTTGTTTGAGGAATAATTCAACTTCAGTTTCCCCTATGGGAACCCATGAGTCGACAGACCCCTCGAATCTCACTTGCCCTTCGATATAGACGTTGGAACCGGCAGCCACTGGCCATGGATACTCTGGGTCAAGAATGTCAGAGATTTCTCTACCGAATTGATCTTCGACATGAATGTTGACTAATTCTAAATCGTTCTCTACTGCGTTACCAGCACTGAACCCCGTAGTCATAACTGCAGGGCCAAGTTCTGTTCCTACTGCATCATGGGCTTCGGTCATGAAATGAAGTTGCGGCCTATCATCCCACAGCCAAAGAGTACTCCAATACCATTCAACTTCCCAACCATTGTCTCTTTGAGTTATTGTGGTGTTAGAATAATCCCACTCGATCAACCCTTGACCAAGTGGTTGTTCAAATGATGGCTCAGAGGATTGTGGGTTTATGATTCGCATCAAAATCTCCGCAGAATCTGTACTCTTGTGTTGGCCAAGCATCAGTTCAACCGATGTGAATTCTTGTCCGCGGAGATGTTGATGCCAAGTAACCGTTCGATATATGGTGCCGTCTGGAACCATTGCATCAGGAGTCTCTACAACCGTATTGGTAATCATGTATTGCCAAAGGATAGCCCCTCCGATATGCACGCCTCCTCCAGATGTACTGAAATTGACAGGGATTTCTACTTGTGTGGAATTCTGAATAAGCGCTTGCTCGGTTAGAATATCTGCAAGATCATTTTCATCCAAGGAGATGTTTTCCATTAAGTCGTATGTGAACATCATTCGATGCACCTCAAGCTTCCATATTCCTGTGAAATTGAAGAGATGCCTGAATTCTTGGAATTCTAGGGCCTGTGGAATAGTGAAATTTGTTTGAGGTCCGAACATCAACATACTCCATTCATTGATTCCTTGATTTTGGGAACCAGTCTGACCCAGATCTAGTCCATCCCATTCGTTTTCGAATGTGGAATTATTTGCATCAGCTCCAAGATAGGTTGTGGTAAATGCAAATTGGAAGGAGATGACCTCTGCATCACTCGGGATGTAAGTGCTGAGATTCAGAGTGCTGTTTTCAACTACCATTGAGATGCTAGGGGAGTTCACATCATGCCTAGTTGTCAAGCCATTCTTTGAGACATCAACGTGGTCAATTTCAGATTGTAGTCCGTGGTGCGATATCGGGTGGCTAGTGTTGTATGGCCAAGCCCACTCTGGTTCACCATCATCCCAACCTTTGTCACTCTGCTTGCCATCATTTCCAACATCGATGGCTGAATCATTTGCCAGTCCATGGTATCTTGCGCGCATATCGAAACTCTCTATCCAACCGTTTGAATTAATTGACAGAGAAACGATGACTTGCCCCATACCGGCGTTTCTTGTTTGAGTTAACGTAGTGGGTATAGAGATCAATTGTGCTTGTCCCCCAGTGCTCAGGTATACTCCGCTACATATGCAGTTCAATTGCAATTCTTTGATTGGTCGATGTTCAACGAATGTGAATCCAAGGAATGAACTCCCACTTCCACTCGATTCCCATCTGTTGTTACGGTTATGCCAACTTGGATAATCAGTGTTGAAGCCGAACTCAGAACCATCACTCCATTCAGAATTGACAGAGTATTTGGTCAGGTGTAGGTCTGAACCTATACTCACTTTGTCAATAACGGGTGTTAGTAATGGATCGGTGGTGAAGAGATTAAGACGAATTTTCAACGAAGGGTGAGCGGTCCAATTGATGCTTTGAAGATTCAATGGTAAACTCATATTCTCTAATATCAAAACGTCACTTTCACTCAGAATTGATGCGGTGACTGTAGTTCCCACGGGTATGCTGCCGCGGATATCTAACAGACCATAACCCCATTCATCGGCATGAATCAGAGGTGAGGTCCAATTCCCATGACTTTCGAAATAATCGACTTCAATTCCAACATCATCCAAATACCAACCCCATTCTTCTACGTAAGTATCTGAGAAGAAAGAGAATCTGAAGCGAACGTCTTGTCCTGCTAGGTGCGAAACATCCGCTTTCTTGATAGAGAATGGGTGAGCATTGAAACAACCTGATGGCACTAGGGAACCATCGAATATTCCTTTGAGATGTAATGGGGAATTAGGATTGACAGTGGAATTGGTATCGTAGAAATTATTGCTGTTCTGTCCAAAGTGAGTCCATGTATTCCCGTCATCTGTCGAAACATAGACGGTTCCACCATCCCAATTTGGCTCGGCACACATCCAATGTTGGAAGGCTAATCGAGCACTGGCATCGTCCGGTATGTACATTTCAGGACTGATAAGGTGTGTCCACATGTTTGGTAGATATTTTCCTGCGAATTCTATTCCAGCACCATTTGAGCCACTTGGGAAGCCAGTCATTGGTCCATGTCCGGGGTATTGCCCGAAGGCCCAGCCCCTGTTACCGGTCTCTATTTCGACACTCCACCCGTCGGGCCAGAGTGGAGAGTCCTCAAAACCAAAAGCAGTCCATGTGGGACCATTATGCCCATGATTTGTCACATGTTGCCATTGTTGAACAGAACCACTTGGAGAAGAGGTAGTGACGCTGTTGTTGCTGGAGAAATTGTCTAGCAATAACATCTGATGATTTGGCATTTGAATGTTTGAATGAAGTGTTGGGTCGTCAAGGTAAACGCCCTCCCATCCACTTATTCCATATCCGCCATTGACTTGACTGTCAGTATAGACTCTGAATCTGAACCATACCTGTGATTTGTTTGTGAAGATATGAGAAACCGGCATCATGATCTGCTTGAAGCCATTTGATTCGGCATAATACCAAACCCCGTCCACATATACTCCGGAACCTGGAATGCCCGGTGGTGCAGAAATAAGGCTCCAATTGCTACCATCAAGACTCGCTTCTACCATCAGGTTGTCATTATTGTTCCCTTCGATATCCCAGTCTACCCACATTTCTAATTCCATAGGTGAAGTCATTCCACTGGTATTGGTTAGAATTGTGATTGCACCATCTGCATTTGCTGCATAAGCGCCATTGAGATTTCCATGGAACCATGAATTGGTCGGCTCTCCAGTATTGCTGAGGTTGATTGCATCAATGAACCACCCCGGTCTTTCCATACTTTGTTCTGCAGTGCTAATATAGAAACGGAAACTGATAGTGCTGGCATTTTGCAGGGCATTTAGACCTAGTTGATGATCCAATGAGTACTCGACATGACTCCATGCGCTAGCATTCAAGCCAACGAATGCCGGAGTCCCGTTCGAAAGATTCTGAGAATGTCCACCTATTGGTTGAATTTTATTCCAACTACCGTTATCCAAGCGGGCTTCTACCCATGCCCCATCATTCACATCCACGTTCAACCAATGTTCGAAATGTAAACTGTAATTATTCACTACTGTAGGTAGATCCACAGAATCTAGTTGTAGCCATTCCTCTGTTCCCGCGGGCAACCCTCCAGCCTTTGTTGCAGCCGCTAATAGAATCCCTTCCGGTATGGAATTCGGGAGTGAACCATTTGCTGCACTGATATTCAAATCACTAACCATCCAGATATCTGATGAAGCTGTAAACCCTGTGAATTGCAATTTTAAATCTTCAAAATCATCCACCCAACCAACATTTCTATCTGGGGCGAGACTGATTTTTCCATCGAAATGGGATGTTGAAGTCAAATCATTTACTCCCATGTCTAAACTTCGATTTGCAACTCCCGATTCGAACCAGGTTCCGTTCCCCCCATCTATGTCCCAATCATTGCTCACATTCATCCATCCGCCGGTTATTGTTGCATTGGCGGGAACGCTGAACCCACTACTCAGAACCGACGAATGATTTCCTTCCATTGTGGTGTTGAATCCCAAAGGATCGTTACCAGAATAATTTGTTTGGAACGCCACACCTGTTCCAATTAACGGAACCATTCCTCCCAGCAAGAGAAGGAATACGATCGAGAGTGAGACCCCCGTACTCCCCCTCCGCTCTCGTGTACGCATGCGTATACCCGGGCCGACTACGTCGGCCCGATGGACTTGAAACCTGTGAATAGTCGACACACCAGTATTTCTTGGTAAATTGGTGCGAGCATTCAAGGAATGGGCGCGTTGCACACTCGGCGAGAGGGATGGGAGAGGACTCACAAAAGCCGGGCAATCTTGACCCCAAGAGGGCCAAAGATATGGAAGAGGAGTTGAATGCAACTCTTCGCAGACAAGTTGAGCGCCTATTGCCAGTTCCACTACCATTTTCTGATTTCTGGGGTAGAAGCGCTGAGCTGTTGGACTATCTCGAGGGCGAATTGAATCGTACTGTCCGCGCCGAGGGTCACAATCTCCGTTCCCATACGGCCAGTCGAAGACAGGCCAATGTTCGAAGGACATTAACGGAACTTGCTCGCAAAAGATTGGTGGCATTGTTGAATCATGCAGTTTCCTCAGATTTCAGACCAGAAGGCGGTGCTGATCCGGCAGGAATCCCATCTTTGGATTGGAACAAGCACGATGCTGCAGAGAAACAATTCTACAATCAATGCGTGCGATTGGTGGAGTCATTCAAATCTAGTGTAGATTGGGTGGAAATGCAAAGTGGTGCAGGTGCTGTTGAACATATTCCGCAAGTGAGTCAAGGGACTAAACAATTGGATGATTTCGTGGAAGAACCTGGTGGATTGACAGGGCGTGGGCCTCCACCAATTGAGATCATAATGCAACAAGAAGCAGAGATTGAAGATTTTGAAGAGGATGAAGAAGCGAGAATCGCTAGAATGGAAGCCTTTCCAGAAATGATGGAAATGGCTAACCAACCTCCTCCCACAGAAGAAAGACCGCTAATTGATGAAAACCCAGTATTTGTTCCTGAGAAGAAATCTACCATGACTTTGGATGACCTCGTATCAACGGGAGCCACTCAGAAAGTCGAAATCGAACCCTTAGAGGAAGAAGTCCAAATTCAAGAACCACCATCTGATAATGAAAATCGAGGCAGTAAAGGATCAGTTGAATTGTTGCGAATCAGAATATTGCAATCATCGGATGAACCGATTGCAACCGCTGACGGAGAAATCGATCTAGAGGCGGGTGACGTGCACCAATTAGAGCAAAAAATAGCAGATTACCTGATTCAAGCAGGTGTTGCAGAAGCAGCTCCACTATGAATACGCATCAATTAGCGTGACGTAGTGAAATCTCGATTGAAACAGTATCCGGAATCGGTAACTTCAGGACTTTGCGCAGAGCAGTTTCATCCTTACTTGTGCCGACCTTCATTTCCAACATGCGCTTGTGAATTCTCATCTCCCAATGGTCCCACGTTTCACTACCTTCACCATCAGGGCTCTTGCGGCATGGTACCACGAGTCTCCTAGTGGGCAGAGGAATCGGTCCCCTTAGTTTGATGTCTGCATTATCGCAGATGCTCTTTATCTGGCTGCATACGTAATCGACATCGCGGTGATTCTCACCGGTCAATTTGATGACTGTAACGCCCGCCAAATGATCACGCCTTCCTTGTCATCTCCACTTCGTGCTGATCGAATCACTTCTTTTCGATCTTCATACAAACGCCAGCAGCGACGGTCTTACCCATATCGCGGATAGCGAAGCGGGACAACTCTGGGAAGGTGTCCATCTGCTCGATTGCCATTGGCTTGGTAGGTTGGAAACGGATTAGACATGCATCTCCAGTCTTGAGGAAGGAAGGGTTCGCTTCCTTGCCAGACTTGTTTGTCTTCTCCAACAACTCGAGGAAGCGTACAGCGACCTGAGCGGTGTGAGCGTGGAAAACAGGAGAGTATCCAACGGAAACAGCCTTGGGGATATCCATCAACTGAATCTGTCCGACGAAACTCTCGTCGTGGCGAACGAACATTGGCTCGCTATCGCCGTATCCAGCAACGTCTCCACGGCGGATGTCGGTTGCAGCCAATCCACGAACGTTGAATCCAACGTTGTCCCCTGGCTCAGCCTTAGGAACGTGGGTGTGGTGCATCTCAATCGACTTGACCTCAGCACTCTTTTGGCTTGGGTTGAAGACGACGGTCTTTCCAGCGTGCAGAATACCAGTCTCGATCTTTCCGACAGGTACAGTTCCGATTCCACTGATTTTGTATACGTCCTGAATAGGTAGACGTAGTGGCTTGTCGACTGGCTTTGGTGGCATTTCCACACCATCGATTGCTTCGAATAGAGTTGGGCCACTGTACCATGATGCTTTGTCGGACTTGTTGAAGACATTGTCTCCATCCAAAGAGGACGCAGGAATCATTGGTACATCATCAGGATTGAATCCAGCCATTCTTAGCAAGTCTCCAACTTCCTTACAGGTAGACTTGTACTTGTCTTCATTCCAATCAACACCAGATATATCCATCTTGTTAACGTGGACGATTAGTTGCTTGACACCTAGAACACGAGCCAAGAAAGCGTGCTCCTTGGTCTGTGCGTTGACACCATCATTAGCAGCACATAGTAGAACAGCTGCATCTGCCTGGCTTGCACCGGTGATCATGTTCTTGACGAAATCTCGGTGCCCTGGAGCATCGATTACGGTCCAGTAGTACTTTGGAGTAAAGAATTCCTTGTGTGCTACGTCGATTGTGATTCCACGCTCGCGCTCTTCCTTTAGTCCATCCATAACATATGCAAACCCGAATCCGGCTTTACCACGCTCGGAAGCTTCTTTCTCGAACTTCTCGATAACGTGTTCTTCTATGTGCCCACTATCTAGTAGTAGGCGTCCTACGGTCGTCGATTTTCCATGGTCTACGTGACCGATGAAAACTATGTTTAGGTGCGGCTTGCTCTTATCTTCCCACTGAGAACCCATGTTGTTCACTCCTTGGTGCGACCCGCCGACCGGACATCACTATATCAATACCGCGACGCGACAACTGTGCTACATACCCCGCATTTGCTAGATTTTCATAGCCTAGAAGCGTAATTCCTTAGAACGTCCGTGTAAAACTTACACCGATGCAGGGGCAGGGCGCGACCAAAATTGGCGGCGGAGGCGGTTTTTGGGGAGATCAGGTATTCGCCCCAATCGATTTGTTGGTTGGAGAAGAATTGGATTACCTCACTATGGATTATCTAGCAGAAGTCACTATGTCGATTTTGGCTAAGCAAAAAGCCCGAAATCCCGAGAAAGGCTGGGCAACAGACCTTTTGGATTGGTTGAAGGCCGGCGGGATTTCTTTGTTACATGAAAAGAAAACGCGCCTGGTAACTAATGCAGGAGGTGCAAATCCTCACGCCTGTGCAGAAGCAGTTTTGGCTCTAGCCTGTGAAATCGGTTGGGTTGACTGTCGAATCGCTATGGTTTCAGGGGATGATGTGTTACCACTAATCGACGACGTTCTAGATGGCGGAAGAACAGTTGAACACATGGATTCTGAAATGCTTCTTTCAGAAGTAAGGGATGAACTTGTATCCGCTAATGCCTATCTTGGTGCTGGAGCCATTGCCCATGCACTTGAACGTGGAGCTGATATCGTAATTACAGGACGTGTGGCGGATGCTAGTCTAATCGTTGGAAGTATGTTGCATTCTCAAGGCTGGGCATCTCGTGCTGTGGACAAAGGCCTCCCGATGTTCTCTCTTGTCGAGGATTGGGCACCCGCAGACATCAAGAATCCGCTAGATGTACTCGCTGGGTGGACTTTAGCCGGACATTTAATTGAGTGCGGGGCTCAAGTCACAGGAGGTAATTCAAGCGATTGGGAAGTGATTCCCAATTTGGCAGATGTTGGATACCCTATTGCCGAAATTAACCGAGATGGAACAGCGATTATTACCAAGTTGGAAGGCACAGGAGGAAGCGTCACAAGAAGGACAGTTGCTGAACAGATGCTGTATGAAATTGGTAACCCGACAGCCTATATGACACCAGACGTGGTTGTAGATCTTTCACAAACCGAACTGAATAATGCTGGAAAAGACAGGGTCTTGGTTTCGGGTACTCGTGGAAAACCGGCTCCTCCAACATTGAAGGTTTCTTCCAATCACAAAGATGGATGGTTCGCAGCAGGAGATTTGATTATTCCCGGGCCGGATGCTAAAGGACGAGCCGAAAGAACCGATTTAGTTCTGCGTGAGAGATTATCTGACCTTGAAGGATTGGAAATCTACACCGAGTTCTTTGGAGCAGGTGCTTCTTTGCCAAATGGGCTTCAACATTTAGCAGTTGAACCAAGCGAAATCAATGTTAGATGGGCCGCTAAGAGCCATATGCGTTCAGAAGTGATAGAATTCTCTAGAGCCATCGCTCCATTGGTTCTGACCGGTCCTGCTGGAGTTGCAGGATATACTGCTAGAGCTAGGCCGCGTGAGCAATTGCGTTTCTTCCCGTTCTTGTTACAAAGAGAGTTGGTGGAGCCCCGTATCCAGATAACCATGATGCAGACTCTACATCTAAAACTCAAAGAGATGGATCCGCGATTAGATGGAGTGTTGGCGAGGATTCAGAAGATGGCTGCAGGAGAGCCCGAGGGGTTGTGGCGTCGAAGAGTTGCAAGGCGGGTATTGAGAAGGCTTGAGCGCCCCTCGGTCAAGAACTGAATTGGTGTTTAGATGACCGAGAAAATCAGTATTCCCTTATCATCAATCGCACATGGTAGAAGTGGGGACAAAGGTGACATGGTCAATATCGGATTAATCGCTCATCGAAAAGAGTGGTTTCCATTGTTACAAGAATGTGTTACTGCAAAATGGCTTGAACAGGTATTCGAGGGCATGGTAGTCGGTGAAATCGAGGTTCATCCAGTACCAGGTATAGGGGCCTTGAACTGTGTGCTCAATGGAGCATTACAGGGTGGGGGAACCGTTGCTCTGCGTAAGGATGCTCAAGGCAAGATGATGGGGCAAGTGATACTGCAAGCAGAAGTTGAGGTCGATGCAGCAGATGCTCTGAAGTTAGAGATACCCGGCATTCAAGAATGAACATTCTTGTATAACCAAAATTCTACTATATTGCTAATCATTCGATATTGAGTTGCCAGTTGACACCGAACCGGTCTTCAACCCATGCAAATAGTTTGGAAAATCCGTAATTACCAGCAGGCATGTACACCTTACCTTGGTCGCTAATCGCAGATGCCAGAGAATGTAACTCTTCTTCGTTCTCTAGAGTGATGAAGAAGGAAATACCGGGAGTAATACCCCACTCGTGAGAGACGAAACTATCACTGATCATAACTTCTTGTTCTTTGATTGTGAAGGTAGCCAGCATAATGAGGTCACTATGTGGTTCATCATGGTGTTTCAGAGAATGAAGAGAAAAACTCGGGAAGATGGTTTCGTAGAAATCAAGCGCTTCTTGAGCGCGCTTTTCGATGGTGATGAAAGGGCGCATTGTACATCTCCCTCCAATCTAGTTTAGAGTAGGGTTTTTCTCTCACTTGTATTGTAATTCAATACTGAATGCAACTCCATCTGCATCATAGGCATTAGCGTTGACGATTTTGATTTTCCAATCCCCATCTTCGTAGGTGTCGATCACATACTGAGTGATTTCCAAAGATACACACTGATGGTCTTCATCGGTTGAGCAACCTTGTCCACGTTCCATCGAGGTGGTGTTGATGACTTCTTCATCACTTTCATTGTACATGTAAATGTTCAACTCATGGCTAGGGTTACCTGCGACCCAATCATCGTCTTCTGTTGGATAGACTAGTATCATATTCACGCGCTTGATTTTGTTGTTGATTTCTCTATCATAGACGAATGTCGATTCAAAGACTAATTCTCCACCATCGGTCTGATTTCCATTGACGTGTAGGTCTTCCCATTCACCTTTGTAGTGAACATAAACCCACACTTCTTCACTGCTGCAGCCCCCTTCATTATTGCACACCGTCAGTGAAATCTCTCTTTCACCAATGGGTACATCCTTCCATTCGAAAGTCTCTCCACACCCCTGTTGTTCGCAATCGTTGTCATCATCTTCAATTCCGTTCCCATCGCTGTCTACGTGAACATTAAGATCCCACACCCAACTGGTGATGTAGTGATTGGTACTACCAGAATCACTTGCTGAACCATCCAGAGTAACGGTGGTTTCAACCTTGGTGGTTCTGTCTCCAGCATCTTTGTCATCTTCGCAGATGTAGACTAGATAGAAGCTGCCATCAGGCGCTTCGTCGCCGTCACAGTCAGCATCGGGAGTTAACGAACCAGCATCCGCAACCGGCATAACAGCATCTTTAGGAATGACGATTATTTCCTTTGTACTACTATCTTCATTATATCCGTCAGAAACAGTCAACGTCACCTCATAAGTTCCTTCTTCGGCATATACATTCTCAGCACTTACTCCTGATGCATCAGATTTGCCATTACCATCAAAATCCCACCTATATGTTAGGGACCCATCTTGTGGCAACGAAGCGTCGCCGTTGAATGTGACTGTAGTTCGACCTGCTTGGATGGATGTTTTAGGGGTCCAGTCAAAGATGGCTTCAACCGATGAATCGATTTCAGGCTCATCTTCAGAGAAGATACATCCCGCCAAACTGGAGGTTAGCACAATCATCGTCAGCAGGGCTGCTATGTGGGCAGAGAATGGCCTCATCATGTAATCCTCGGCAATCCGCCAGCCATCAAGGATTCGCCTGAAAGCACAGAAATTGTGCAATCAACGCTGTTTACGAGAGAATGCGATTGCCGCAATAAAGAATGCAACCATCATCAGTTCAAACGAAGTCCAGGGAAGATTCATGTCAACTTCTTGGGCGATTCCATCAGCATTTGCTAATCCTAGATCGTAATCCCAAAGATAGGCCTCACCTTCACACGCCATTTCGATACTGTCTCCTGTTGAGATTTCGTTCAATGGTGCCACGTCATTGTAGTAGAATGTGCATTCTGAAGTACCGTAATCATCGGTTATGCTGACTGAAGCTCCAGAGGGGCTGCTTGCTGCGCCGATATCTACTCCAACAGCCTTGGTTCTGATATCCTCGTATGTCACGTCGTCATACTCTTCTGAGTAAAGTATGACTTCAGCCCCATTCATTCCATATGTCGCATTGAACTGTGTCTGAACAGTATAATTCCCATGAGTATTGTTGGCCCAATAATCGCTTTCAAGGTAAAGAGGCATTCCAACACTTTCAGCTTTATTGACCCAAGAAGGCTTCTTTGGAGAATCAGTGCCGATAGTCATCAAGAGTTTCATTCCACTACTGTTGCTTGCCTTACCACCAATGAGATTGTTATCACTATCAAAATACATTGAAACTGAGATGTCTTCACCATCAATACTGTGATCAAGACTCACTTTGACAGCACGTTGTCCATCCTCATCGGGAAAACGTTCTGCTTCAGAGGAGAAATCGATTGAGGAATCATCTTGTATTTCTGCTGCGATTTCATGATGTAGGAAACAGAATGGAATAGTGTCTACGAACATGGCATCTTCATCATTGAACAAAATGTCAGCCGGCTCTCCTTCAAGTGAAGTGAATTCGGCCTTGCTACTTTCATCCATACTTCTCCATGCAACCTCATTTTCGGACATCCATACATCCATAGATGCTGGCATCGGAAAACCTTCGGAAACGATTTTCATGTCGACCTCTGCTAATGCTGCCGAATTACTAGCGGATAATTTCGTATCCATTTCGAGGCTGAACGAACCAAGAAATTCATCCTCAACCTCACTAATTTCGAGTTCAACATCACATGACCAACCATCTACTTCACCATTCATCACTTCTTCTTGTGTAGGCTGTGCTAGCGCGTGTTCAACGAATTGTGTTCGAGAGTATGGGTCAGGATCAAGCATAGGGTCGATGACGAATTCATACGCCCCCCAACCTCCACCGGCGGCAACTAACAATCCAACAATGCTGATGATTACCAACTTCCCCTTTCCACCAGAAGCATTCATCTGATCTCCAGTCATCCACATTGCAGCACCGGGGTCTCCCGGAATTTGTTGTTGCATGAACGGTTGTTGCATCGTTGCTGGAGCAACTTGTTGCATACCTGGAGCAACTACTTGTTGCATAGCTGGAGCCACTGCTTGTTGCATCATTGGTGTATTACTTGGAATCCATTGAGTCCCGTCCCACATGAATTGACCATCGGGGGATAATTCTCCGACCATGTTCACCCCTACCCATGCATATTATTGACTGTTTCACAGGCTTAAAATGAAAATAGTGATGATTGCCGATTTCCTTTCAACAATTCATCCGCACTCCATCCAAATGCTTCCGATACCCTACCAAAGGCCGTAGCCAACCTTTCTGCATAGAATTGAGAATCATAGGATTTGATTCCCCCATCTTCTTCTCCTTCGTTCCACGGCTCGACAACCATTGGGCGCTGTCCGGCATTTGTGACCACAAAGGCGATTTTCATCCCTGGAGTAAATGGCAAGTTTCTCTCTATGCGCTTGCGCGCTGCTCTGACTTGTGCCTGCCCATTTGGATTTGCGTAATCCTTGGTGAAATCGATGCTACCGTCTTTCAATTGCTTACCTTTGCAGAGTTTCGAAATCACTAATTCCTCGGCCGGAACTTCAGAACGCCTTACCTTTGCAATCTGCTCTTTCGCTAGATTGATCGCTGCAGTTTCCTCCCCATCCAGCACTAACTCGAATATTCTCTGCATACCTTTTGTTAATGCCAGAAACGAATCAGTACGTTGAGTTTCATAACCCTTGATCATCAAATCGTCTTTCGGCCAGACTACTCTACCGACGTAACGTTTCTTGGCCCCGTGTGAGAAGAAAGCAGACATTCCAGTTTCAAATTCCAACACTGCACTATCCTCACTGAAACGGTTTGCAGTTTCGTTTCCGAACCGAATCATTTCATCCATCGCTGCTTGCCACTTCTCTTTCCCTTCACTTTCTCCGGGCGGAGCCGTGGGGCTTCCTTCTTCGACTGGTACGCTGACAAAAATAGAATCTGTGTCGGAATAGACAACGTGGTGTCCTTCTTTCTCCAATTTCTGAATAATTCCCTTGATGTTCCTTCTTGCCCAAGCGGTAATCGAAGTCCCAAGGTCGTGATGAGTGAACCTGTAAAATTCTGAAGCAAAGACGCCATAGAATGAGTTCATCATTATCTTAACAGCATATTGCATTTGGTCGTGAAAGGCTACTTTTGCAGAATCCTTGTTTTCTTCTGCAATTCTCATCTCATTCTTGTGGTGGTCTCTTTGGGCCATCAGGTCTTGCAAAAGGGTGGGAACCAAACCTTCTCTTGCTTCCTTATTGCGAAATCGAGCCCCTGTTGGAGAGGTATGTACCAATTCATCATCTGCAGGTTGAATGGGATGTGAAACATCGATGCGAGTAGTATGGCAGATGTTGTTTCCTATCATTATTGAAGGGTACATCGATTTGAAATCGAGTACGGCTATCCAAGGGTGCATCCCCGCTTCAACATCGTGAACGTAACCTCCGGGTATCTGCCCCTCTTTCTTCGCTGCGCTTCCGGTCAATGGTACTGCCACATCTTTTGATTCGGCTAATCTGATTACCAGACTATCGAGCAATTGACTTGTGGTTCCATTCGCTGCGGTCTCAAAGGGCACTTTGGCAACGGATGCAATCGCTTCCTTACGTCTAGTTGCTTGTATACTTCGAAGAATCTGCAGTGGCAAAGCAGAATCACGCGCACAATATTCCAGTACAACCTCCGGACGTTCTGCCCATTCTTCATCCATGCGCGAAGCATCCACGTCCATTTTGTGCAATTCGTCTTGATCTGGGAACAACAATTCGGCTACGAATTTCAGAGTTTCACGTCGTGGTCGTAATGCGCTACGGGCTTGCCACCAAGCATCCATGACCACGCGTCCAGCAAGAATCCAAGCGCGCGTATTCGCTCTTTTCGGAATCAATCCTTGTCGGTTTCGCTTGTATTCTTCTTCATTCATCGGAACGCGACCCCAACCGTATAATTCGCATCGCTCCTCAATTTCAGTTGAGCGACTATGGTATTCCATTCTTTCATTCAAGCGTGGTAAATCGAAATTATCGACATTGTACCCTGTAATGATATCCGCATCACAGTTCCTCAATAATTCGGTCAAGTCCTTCATAATCTGTACTTCATCACCACTGAACGTATGAGTCTCTTGAACAGGTTCTTGCAACTCTGATTCCAAGGTCTCAATCGTTGCTGCAGCACACAATATTCGATTATTTTCGATACTCGTTTCCAAATCGAAAGAGAATATCACCCAAGGTGCTGGAAAGGGTTCAATATTCGACAAATTACTTCGTTCACATTTGATTACTATGTCTACTGGGTAGAGGCCACTCCCGCCTGCAGCAATGACATCTGCAGTATTTCCGGGCTCCTTTTTTTGATGCAATATTTCCCCACTGAGGTTTATGTGAGGCCCAAGGTCCTCATCGAGGAATAGGCGATTGGAAAAGGGAATGTCAGCACTGCTTAAATTCCAACTCTCAGAAAGCCTTTCTCGCAATCTTGGTACTACGAATGGTTGCTCAACGCTAACCCACCAATGCATTTTTTCTCCAAGGTCGGTCCACTTTAATCGTGGTTCATCGATCTTAGTCACTTCCTTGATTTCCATTACTTTGTTCAACCGTCTTTCAATATCTTCAGGCAATTCCCTCGGGTCCTTGCAGACGCCGGGGATCGAAATTTCGATACCGGGCGTAAATCCGTGAACTAAGGCAATCACGGAATCTCCATTTCTTGAACGAGCTGTAATTTCAATTATGGAGGATGCAACTCCATCCTCGTCATGGCTATTCCAACGAACACTAAGAATGGCAACATCACCACTCCAAGTCGCATCTGCTGCCATATCAAGTGTTGAATGCCGATGAAACATGAACCTTGGCAATGACAAACAGGGTGGAGAGAGAAGAATCGTTTCAGCAAGTATTGAAAGCCTGAGTCTTATCGACAAACGCAATCGGGTTTTTCTGGCTGCATTCAGGTTGTGCAAAGATGGCGGAAGGAGAGGAAATCGATTGGGATTCCCTGACCTTTTCCTTGACGCAAACCGATTACATGTATGTCGCAAATTGTGAGCTGGGAGAACCGTGGCGTCCCGGGCAGATGTTGCCATACGGCAATCTAGAAATTGATCCGGCAGCGGGTGTCCTGAACTATGGTCAAGGCATATTTGAGGGCATGAAAGCCCATCGAACAGTTCAGAACAATGTAGTATTGTTCAGGCCGGATGAGAATGCCCGCCGTTTCCAAAAAGGTGCAGCGAGATTAGGAATGCCACCAGTACCAGAGTCCATGTTCATCGATGCTGTTGAACAGGTTGTTGCAGCAAATTCACGATTCATCCCACCATCTGGCCGTGGTGCATTGTATGTCAGACCCGTACTTTGGGGCACAGGGCCAATCATGGGAGTAGCACCCGCCCCATCCTACACATTTTGTGTATTTGTTACTCCAGTCGGCCCGTATTTCAAGGGAGGCTTAACCAGTATTGAACTGTTGATTTCCGATGAACATCACAGAGCAGCCCCCGGAGGTTCAGGTGGAGTCAAAGCGATTGGAAATTATGCGCCGGGAATGATGCCCTCCAAGAATGCCAAAAAGCAAGGATATGCCGAAGTCATCTACCTTGACGCTGTTGAACATAACAACATCGAAGAAGTGGGTGCAGCGAATTTCTTTTGCGTCAAGGATAACCATATTTACACCCCAGAGTTAACAGGCACTATTCTTCCAGGAATCACGCGCGATTCTATAATTCAATTAGCCCGACATAGGGGTTACGAAGTGACTGAAACCAAAGTCAGCGCAGAATTTGCCATGCAAGCAGATGAAGCATTTTGTTGCGGCACTGCAGCGGTAATTTCGCCGATAGGTTCGATTACTCATGGTGATCAAAAGAAGGTCTACATGGATGGAGACGTAGCCCCAGTTACTCGAGAACTCTACAATGCACTAACTGGAGTTCAAACAGAATTGGCACAAGACCCCTTTTCATGGTTGCATAAGGTCGAATTGAATCTACCAATCAATATGGTTTGATTCAAATCATTTCTCTTGCGGCTTCAACATTGTCGGCTGTGAAAGCAATTACGGCCTTGTCATCATCTTTACTCATGATGTAGATTGAATTGATGTTGATACCAGCATTACCCATCGTTCTGGAAAGGGCCGCCAAAGAACCTGGTTGGTGAGGCATTGTGACTAGAAGCACTTCACTGACATGATATTCATGTCCCAAATTATCTAGCACACCGGTGGTCCCTTCTTCATCATCAGTCACCAATGCTACAACTGCTCCTGTAGCAGTTAATGCTGTGGCGGTTAGCAGGTTGATTCCCTTCGAGGATAATGCTTCACAGAGATCAGCCATTTGTCCCGGTTTATCTGGTAATTTGATACAATACTCTTTCATGCTGGGACGTAGATGGTCACACCTATGACGCTTACGAGAGATTTGTTGAGAAGGGCGCAGTTCAAGAGGTTCGCCGGTTTTACGGAAGAATCACTTCTTCCATTTCTTCCGTCCACGTTGTTTTCTATTTCTTTGCGCCTTGGCAGCGGCTTGTCTTGCAGCCCCACTGGTCTTTCTTTGTGCTCTTGCGCGCCGGTCACCGGTTTTTGGACCGCGCTTGTTTTCTTCCTCAGCCTCGTTTTGCCTTTGGACATTGATTTCGCGCCATCTATTTCCGATAATTTGCAAGATCTCTTCTTTCTTTGAGGTTCCAAGGTCATCTTTGGCAGCAGATTTTGAAATCCACAATCTACCCTCTTTAGCCCAAGGTCTGCTGGGGTGACAAATTCCTTCTTCGCGCTTCATCTTCTTGACTCCAGCTTGACGGGCTGCCCATGCTAACCCCTCTAGGTCCGGTTTGTTCACTGAACAATCGATTCCTACTCTTCGCCCATTTCTTCGCGAATTTCGCGAATTGAAATAACCGGGCCATAGCACGATACGATCGGGATTATGGGGCATCTTGCTCAAACCCCGGTATCAACAGCCCATCTTAAGGGCACGCTTGCAGACTCACTCGTCCAATAGAACGCCATTGATGACGCCATCATGGCCAGGACGACTCGTGATTCGAACATGCCCCTTCTCGGTCAATATGACGGCTCCCTTGGTCAACACGTTTCTTCTGACGTAGTTTGGATTAGCAGGACTCTCAACAACAGTCTTGATTGCGACTCTTTCTGTTTTTCCAGTCTTGGGATTAGATACACTGACCTCATTATCCATTAGAACTCTTACAAGTGTGTTTCCACCAGTCTTGCGGTATATCTTCCTCTTGGCCTCACCTACCAAAGCAAGCTGCTTCTCGCTGCTAATTTCGGTGCTGCGCTTACCGCGAGCCTTGACTCTGCGGCCACCTGTTGCCTTCCTTCGCGAGACGCCGTGCCATTGTGCCATGGTAAATCCTCAGGGAAGCGCCGACTCAGCATCCCTATTTCAAGTCTGAGGGTAGTGAGAAGTGAGCAATTAAGCGACTTTTTACAATTCCATCGCCATCATTCAATCTTGCTTCTACAACGTCTCCATCGCATAACCAATCTACACCTTCAGGGGTTCCTGTGAAGATAATATCGCCCTTTTCTAGAGGCGCCCATTCATTTAATGAAGCCAATAGAGTTGAAGGAGATCTAACCATGTCAGAGATATTTGCAGACATTCTTTTTTCTGAGTTTACAAGCAAGTCAATAGACCAGCTTGATTCAATTTCAGAAAATTTTCCTGAAGGAACATCATGCCATTCGCCGATAACTGCCGAGTCCTTGAAGGACTTACAACGAGCCCACGGCAAACCTCCTTTCTTGAGTTCACTCTGAATCACTCGATTGGTAAGGTCGAGTCCAATACACACGGCATCAATTGAGAATTCTCCTTCTGAGAAGTCGCCCAGTTTGAGTACTAACTCCAATTCATGCTGAACACTTTGATTATCGGGTAGAGAGATAGTTTTGATTTCATTGACAGGCGAGGATACCAATGCGGCAGATGGTTTGAGAAAATATTCCGGTTCTGAGGGAACTTCAACTCCCATCTCCTTTGCATGGGCTGAATATGTTCTAATTGCGCACCATATCGATGTCATCTCAATTATCCCCCGACTCAAGTTCGGTTATTGTTTCCCAAACTTCGCGAATATGGGGAATTGTGATTGAACCCCCAACCACCATTGCGACATTCAAAGCATCGAGGAGTTCGTCCTTTTTCCATCCCTGTTCAATACAGTTCTCTGCGTGATAGGTTATGCATTCTTGGCAGCGTAGAACAGTTGATGCAACCAATCCCAGCAATTCCTTGGTCTTGGCATCCAATGCATCATCGCGATAGGCAGCACTATCCAAAGCAAGGAATCTCTTGATTCCTAGGTGTTCTTCATTCATCAATAGGTCCATTCTCCTTTGGCGATCTTCGTGGAATTGATGGATATCCATGCCCCTTGCAAGAGGGCTATGGTTTTGAGACATCCCATGCGCAATAGGATGGACATCCTCTTCAACCGCTTACCACAGGAAGGACCATGGCCAAGGATTGGAGTGTTAGGAAAAGACGCCCAGTTCGTCGTAAACAAGTTGCCCCTTTGTTATCTAAACTCGAGGATCGCTTCGGCATCGATTTGAATCTTGAGGGGGCCTTTCTCGAAGTTGCTGAATACGGTAGTTGGAGATTAATGATTGTAAATCGTGAACCGCATGCTGTTGAGATTGAGAATGAAGACGGGGAGATCGTCGCTGCACTGACATTGAGGGGCCTCTTGGCCCACGCCCCAGACAAATCGTGGTTGGAGGTAGATAGAGGAGCTATTCCATTTTTGATGAATGGAGCTGATTGTATGGCGGCTGGCATACATGCTGCACATGAAGAGATAATTGCAGGAGATTTAGTTTGGATAAGAGATCAAGAACACAAACGGCCTTTGGCCCTCGGATGGGCTTGCATGGATGCGAATCAGATGGTTGAGGAAAGTAGTGGCAAGGCGGTCAAGACCCTGCATTGGATAGGCGACGAATTGTGGGAAATGGAGTTTTGAACAATATTGTTGAACCTTTTGAGCGAGCGATTCAAAACCTTACGGTTATTGGACACCCCATGCAGAGGTCGTCGCTATTCATAGCCTCGCTAATCATGATTCTATGTTCAATGCAAACTGTTGCTGCTGCTGGCGGTGAAGATGTTGAACCTGATATCTCCGAATCACCGATAGTTGCAATCAATCACACTGTAGAGGCCGCAGATCAATCGGATTGGTCGATAAGTGTGGAAATCAATTCTGATGCAGCAAACAACAACACCAGCATTAGGATTCTGCGTCAGATGTGCACCAATGATGGTGTGTGTGATTCACCTGAGTGGGAAGATATTGAAGCCAGTGAAAATAGAACTTTTTGGAATTCTTCATGGGTGACAATTGATGATCATTCATATGTGAATTGGAAGGTATCCGTAGATTATGATGATGGGGAATCCGAAGAGTTCCCTTCTAAGGGATATGCCAAAGCATGGAGTTCTTGTTGGTATGATATCGATACAGATCAATGGGGTGGCAAGGACTGTCCTGATGGTCCTCCAGAGGATAAATCAGATAAGGTCGAAGAAGAATCATCCATACCTTCAATCAGCCTCCTTTCAGTTGTAGGAGTATTGGGACTCGCTGCATTGCTCCGTCGAAACTCATAGCGATGCATGCTCGCATAATCTATCGATTAATCGTCGAACTTCTATTCCCCAAGCAGTGATTAGGACCTCTACCTTCTTCCTATCCTTGGATAATTTTCCTTTTTCGAAACCAGGCATTGTAAGGTCTGAAGGTACCAAGGGAAGTACTTGATTAGACTCCATATTGAGTTGCACCCCGTCTTCAACACATTCTAGATTTATCTCTTCTGGCAGTTCTCCCGCATGTCTAATCATTGTAGCAAACAATTCTTCTGAAGATTCGTTACCATGCCCACCTTCTAGATGCTCGCTAGCCGCCTCACCATATGCAGAAAGGAAGGGCAGGTCCACATCATTGTCATCGAGTAAATCGTCTAATCCTCGACCCAGTTTTCTTGCCATATGAACCCTCAATCACTCGATCTTGTATGCGTCCATCCAATCATTTTCCCATCACTAGCATCTGCAAGGAATGAGAATGTGTGAGACCAATCACCTTCATCCCAAGATCTAACTCCATCTACGGTGACTCTACCTGCGTCGCCCAATGGCAAGAAGTCAAATGTGTCAGGTAAATTCACTCCTGCTGTTGCAACCAAGATTCCGATTTTCAAATCATCATTCCATTTTCCTGAAGATGCAGCAAGCCCATTAGTTCCACTCAATTCTGGGAACTTGCCTTCTTCTAGCCAACGCGATTCTTCCATCCAACGCAGGGAAACAGTTTCCGGAATGGCTTGACGATTGTGATCGGGTGCTTCATCCAGTAAGCCTGAGTCGATGTAAGTACAATTTTCCTCGCTACCTCCTTGGCCAGCGACATCAACCACCAACCATCCACTTGCATCGTCGTTAGCCAACCAACTCATGTTCCATCGGGTTTTGTCTTGCGAGGATCGATCATCTCTTGCTCTCCAAATGTACGCATCATGGTCTTGTAGGTTGACTTCTGCTTCATTTCCACCCCCCGAAGTGTTTCCAATGCAAGATATGGCAATTTCCAAGGGTTGGTTGCGAATGCTGGATAAATCGGGAGCATGTCTTTCGGTAGAGCCCCAATCTGCCATTTCAGATGAAGGTGGTCTGAGACTGGAAATGTCAGGCTTGGAATCGTAAGAATAACCCAAATCAACTAGATTTTCACCCCTTGAAAGACTCGTTCTTTCAATTGTCATCTTCATTTCCAGTCTACCATCAGGCATCGCGTAATCTCCTAAGATTTCTTGCCAAGTTCCACAATCGCTGGAATCATCACCGCTAATCAATAGGTCAATTGATTGTCTAATTGCCCATGGCGAGGAAGGAACCGCCAAGATGTGTATAGTCGCATGCCCTAAACAATTGTCTTCAATGTCTTTGTTTCTGAATAGGATTTTCCAAGCAACTTCCTCTCCAACATCTTCACTTCCTGTGACTTGCCAAGACCAACCTGAAACATTTCCAGCCGCTTCTTCATCAATCATGGTGTTGCCAAGTACTTCATGTAATTGTAGGGGAGAGAAAATCATCGATGCGCCCAACCCAATCGAATCTAGAGAATCCAAGAACCCATTCAGTCCAAATGTAGTAATGTCTCCTTGTAATTGCCCATCAGGATGCACTAGTTCATAGCCGAATTCAGAACGAATGCTGTTCTCACTACTCAATTCAATCCATTCGTTCCAATCTATTCCTAACCTCGCGCTGACAGAAGGCATTTCGATACACCCTAGTGTACTGGAGACTTCACTTTGGGCGATATCAACATCGTCAAAATCGTAATTCAGATTGCGTTCCATTGTTAACCAAGAGAATCCATTACCACCAATCTGCTTGACTGAACCAAGACGATCGTCATTCATTTCACCAGATATATCTGATCTGTCTCCTTCTGTAATTGAAACACTACCACTTCCCGAAAATTGTACGTTCAAGCCGCATATTTCATCATCAGAACCGAACCATTGGAAGATTTGTGAAGCATAATCATCTGTTGCGACTAATTGTCCACCAGTAACGGCGAATCCCATTTTATCCCCATGTCGTAAAGGGTCAGGGGTGAATGGTTCGGCATCCAGACTGAACCACCACCATGCTCCAGCGGCCAATAGAATCAAAGTTACTGCCAAAGCAGCGCTCTTTTTCATGTCCAGAGATGAGGATTCAAATCTACTTGCAGATGCCGCCCCTTCTTTGCTACTTTCAATATCAATTTCTTTGACAACATCCGCTTCAATGACATCCGCTTCGATGATTTCATCATCGACAACTTCAGCCACAAAGACCTCCGCCTCCAAAACATCGTCTTCTTTTGACTCATCTATGCTGTCAATGGATGCTTCATCACTATCTGTTGAAATATTCTCTTCCTCATCGAGAATCAATTCTCCCTCATCATCAACAATGATGTCGACTTCCTCTTCTTCCAGCGGTTCAAGACCTACTTCTTCCCTGCTGGCTCCATATTTGAGCAAGCGTTCGACTAGTTCCGCCTTCTTCCCAGACGAGGCCAATTCCTTGTCCTTGCATAGGGCTCTGAGGGCAGCAACGGTCAATGCAGAGTCCGACGCCATGTTATGACCTCGATAATAAGGCGCCACTTGGACCCTTTGAAGGCTCGCTTGAGAAGAGCATGAATCAAGGGTGTTGCATACCCTTCAACATGACACGGACTCAACCGTTGAATGGCGTATAGGTGCCATCAGCATTCTTGATGTACGGTTGTGGATCAAATGTGTTGTCTGCTTTGAGGATGTAGTGGTATCCATCTCCAGATTCAATGTAATTCAATGCTGTCGTAGGTGCAGCAGGTGCTACAGGTGCAGTTGGCGCTGCAGCATAGGGGCTTGCAGCCTGAGCAGGAGCAGCCGTAGGTCCAGGAGCAGGAGCAGCCGTGGGTCCAGGAGCAGTTGCAGGAGGTGGACCAGCAGGGCCGTCAGCAGGTGGTGGGCCCGCAGGCCCGGCACCGATTACCGCTTGATTTGTATCGTGCATTACTGAATCCTCGATACTCATTGAACCTCTTCGAACTGAGGTCCTTTCTTTCAGAATCTTACCTTTTCGCTGCGCTCCGATGAATGCAAAAATTGCCCACAATAACGAGATGCCACCTAAGCCACCACCGATTTCTCTCAGGCCATATACTGATGCAGTCACTTCAAGTGAACCCTGATCATGACCATAATCTTCGTATTCGACTAGGAGACAGTATCCACCAGGATCCAATCTGAATTCAAACTCGTAAGTTCCCTTGGGTTGAGAACCTTCAAACAGAATATGGTTGTCTGAATATGATTCGTTTCTTGCAACTGCGGCCTCAAATTCCAACATTTCATCAGTTACCTTATCTGTTCCACAATGCGCTTCAATTACATGCACAGAGAAATCTCCGCCGTCCATTGGAACCACTTCAATTACCAGTCTGATATCGGTACTATCTTTACCATCGATTGGCATTCCAAACAAGTATGGTAATTCACGTTGCAATTCTCCACCTGAAACATCGTCAGTCAATACGGTTTCATCATCCCAAGGTGCTGGAACGGGTAGTGGAATTAGTGCAAAAGAGAACATTATGGCTGCAATTCCAAGGTACATGAAGACATTCCATCTTGCCTTTTTCACCTTGCTGCGCAACTCTTCAGTACTCAACTCGCCCTTTGCTACTCTATCTGCTTGATCCATGGCTTCAGCGCCCGGAGGCGGCCCTGCTGGTCCTGCCATTTCGGGCCTTGCAGCGGGAGGTGGCCCACCTGCTTCGCCAAGTTCATCCGGTGGGCCCCATGCTGGTGGCATTACCCTGCGGAGTACCGCCTTCGCCTTCAAAGGCGCGATTCCCTAATCTTGCTATTTTTGCGATTTGTTGGGCATTCAATTGAAATGGGAGGGAGTCGCGGGAATTAGCCATGAGGTTGGCAATTCTTTCGCGCGGTCCGCGTTTGTATAGCACCCGCCGCCTTGTTGAGGAGGCAAGGAAAAGGAATTGCGACGTGGAAGTCTTGGACCCATTGCAATTTTCTTTGATGATTGCCGAAGATAGTGTCCAGATTCTACACAAAGGGCGACGTTTTTCTCACGATGCAGTCCTACCGCGAATAGGCCATTCGATTACTGATCATGGAGTTGCGCTGATGCGTCAGTTCGAACAATTAGGAATCTATACGGCTAATTCTAGTTCAGGAATCATCCAAAGCAGAGATAAATTGCGCGCTAGTCAAATATTGGCCAAGAACAAGATAGATATTCCACGAACAGCATACGTCAGGGACCTCAGGGATGTTGAGAATGCTATCGATGACGTAGGTGGATTACCGGTTGTCGTTAAGGTCACACAAGGTACACAAGGTAACGGCGTCTTCCTCAGACACACTCATCGAGAAACACGGCACCTTGTTGAAGCGTTGTTGTTGACGGGTAAAGCGGTACTTATTCAGGAATACATTGCTGAAAGTCACGGTGTAGATGTCAGGGCTTTAGTTGTGGGCGACAAGGTTGTTGCCAGCATGCGTCGGCGAAGTCGCGGTAGAGAATTTCGTTCTAATTATCACCTCAATGGAACTGTTGAACCTATCGATATTCCACTTGAATATGAAGAAGTAGCCAAACGTGCAGCAAGAGTTCTAGGTCTGAAAGTTGCAGGTGTAGATCTTCTGGAGGGTACTGATGGGCCATTGGTATTAGAGGTGAATTCATCTCCTGGCTTAGAAGGTATAGAGAAGGCAAGCGGCGTCAATGTTGCAGCACATATCATTGATTTCATTATCGATGACCACGATTTCACGGATATCGATATGGCGCAATTGATGAGGACTCAACCTGGCCAAGGGGCATTGTCACTACACTTGAGAAACCACATATCATTGATAGGTAGGATGATTGAAGAGATATTCCCTGCAAGCATGAAAGATTCCATACCAGTGTTTGCATTATCTAGGGACAAGAAACTCCACTGGAATCCTGATCCACAGACTCAACTTCGGTATGATGACGTCATTATCTTCTATGGGCCTACCAAGGCTTTGCGAGCAGCTTTGAAGTCGGTCACTCGTGGAACCGGTGTCGAATCCACCAACACCTCTCAAGGAACTAGTGATTCTTCTGTCTGAGTCGGACCAAAAGGCCCGAAGTTCAGCTATTTTTGCGATGTTTTGTCGAAGGCTTCATGATGTCACACCCCCAGTGGCTATCACCCCTCCGGGGGTAGGGATGCACTCCGCTACGGCGGTCAAGGAGGCGTTAGCATGCGCGATGAGGGATACAAGGACTTGGTCAAGCGCCAAACTTTTCTTGATTCTCAGAAGGACAATGGCTTATCTCCTACAGCACCTTCACCCAACCTCCCTCAACGTCTTGCAAGATTAGCCAATCTAGCGTGGTTGGGGTGTTGGAGGCAACAATTGCAGATTGAAGGAAAGAGCGAGAATACGCGTAAATCCTATCTCATTGGTGTCAGATCTTTGATCGAGACTCGATTACCTGGGGAAGATATCATGACTCGCGATGAGGCTGAGTCGATTTCTGTTGAACAATTGCATGTTCACATTGCTCCCCATTCCGGACGATTAGATGTGTGGCAGCAGTCATTGAGTCATCTCAAACCATCTACTGTACACGCTAGATTAGCTGCTGCAGGCCATTTATTACGTTGGCTCGGACATAGTATGCCGGAGCATGTCAGTAGGCCTCATCGTGGTAGAAGGCTACCAAGAACATTGAATCGCAGTGAGTTAGAGAGCGTGCGCCGCGCCGCTGCAAATTGCGAGAACCCAGTTGCCAATGTAATCATCACGATACTGTTGGATACCGGAATTAGAGTTAGTGAACTTTGTAATATGGATGAACATGATATCGATATAGAGGACAATAGCGCTAGAGTAGTCGGTGGTAAAGGGAACAAGGATAGAATGGTGCTATTCACTGAACAGACTACCAGAGCACTAGAATTATGGGAACCGAGTCGTATTTCCCGTAACATCCACGAAGATAGCGCCTTGTTAATCAACAATCGAGGAGGGCGTTTAACCCCGCGCTCTGTTCAGAAATTGATGAACGACATAGGTAAGTCCGCAGGTTTACCCAGAGGTCGCTTAACCCCTCACGTACTACGTCATAACTTCGCTACTGGTCTATTGGAGAGGGGTGCTGACCTAGTTTCGATTCAACGCTTATTGGGTCATGCCAACATCTCTACAACTCGGGTATATCTTGAGATTGGTGATCAGACTTTGAGAGAGGTCTACAAGCGAGCACAAATCCTCAGAGATGCATTGGAAGAACAAGAGCAACCAAGTGGAGAAGAATCAACCACTCTTACGAACTCTCTTGACTGACTTTTCAGGCCCATTCCAATCGCGTGAAGCAGACACTCGATTTCCTTCGTGCCCTTCGATAGGACAGTATTTTCCACTTCTACATCGAGAGCAATTACCCTTTGGCGGCATTTCAACGGTCTTCCTTAGACGGCCGTACTTCCTCCTAGGCATCGCCCAGTATTGGGCATCGTCGGTCCATGAAAGATTCGCGTGAAAATTCACTTTTTCTTGAACCAAGGCATGTCTGAAACACTTTTTGGGACGTTGATTGTTCTACTCTTTTTGTCGTCCGCCTTTGGTTTGGACTTTGTCTTCTTTCTTGCGGCAGGGTTACTCTTTTTCGCCGCCTTACTGGGAGATTTCTTAGCACTGGACTTTGCCTTTGGTTTGCTTGCTTTCGCCTTGCTTTGTTTCTTTGTTGATTTGCTCTCAGCTTTCTTTGAACTAGCTTTGGCTTTGCTTTCTTTTGGAATTGCGGGAGTGGTCGTGGCAATTGCCTTCGCCCTCTTTGTTGCCGCTGCTTTCTTTGCTGCAGTCTTTCTCTTTGCAGCAGCAGAGGTCCGCTTCTTAGTCGCTGCTGCTTTCTTTGCAGCCGCTTCTTCTTCCGCTTTCTTCTTCGCCGCAGCGTTTCGCTTTCTTGTAGCAGCAGCCTTCTTTGCCGTCGCTGATCTTTTTGCGGCCGCTTCTTCTTCCGCTTTCTTCTTCGCCGCAGCGTTCCGCTTTCGTGTTTCTGCCGCTTTCTTTGCTGCAGTAGATTTTGATTTACCGCCACTCTTGCTCGAGGAAGACTTCTTCTTAGCCACCATTCCACCTGAGCCCCCGTTGGGGGTTCAGGATTTCAATATGACCTAACGAATCAAATTCTAACACAATGATGATGTGTACAATCTTCTTCCTCATTTTGTGTCCCAAGAGGATTCTGAATCTATTCTCAGCCTCGACGCGAGAAATACTGTGTTATGGGCGCAGGTGCGTAAGGCGAAAGACGAATTTGGAATAGAAGACGATGGGGACGCAGGAATCCTACGTCCATCTAGGCACCCTAAAGCAGGCTCAAGCATTATTCTCGGAGATATCATGACGATGTTGATGCGGGTATTTGGTGCCCATGCTCCTCCAACAATCGTTGAGTTACCAGGATTTGATGAGCAGAGATGGAAGATTGAATTTGGTGATGAAGAGGTACGTGTCGAGGTTGAGAGTAGACCTTATTGGGGATTTGGCTTGTTTGCCTCATCATTTTACAATAGAATCACGCTTTCTGGTCCAATCGACAGAAGATGCAGGCTGGTTCTTGATCTTGCATCAGCAATAGGCAGACCTCCATGGGAGCCTGTACGTAGAGGACGTTGGGTCAAAGTCACTGGAATGGATGCCGAACAGCATTCAAAACATTGGAATCTGCACATGAACCATTGTAGAACAGGATTCAAGGCTGAGATGGAGAAACGGGAGCAACGAATCAACGAGATGGAGAAGAAATTGACCAATTTAGACGAAGAGGAATACCCTGGATATGATAGGAGAGCCGGGAAATCAGCTGTCGAAAGAGCACTCAGAGATATTGATGTTTCAAACAAGGCTTTGCATGAAGATAACGCTGCAGCGGTGGAAAGAGCATTGGCTCGAATTGATATCGCCCTGATTGAAGCAGATCCCTCTAATCAATCTAGGAATGAAATGTTTCAGGAGGAGGAAGAATTAGCCTATGGTGCGGTAAGCGAAGAAGCGAATCTAGGCGATGTTCTCGCAGCCGCACCTAGTATGCCCGAAGACGATCCCTCAATACAAGTTCAACAAAACGAAGAAATGCCGATAGAAACAGGTGCTACGGCGGATGATTTATTGCTGTATAATGCCGAAAAAGAAGAAGAAATTCCCTTTGTAGACCTTTCAATCAGCGAAGAAGAATGAATCATCATTCCCCGTCGCGTTGAAATAGGGATGGCATTTCGCCGGCACGCTGGTCTACCATGGCGGTCAAGAAGAGCAAGAAGGATGGCAGCGGAATCCAACAGGCTGCGGGCCTTATCAGATACTTCGATGAAGAATCGGAAGATGCTTGGCATTTTACCAAGGGGCAAGTGTATGCTGCCTGCATTCTGCTTTCGACAGGAATTTATCTGGCCAACCACGGTGTGCTGAGTTGGTTCTTTGGAATTTTCTGAAATCACAGATTAGGTTCAATCAGTACAACCTGTCCTTCAGAGGCCATTTCTTTCGCTAACGCCATAGCGGTATCGAAATCTGCTGTACAACCAAGTGGTTGCGGCTTTCCATCTTCTCCTTGAATCATCAATCTGTGCGATAATGAAGCCAATACTTCCGCACTGACTTGCTCCCAAATCCATTCTTCATCTTCAACAGTGATCATTGCTGGCACCCGCATCCTTGGTCCTTCTTCTAGACGACTTCTCTTGGCTCGTCCTCCAATGTTCAACATCCGTTTCATTCCATGACGAAACTGTACTTTTCTGTCTTTTTCAATCCCTTCGCGAAAGGCTCTCCCCATCATTCATCCCATCCTGGGAACCTTGATTCCCAACTCTCAGGCCATTCTTTGCATTGATAATAGTTAGGGAATGAAAAGAAACGCCACGGCAATTGAGCAACCAATTCACAGATTCCGTCAATCTATGTGTTCAGGCCATGCGTGAACCAGGATTCCTGGAATTAATGTGCTAATGAACAAAACTGGAAGTATCGCAATTAAGCCGATAATATCGAAAGCGAATAAGAACAACAACAGAATCAAGGTCAAATCGGTCAATAGGATTGTAATAACCCAATTTTTCTTCCTTTTTTTGGAAAGCCGTACATCCTTCTCGAACATTGGAGGGATTATTGCAGCAAAAGAAAGAGCTGGCAGTAGAGTCAATGCTAGCAATGCTGAGCGAGGCTCCCACAGGGCCAGCGCAGGTGTTCCAGCCATCAACATCACAGTCCATCCCCACAATTCGGCACGCGGTCTATCGTCAAAACCTACCAATGGTAACAACATTCCAACCGCTCCTAGGAGAATTAATGGCATTGCCAATTTAGCTAACAACGCAGTTGCTCCCCATGATGCATCCACCCCTGGAAGGCCGGCCAATAGGCACCATCCGCCGACCAACAATAGGAACAATGTGTGTCCGATGGTAGCGGCTAGGCCTTTCCATCGATCGCTGCCTATTCTTGTGCGATGAGCACTTACTGCAGCAGCGTGTAAAGAACAACTACTGAGAATCAGTGTGCCACAAAAAGCCAACATGAATGCGGTTCTTCTCCCGTGTGCCGAATCTAGTACCAAATCACTGAGGGCCATGCCATCGGAAACCGTATTCAAATCATCCATGGTTAATCCCAAGAGAATGGCAGAGATTGGCATAGCAACAAACCATCCTGTTCCTGGATGAGGTCTTGAGATGGTATCTGGCCATCTAGCGGGGCATGTCACGTCCGTCAAATGTAGAATACCAAACCCGATCAACCAACCGCCCAACAGTAATGTTGGTGCCATAATCAAAACATTCCACATGGAAGGTGGAGCAGGGACTTCTGCAGGGATGACCAAATTCCCTGTTTCAGGAAAAGGGTCTGATGGAAGCAAAGCGAACATCATCAGGCACCAAAAAACACCGAACCAAATGAGTACTCCATCATGCATTCGGTGGCTATCTCCTGCAATATCGCCTCCTTCATCTAGAACAGAAGTTGTTACTGCTAGGTGCAGTCCGAGCCCTAGCATGACAAGTAATGCCCAAGTTGTCCAACCAGTCATCGCCACCGCTAATCTACTGATTAGAGAGTATTCTTCAGTCAGCCGCATTGCAACCCTTTGATGGTCAGTATCAAGACTGAGGTGGGCAATGATATCGAAAACTAATGCTAGTCCTACCAATATGCCTGGAAACCAAGGTAAGTAATGGTCTATCTTACTCCAGATGGGGTGATGAGCGTTATCAAAACGCATGTGAATCATTGGCCAGAATGGCAGGAATGCTGCCACCAATAAAGAGAGGAAAGCGGGCCATTCAGGTGACAACAGACCCCCCGCCATACCACTTGGGCAAAGTCTCGATTCATCAATGAGCCGCCTGTTTCGTTTGCATAGGCTCATTTGCTGTTTCCTTACCGAAGGGTCGTGTTCGATGCTCAGGTGGCGAAAGAAAGTCCCTTACTCAAATTAGTAGAGAGTTTGGGTCATTCCGTTGAAGAATGGCTATCTTATTGTATTGAAGATCTACCAGAAACCCTCCGTATTAACACATTGCGCAAGGATGAGGAATGGACTAGGAATCAACTTGAATCCATGGGTGGAACTGCATATTCTTGGTTTCCGGACGCATACAAAATGCCTTGGCAAAGAGGCACGATACCCGAACAATTCCGTGACCTGTACATTGCTTTACATGAAACAGGCAGAATCACCCGGCAAGAAGCTGCATCTATGCTGCCTGTTCTTTGTTTGCAGCCTGAATCAAACGAAAGAGTACTGGATATGTGTGCGGCCCCCGGCTCAAAAACAACTCAGATTGGCGAGAGGATGGATGATTCAGGAGTCTTGGTTGCCAACGACGTTTCTTCTTCTCGCCTGAATACATTGGTCAGTAACCGTTCTCGCATCGGCCTATTCAATACGGTCCTATGTCGTCATGATGGCAGACATTTCCCTGCAGTTCCAGACCCAGGTTTCGATGCTATTTTGGTAGATGCTCCATGTACAGGAAGTGCTACAGTTCGTAAGAATAGGCATGTTTGGAAGAATTGGAAAGAAGAATCCGGTTGGTCGTTGAGAAGATTGCAGGAGGACATTCTGAAACGGGCATGTTCCTTGTTGAAACCGGGTGGGCGATTGGTCTATTCAACGTGCTCATTTGATCCAGTTGAGAACGAAGGCGTAGTCTCTCAAATCCTCTCCGAATTAGATTACATAGAAGTACAGGAAATCGATGTAAAACAGGTCCTTCCAGGACTCAAATTGAGAAATGGAATCTGCAATTGGAAAAATGAAAAAGTCAATTGGGAAGATAAGAGGTTAAAGCACTCCTTGAGGCTTGCTCCTGAAGACAATGATACTGGGGGATTTTTCCTTGTGTTATTGAAGCACGTTGGGACTGAAGACACAGCTCAAGCCATGTTGCCCAAAAAGCCAAGATTGGAGATGGAAGAAGTACCTCCTCCCAAAATGGATACTCGACTTCCATCTCCCGCCGAAGAGGCTGAAATCTCTGAATTGGCGAACCGTTGGGGAATCGATGAAACCTATTCTTGGTGGAAAAGAGGCAAGAAATTCTCTTTATCGACTCTGGATGTCAAGCATTGGCTATGGGATTCTAAGCGTACCATAAAGCGCAGAGCAACCCAATCTGGTGGTGGATGGAAACCCCTGAATGTTATCCATGCTGGTGCTACAGCATTTCAACCTTCAAAGAACGGATCAAGACCACGTTCTGAAGTCAAGCCTTTGTTTGAGCAACTTGGAACGAACACTCATCAGGTCTCAGACGAATTGATTTTGGAGTTACTCGAACAAGGTAATGCAAGTTCTGAATTAACTGCTGAAGTACAAGGATTTGTTTTCCTTTCCAGTCCATGCGATATACTCATTCCTGCTTGGGCAGGTCAACATTTCAGTTTGATGATCGATGATGCAGAACGGATTATTTTGTTGCAACAGATGAGGATGAAGGCAGAGGATTCATGACTTTGATTCGACTGGCCAAGATGATGGTGCGTGGAATGCTGACCAGACCCACCATCGCCATATTTCTGGCAATCATGTTATTCCCAATGGTTTCCGCCGAAGAAGAAAATCAGGAAAAATACGTTTTATCCAAGGTCATAGTACCTGATGATGGCGCCACTGCTCCATTGATAGAATGGTTCTGCCATCATGACAACAGTATTTGCACAAAATTCCAATCTGATAATTCATGGGCTCAGGATCAGGATGAAGGAATGGTATGGCTATCATGGCACCCTTCTCGCGGTATTGATGATCCGATGGCAAATCTCGACTCTAGCATGAGGGCTGAGAATTTACGGGCCGAAGTGCCCGCCATTAGGGTCGATCTTCAACCGTTGTCGGGAATTGAAGACGGGGCTGATTTTGATCCAAAAAATGCAGGTTTAGCACTGAATGGCACGACTCCAGGCGCCGGAGGCATAGTAGCAGCTGAACTTCCCTTAGAGGTCACATTAATTGACATAAATGGGGATGAAATTGTAGATGAGATTCAGGTGGAAAGCGACCTCAAGCCTTTGTATAATCTTTCCAAGGATGTTGTTTTGAACATTGCATTGGTCGAATGGCACCCCGAGATTTGGAATGAGGGAATACGTCCTCCACATGTAGTTAGAGAGTGGACTGCAACCCAGGCATTTTCAAAGCGTGAGCAAAATATTACGCATGTCGTGACAGGGTTTGGCAGCGAACATCTTGCGGCAGCGAATATCAATATCGATGTCGATGATGCAAATCGATGGGGCATAGTTGCATTCCTTGAGGGGCACATTAGCGCGGAAGGAGATGCTGCTGGCGGAGACCCACCACCAGGCCTACCTTCTCAAGTTCTTGCAATGACAGACATGCATCTACCGACAATGTGGGAAGGAACTTCTTCAAGTCAGGCAATGCCTCGTCTTGGGTTCCTAGCATTTTCACTAATTTGTGTCATTATCATCATTATCACTGAAAGGCAAAGAGAACACGCTTTGCCTCGAATAACTGGCAAATTGTTTAGGGAGGAAGATGGTGAGAATGGAGAGCACAACTTGGTTGCTAAGATCGAAGTTCGGTGTGGTAAGTACGATGCGCGAATTGAGAAAGTAGCCATAGATGACCCTTGGAAAATGCGGAGAAGAACCGATATCGATCAAGTCAGGTCTGGAAGCGTACATACATTCGACATTCAGATTCGCGGCAATCCCGAAGATCAAGTGGAAATTATAGTAATCAGGTTCTCTTTGGAAGTTGAGACTTTTGGTAATTGGGTAATGGACCTTAATTTGTCAATTCCTTCTCTGACAATTTGAACAAATCTATTGTTTCACCACACAATCTCCCCCCTTACTCCTTCATATGTTCAAAAACCCTTGATTTTTGGTGGCGAACGTTCATTAGCCGTAGTACTACGGCCAGTTCACCGGGGAGTGAAAATGGACTTGGATGAGGTCGATCGCAAGATGATTCTGGCATTAATCGAGGAACCCAAGGCTAGTTTGCGTACTTTAGCCTCTGAAGTAGGTATAGCCTTAGGAACTGCTTCTGTACGCCTGAAATCTTTACAGGAAAAGGGGGTAATCCGCGGCTGGAGCGTCGATTTAGACCCTCAAGCTATTGGATGGGAGATGTGCGTCATTGTTGGACTAAGGATTGAGAAAGGTAAGATGATGGATGTTCAACAGAGAATCGCTTCAGACCCCAGAGTCTTTTCCGTTTACGATGTCACTGGAGATTTCGATAGTATTGTCATGGCTAGAATAAGGAATAGGCAAGAGTTGAACGATTTGACCAAGGAAGTGTTTTCCATAGATGGTATAACCCGCTCCTTTACCCACGTAGTCATGAATACCGTCAAGGAATCAACGGTAACTCCACCATTTGAATGATGTCAATCAATCTTGCCATCAGGATCTATTTCTGCTAATAATGGTAGCAATTCATCGGCCATCCCACGCAAACTTTCCACCACTCTTGTTTCGGGTTTTAATGCCTTAATCAGTATCTTTCTAGTGTATTCATCAATGCTGATGTCGAAGGCCTTGAGACGTCTATTCAATTCATTCTGTAAACGTCCACCTGTGCGGTCCCAATCCATCATTAGGATAATGGATTCTTTTCCATCTATGGGATTTTTATGTTCTAATCTCTCAGAAAACCAACCGGCTAATCGTTCGAGGGGCCACCCTCGATTGACTAGTTCGATAGGTCCTTCAAATCCAAGAGATCTCAAGGCACTCTTGTCTCTTTTTCCTTCTACTAGAATCGGGCATTCAGAACCACCTTCATTTGCTGGTCTATTTCGGATACGTGCCTGAGCCAATACTTCAGCTACCAAGATTCTCCTTTCTTGAGCAGCATTTCCATTTCCGCTGCGCGCCCGCTTAGAATCAAATCCTTTCTTGGACACCCAATCAACTCACTCTCCGCCTTAGCAAGAATTGCGGATGTATTGCTCCTTCGCTTCTACTTATTCTATCCTTGTTTCTATCAATTTGAACGAATGTCTGCGACTGCCTTATGTCGAAGTGGCCATTGCCCTGCTTTCATGGAGTTGTCTCGTCAGTTCATATTGGTATTCACTTTCATCGTTGGACCTCTTGTATTGATTTCCTATGCATATGGTGTTTCGCGCCTTGACAAACCATCGGACCTTTGGGGAGGAGTACCAGAGTCTTGGCGCACTTACATCATTCCATTCATGTTTGCTGCGGCCATCGGATTTCTGATGTATTGGTATGTCGTATTCTTCCAATTTGAAGAATCAACAGTTGAATCCTTGAGGTGGCCTTGGGGGGAATCTGATGGAAATGGAACGAACCGATTGTTCCTTGCTCTTGCTCTTTTTCTTATTCCGTCTGCTCTTTGGATCGAATCGACAATTTTCCATGTAGGAAATGAATATTCTTGGACTCCGGCATTGGTAGTTGGAATCCTCGTTCTCGTTTCGGTGGGGAATGTTATGCTTGGGTTATTGGCCTATGGCGCATATCAGGATGGAGTGAGTGGGTCAGGCCTGATGCTAGTGGGCTCGATTCTATTGGCAATACAGTGCATATTGAACGATTTAATCGTCTGGGTATACAAGTTTCCATGGTGAGTTTCGACGCCTCAAATCGCCTCTATCTTTGGCACACCTAAGGAGGGCGATTAGCAAACGTTCATGAGTGGCTTTCTCCCGCCGAAGAGTGGGAGTACTATGCCAGCAGAGTACACCGCCTTCCACGGCTTGTATGAGGACTTCATGTTCTGGTCGATAATTGTAGGAATAATCGTCTTTGTTTGGATGATTTATGCAGTATTGAGATTCCGCCAAGGCATGGTCGATGAATCTAAACTAGAGAAATTAGAACCAGGGGTGTTCCCTAAGGAAAGGGACAACATGACTCTGGAAACCGCTTGGATTGTTTTACCCACAATTTTGGTTGCTTGGTTGTGTGTTCTATCTTGGCAATCATTGTATGATGCATGGGGCAATCCTCCTTCCGATGAAGAAGCCTTTGTGGTAGATGTCACTGCAACCCAATGGAATTGGGCATTCACATACACAGAACCTATCACTGTCGAAGAGACTGCTGATGGGCTACCATACCAATTGGTGGTAGCAGTATCAGATGGTTCAATATCGGTGTCTACGGGTACTATGGATGTCAATTTGACAGCGATTTGGACGAATGGTCCCGCTAGCGGCCAATTCAATATCAGCGATGGGGGAGCCACTCAAAATACGGTTATCGATCTTCAAGAGACCATGATTCTGAAGATTAACGACGCCGATGGAGATGAGGTATATTCTTTCCAGCGCTATCCGGCTCAATCCTCCAGTGCAGGTGAAGTCTACGTTCCATGTGGCGAGGACATCAAGATGAATATGATTAGCGAGCGTGTTGGTGAAGCAGATGCAGTACTACACGCTTTGTTCCTACCTGAATGGGGAGTCAAGGAGGATGTGGTGCCAGGAGTGACTACCATGCTCTACTTCACACCTCAAGAGACTGGAACATTCGATGTTGTTTGCGCTGAATATTGTGGAATGAGACACGCATACATGACGATGAAAATCACTGTAGTTCCAGTTGCAGATAGTGTATATGATGCTTGCAGGAGTGATGCATGATGAGAAGAAAAGCAATTCTCATTCTAGCTATTTTTGGGGTTTCGATATTACTGGCTCCTCAGTTTCAAGCCTCTCCCGGCGGAATCGGTAGTTCAGTAGACGATAGCGGTTGTTTTTGTCACACTGAAGATAAGGGGACTGAAGTAAGCATTACCGGTCTGCCAGATTCTTTCAATGCTAGTACGGAATACACATTGACGCTTGCAGTTTCCAATTCAGATATCCCTGGTGCATCCGAGAACAGCAACATGGGTGGTTTCAGATTGATTATCGATGGTGGAACCTTATCGGGTTTTGATCAAACATTGATTCAAGTGATGGATGGGGGGCTGACTCATACTGAATTGGGTAATGACCTAAGGACTTGGGAAGTTGTTTGGACATCACCCGCTGATGATACCAAAGTTGTTGAATTCACATTGTGGGGCAATGCGGTTAATGGCAATGCGAATGGAGCCAGTGGGAATTCCGGAGATGGATACAATGGTGCAACATACCAAGTTGCAGGTTTGAATGCTGGACCGATTGTGGAAGAGGTCGATGCTAAGCGCGCAATGGTAGTATTCCTTAGCGTTGTTTTGTTAGTATTGACTTTGATGGCACTTGCAACACTCTACGTCTTCTATTCCCGTAATCCTGAAGGATTCAGCATGGGTAATTTCTGGGAGTGGCTGAAGGGTTGGATGACAACTACAGATCACAAGGGTGTAGGTTTGTTGTATCTGAACTTTGGTCTACTGTTCTTCCTAGTCGGCGGATTATTGGCTCTATTGTTTAGAATCCAATTGGCGACACCAATGAATGATTTCCTGACTGAGCAAGAGTACAATTCCTACTTCACCTTGCACGGCACTACAATGGTTTTCCTTGCTGCAATGCCGATGATTGCAGGATTTGCTAACTACATTGTACCCTTGCAGATTGGTGCTCAAGACCTTGCCTTCCCAAGAGTAAACGCTCTAGGATTCTGGCTATTGCCACCTGCAGCAATTCTGCTCTATGCGGGCATATTCAGTGGCCAAGGTGGAGATATTACTTGGGTCATGTATCCACCATATTCCAGTTCAACTGGAGGCGGCGACATGTCTGCCAACACAGGAACTACATTCTTCATCGCTGGAATGATTATGTTAGGAGCATCATCAACTCTCTCTGGTGTCAACTTCATTACTACATTCCTGACTATGCGCGGGCATGGAGTCAGTTGGATGAAGATGCCATTGTTCTCTTGGAGTATTCTGATTTCGATGTTTATGCTATTCCTCTCTCTCCCAGCATTGGTGATTGGTGTAGTAATGTTGTTCTTGGACCGGACCATCGGTTCTGTCTTCTTTGCAACCAATATTGGAGATCCGATACTCTTCCAACACTTGTTCTGGTTCTTCGGGCATCCTGAAGTGTATGTCGTTGTAGTTCCGGCTTTCGGTGTTGTGTCTGAGGTTCTAGCGACCAGCGCTAGAAGATCTGTATTTGGATACAAATCGATGGTATATGCAATGGCAGGAATTGGAATCGTTGGCTTCATCGTTTGGGGGCACCATATGTTGACTAGTGGAATGGACCCACAATTGAGATTCATTATGATGGCAACGACCATGTTAGTTGCGATACCTACTGGAATCAAGGTTTTCAATTGGCTTGCTACTTTATGGGGTGGCTCATTAGTATTCAAGACCCATACTTTGTGGGCTTTAGGATTCTTGATTACATTCACACTCGGTGGAATTTCAGGTATGTTCTTCCCTGTTGCAGGCCTTGATATGCACTTCCATGACACGTATTTCGTAGTCGCTCACTTCCACTATGTATTCGTTGGAGGGGTTGTATTCGGCCTATTCTCAGCCTTCTATTACTGGTACCCTAAGTGGACTGGCAGAAAAATGAATGAGAAGTTGGGAATGCTACACTTCCTGTCTTCATTCATCTCATACAATGCAGCCTTTTGGCCCATGCACCGCCTTGGAATCATGGGAATGCCACGTAGAACTCACTCCTATACCATAGATTCCGGATATGGAGACCTCAATTCCACCATTACTGTCTGGGCTATAATCTTCGGATTGTCGCAATTGATCATGGTTTGGAATATGATTTACAGCCAGAAGCGTGGACAAGTAGCTGGCCCAGATCCATGGGGTGGATGGTCTTTGGAGTGGTCAACCACTTCACCACCTCCAACTCCTTCCTTTGCAGAGATTCCAATACAGAGGGATGCAAATACCGAGGCTCACGAGGATGGTTGGTTCGTACGCGGTGTCAAACGCTTATGGATGATTGGTGAGAAGAAGGAGGCGAAAGAATGAGCGAAAACTCACACCAAGATAGTCCATGGATGGGCAGTTTTGGAATTGGCCTTCTGCTAATGGGCCTAGCAACAGGAATACTGGTGGTTTCATTTATCGGTTACAAGGCTACACATGCTCATGCTATTTGGACCGGCGGTAGAGTAGCGTTCATTTTGATAGCGTTCTATGGACTAATGGGAATCATTGCAGGACTAGTCAATAGTTCAGTTGAAGCAGGGTCTGGAGATAGCCATGATCACGGTCATGGAGATCACGATGATCACGCGCACCACGGTTCTTTTTCACCTATTATCATGAGTGTTGGTATCATGCTGTTCCTGTACGGTTTTGTCGAATCCTACATTCTATGTGCTGCTGGATTATTGATTACATTCCTTGGAGTATTCAACTGGTGGAGAGAAGATTTCCCAAATGATGGTAAGCATGAGATGAAATCTCTTGGAAAGCCATTTGGAGGGCAGGATGTACGTAAGGTAGGTCTCTGGATTTTCTTGATGTCAGAAACTATGGTATTCGGTTCATTCTTCAGTTCTTATCTCAGGATGCGAATGGGTTGGTCAACCCACTGGAACGAACAGTGCAATTCGTTAGGAGAAACCGGTAGTAATCTTCCAGCATGTTCAGATGGATATGTAATCGTCGCATCAGAATATATCATCGACAGTTTCTGGACCTTATTGCCAGGCGCTATCAATACCTTCGCGCTGATTCTTTCTTCTTACACTGTTGTTTTGGCACTTAAGTCAGCCAAGGCCAAGGTCTTCATTCCATCCAAGAACAAGTTTGTCCGCATGTGGATGCCTGATAGAAGGCGCGCAGTTCGAAACAACTTAGTTGCAACTTTGGCACTAGGTACAATGTTCCTTGTACTGAAGCTAATTGAGTGGGAGCACCTAATCTATGACTACGACTTCACTGTCAAGTCTAGTCTTGCCGCATCAATCTTCTACGTCTCTACAGGGGCGCACGGATTCCACGTATTTGTTGGCCTGATCATCTTGTGCTTCTTCTCTTTCAAGGCACATAGAGATGGTTGGCAACCTGAAAACTCACAGAGTATCGAATATTTCGGTCTCTATTGGCACTTTGTGGATTTGGCTTGGGTCGCCATCTTCCCTGCGTTTTATTTGTATTAGGAGGTGTGATGAATGGGAGAACATGCTGCAACTGGGATGGAAAAGTGGTTGTTGGATAAGACCGGCAAGGACATCTATTTCTGGAATTTTATCGCATTGATGGTGTTGACCGTAATTGAGGTCGCAGCGGTATACGTGAAATGGGAAGATGTTTTCAACACAACTCTAGAGAATGCCAAGTTGCTGACTTGGGCAATTCTAATCGGTGTAGGAGTGGTGAAGGCATACGGCATAGCATTCTTTTTCATGCATCTGAAAGATGACCCATTCATCTATACTAAGACCGCTTTCTTCCCTCTTATTTTCGTATTGTTGATGCTCTACGGAATCGGTTTGTCAAACCCTGGTGGAGTTGATGACTTGCCAAGTTGGTGTTTGCCACCTTGGGTTAAGTGATTTGTTCACTTGAAGAATTATATTGTATTGCTATTGTCAAGAAATTACACAATAATGTATTATTGAGTTGATTTTATGGGAACTAAAATAGTTTCAATTGCAACGATGATGCTTCTTGCTGCCTTTGCTGGATGCATGGGAGATTCACCTTCTGAGCATATGCACGGAGAGGATTACAAGGGGGTACCATTGACTTCAGGTAGTGCTGGAGATTTCACCTTGGAAGACCACACTGGACAGAATGTCACACTCTCTAGCCTTGAGGGGGATTTAGTGGTAGTTTCTTTCATTTTCACTCGATGCCCTGATACATGTCCACTAATTACTTCCAAATTGAGGCATGTAGCCGATGAACTTGGAGACAAGGTGGGTGATGAAGTTCATTTTGTTTCAGTATCTTTGGATCCAGAATATGATACTAAAGAGAGATTGACTGCATATACAGAGTTACATCAGGTCGATTGGCCGCATTTGACAGGGGAGAGAGAAGACCTTGAACAGGTGTGGGAGAATTTTGGTTTGCAAGTTAATCGAACATTCATTGAATCACATGTGAAGATGAATCATGTATCGGTTCTTTATCCTGATAATACAACTGAAACATTCACAGTCATGAATGAAGATTTGCCAGTAGATGCTAAAGGCTGGAATCTTACCACGTTGTCTTTTGAATCAAACAATATTTCATTGAATTCCACCTATGATGAGCAATATGGTCACGGCATCGCTGGAATTAACGGCACAGATTCTCCAGATGATTGGTCATGGTGGTGGTCATTACTGATTTGGAATTCTAGTAATTCTTCATGGGATGAATCAGATGTCGGCATCAGCTTTGTTGAAGTTGGGCCAGATACCCATATCGCTTGGGCTGCCAATTCCTCTAATCTTTCCTTGTTGCCAAACCCTGAGATGCTGAATGACCATTCACACCACGATCATGGAGATTCTGAAGACGATGATTCGCATTCTGAACATGGCAATTCAGAAGAAGATAATGAATCACATTCTGGACATGACCATTCCGAACATGGCGATGAGGATGATTCGGACGATGACTCTCATGACCACATGCACACACACTCATTGTCAGAGGGTGAACATGGCCATGATGACGAAGAAACTGTTGAATTGACGAATTATACTGTTGGCCACAATACTGTCACATTCATCTTGGACGAAGAATTGGATAAGCGCATAGCTTTCCTAGGAGATTCTTGGCCAGATGAGCATCTGGTTGATGATGTCAACACTTTGCTCAAAGAATCTTCAGAAGATTCTCATTCCCACTCCTCGCCATCGATTGGAGTAGTATTCACAATCCTTTCAATTCTTGGCGCAGTGTTGTTTTTACAACGTTCGAGAATAGAATAATCGTTGCAATTTCAATTGCTTGATTTGGCGCGGAGAGAGAGATTTGAACTCCCGTGGCGTGAACCACCGGATTTCAAATCCGGCGCAATACCAGGCTATGCGATCTCCGCAGTTACAACTGCGAACCGCTGCTCTTTCTTCAATACGCAGGTAGTTCAGGCTCACTACTTACCATCGATTGTTTTTCAAATCAGGCCGCGTCTCGGCGGTACATGCGGGGCGTGCACACGGTACTGTTTGCCACTTTGGTCATGCTCATCATGCCACTTTCCGGTTGTGTAGGAACAAATGTTGCAGAATGGGGAACAGAATCCGGAGAACTTACAGTTTCAATGGATGGAGATAGAGTTTCTATCGATACAAAATTAACCGGCTCTCAACATTCTATGAGCGTCAACAAAACCTCTTGTTTTGATGATCAAGAGGCGGAACCATTTGTCGTTGAAGGCTGGCTATCTCAATACCACCACTATCTCCAAAGTGCAGATGAGCCCGGTGATGATGACGACTTGCTAAAGGCAGTGACCACAGTCGTCATTGTTGAGATAATGGATTTCCCTACGGCTTTGCAACAATCTGCCCCCAATGCCAAGCGAGTTGACGTCAAGGATTTCGGCGACCCAGCAACTGGACAAAAGGCCAACCCTCTTTCTCCGAGAACTTTGGGAGAACCGAAGTTAGACAAAGACACCGCGTACCTAACACTAGGACTAATTCCGGCCTCAGAGAATATCTTGTTTGGCCTCAATGCATTGGATTGGCATACGCCTGTGCGAATCGAAGGATATTTCCTAACCAAGGACAATGATTCATCGGTAGGTAATGCATTTACTTCCACTAGCAAACTTCCTGACTCTATTGCTTGTAGGTTGACTAAGGGGCCAGGAGGAGAAATATTACTGGCTACTAAAGTGCAAATCGGTGAAGATACCATAATCTCGATGAGCGGAGAGAGCGATGATGAATGGGTCAATGGAGACGTTCCGATTCTTGGACGTTGGGCCTACACGATTTCCTTGATGGCGATTGGAGGCGGAGGGGCATTTGGCATGTTCATTCTATCAACCGCAATGCAGCGCCGAAGTGCAGCAGCAGCGGCATCGATGTTGCTTGGCAAGGATAGAGTGTCCAAAGCGAAGGGAATCAAGAAGGAGATTAAGGAAGCTAGAGAGGATGGTCTCGAGATATCCAAGACTAAGAGAAAGAAGGATTCGGTTCGCTCTTCAGCTCCAAAGGTACAGGAAGAGGAAATCAAAGGCTTCAGTCTAGATAATGTTCTAGGCTCCGGTCCAAGCATCTCAGGCAGCACCATGGAGATGGGTGGAGGTAGCGTACTCGTTACTGACGAAGCAATTGACATGGAGGAAAAATTGGAAGATATGCAAACCTCATCATCAGGTTTGGTTGACAGTATCATCGGAGGCGCGCAACCCGCTTCCAGAGGGCCCCCGGGAGGTGGTGCAGAAAGGCAATCAGCTCCACCTTCAAGGGCTGCTAGTTCACCTCCAGCACGCGAGAGGTCTCCTCCGAGAGAAAGAACCCCTCCACGGAGTCAAGAACAGGCCCGTTCACGCGGTCCTCCTCAGCGTCAACAAAGGGCAGCTAGCCAACCACCTCAACAGGAATCTCCCCCTCCCCGCCAGCGAAGACCTTCGATGGCGGATGACGATGATTTCTCGGACTTTTCGTTCTAATCCCAAACTACGGATTTTGCTCCCCGTACGATTAATTGGTCAGGATAGAACTCTAGGACCACGGGTGTCTGTATACATGGTTCTCCATCAGATTGAACAAATAATGGCGGAGAATGTGAGGAGTCTGTAGGCTCTCCATCGTCTCCAAGAGATCTAATTTCCACTTTCTTTGCATCTTTGTATTCAATTCCGAAGCGACCGATATGTGTTCCTTTACGCAGAGGACCCATGAGTCTGATCATCTTCATCTTCGACAAATTGAATCCCAGAATTAAATGCCCATGTGGATTTGTCGGACTGGCACCAGGACAAACTCGGTACCCTCCACCGAAAGTTTCGCTCATTGTAAAGGCAAGAACTGACATATCACCCTTCAGGGGCTCCTCATCGTCCACTTTTACCCAAGCCATTTTCTTCTTCCATCGTAGGACTTCAGTCAATCCGAGATAGGTATATTTCAGACTACCGCGAATCCATTTCCCTCTGCTTAGTTTAGCCCTGCTGGTCATCGAAGTAACTCCAGCATCTGATTCTAAGAATACCCACCTTACGACGTTCCCCTCTGAATTTATCGGTCCATCACATTCTCTTGGCATAGGTGCTGGATATCCTTTGACAGATGGAGCAGGTACACCTTCCAAACGCAAAGCCCCAACACTACGATCAATGCCATTTTTCAGGGTCTCTATCGTCAAATCGAGTTTCTTTCTATGCAGGCCGTGTGCCATTGCTAGATCATTTCCCGAACCGGTTGGTATCAATCCAAGAATCAAATCACTACCTCTGAGGGCGCTGGCAACTTCATTGACAGTACCATCTCCTCCCATTGCGACAATCAATGGTTTGTTTTCTGCATCTTGACACTCCTTTCTCAATTTCCAAGCGATTTCGGTAGCATGTCCAACACTCTCGGTCATATGAGCAGTGACTTTCCAATTCTCTTCAAGCCGAGGAAGAATCTTTGGCCACAGTTTGCCAGAATTGCCATCGCGACTCATCGGATTGATGATGCAGTGCATCTCGGCCATGTTGCGGCAGAATCAGAATTGGACTTGAATGAGTCGATGTCCTCATCAGTAGTATGCTACTCGCAAGGGTGAACGACATGTCGTGGACCTCATTGGAGGAGTCATTTATGACTCGAGCCATAGAAGTAGCAGAAAGAGGCCGTGGAAGGGTTAGGCCAAACCCATTGGTAGGTTGTGTCCTTGTCAAGGATGATCAGATAATCGCCGAAGGCTGGCACGACCACCTTGGTGGCTTACACGCTGAGCAGATGGCCATACACGACGCCGAAGAGAGAGGTCACTCTCCAAATGGCAGCACGGCATATGTCACACTCGAACCATGTAATCACTTTGGTAGAACTCCACCATGCACTGAATCGCTAATGTGGGCAGGGGTCAAGGAAGTCATTGTTGCACATAGAGATCCTAACCCCAAGGTTAGGGGTTCTGGAATTTCAGTTCTAGAGAAGGCGGGGATATCGGTACGATATGGGTTGATGGAAGAACAAGCAGCCCATCAAATGCAATCCTTTCTCCATTGGTGTGAACACATGAGACCTATGGTGACTTTCAAGGTTGCAGTAGATGCCAACAATTGCGTAGATGACTTATCGGTTGAATCAAAGAGATTTACTTCGGATGTTTCTTTGGACAATGTTCACCACCTCCGAAATGAAATGGATGCAGTAATCGTCGGTGTTGGAACTGTAGTCAGAGACGACCCACGTCTTGATGTAAGGAGGGTACAAGTTGGGCATGGCGGTCAACCGCTTAGAGTGGTATTGGACAGTATGGCAAGTATTCCACCAGAATCCAATCTATTGAATGATGGGGGAAAGACGTTGGTTTTCCATGGCACTGAAATGCAAGCGCCGTGGGCAATCAAGAGAGCGCTGAATGATGGCATTATCAATCTCAAAGGCGTTATGGATTATCTCGGAGATATGGATTTCCAAGAGGTCTTATTGGAAGGTGGCCCAACTACTGCGCGCCTATTCCTTGCTGCTGGATTAGTTGACAGAGTCATCCATATCCAGGCTGATGTAGAATTTACCGATGGTGTTCCTCTAGGAATCACTTCAGATGACTTTGTGGAGTCGGGCTTACAGATGGTCAAAGAAATGAATTGGGGGGGAGATTCTGTCCAATGCTGGAGTAGAGACGGGCTGCCTTGGCCTAGTGATAATTGGCCGCTAACTGGGATTGTTGAAGAGTGATGACTCAAGTCAAATCTTCAATTTCCTTAGGTCATTTATCCACAAAGAATAGTGCTGCACCAAGACTGGACATATAGAACCCGAAACCTAGGAAATCGATTAAACTGAAACTACCAAATTCCCCAGCATCAACTGTTCCCAAAAATGCACTAACCATTAGGACACCGAAGTAACTAACATGAAGAATTCCCATCAATTTTGGGCTCTTTTTCATGAGTAACAATATTCCTGAAATTATAGCCGACAACAGATAGATGAAAGGAGAGATTCCAAACATTATCGCTGCGACCACCATCATGATACCCGTGAATCCTAAATCTGCATCATCTGATTCATCTAGATCATCGACTCCTGAATCTCCTCCACTAAAATCATCCATTATTTCTGCAACAGCCCCCATTATCTCAAAGCCACTAACTGAAAATGGACCCAAAGCGATGAATGGAAGAACCAATCCAAGTACAATCAACCCCACTCCTATCCAAGGGACAACACGTTTCCCACCTGAATCTTCACTCATTATGATGTGCTGTTGAGGGAAGCCAAATGCTTGGTTCTGAACATTACCTTGCATGACTTGTTGTCCACCGTACATCTGTTGCTGCATTTGCGGTTGTTGCATCTGTGGTTGCTGCATTTGCGGTTGTTGCATCTGTGGTTGCTGCACAATTAGTTGCTGTTGTTGAACCGGCACCCACGTGCTCCCGTTCCACATGAATTGTCCGTCTTCACTCAATTGCATGATTCGGGGTTTCTATCACAGTATTTGACCTATTTGGATGGAATTAGCGATAATTGTATGTCCACTAATTTCAGCGCCAATCATTCAAGCGGGCAATGCAGGATTCGAACCCACGTCTCCGGCTCCGAAGGCCGGAAGGATATCCAGACTACCCTAATTGCCCATTTGCCCTCGCCCCCATCCCGCCCTTTGAAAGCA
>CAXRJJ010000053.1:0-7862 GCA_964230945.1 Yoonia sp.
AGTGAAAATCGATTCCCCAGAATCATTTGCTGTTGCTTGTGACTTGTCCAGTGCTACAGATATCGATGAAGCCATTGCCAAAATTTGTTCTGAATGTCAAAGAATAGATGGAATAATTCACAATGCTGGAGTGATCAATCCAGTGATCCCTGCTTCAATGGTAGAAAATGAACAATGGAATCTAAATTTGCAAGTCAACTTACTTTCAGTACAACAACTAACAAAGGGCCTGATTCCACTGATGGGTGGCGATACTCAAAGTAGAATCACAACTATCTCTAGTGGTGCCTCACTTAGACCAGTGCAATCTTGGTCTGCTTACTGTGTTGCAAAAGCAGGACTAGATATGTGGACAAGGTGCATAGCTAGTGAATTGGAAGAGAAGAAGATTAGTGCGATCGCAATCGCTCCGGGGATTGTTGATACTGGAATGCAAGAAGATATTCGCGCCAGCGATCCACAGAATTTTCCAGACCATTCCAATTTCGTCTCCTACCACTCAGAGGGTATGCTGGCCGATGCGGATGAGGTTGCTGGTAAATTGATGCCACTGATAACTAATCATGAGATGAGTCAAACTGGAGAGCGTTTTGACGTTAGAGAATTGGATTGAGTTATTTGGATAGCATACAATGGAAATGGTGTAAACCTGTCTCATGTTGTGGAGAATAGCGACCCCTGTCATAAGTCGCTGAATTCATTCCTCTCTGCACTCCTGCAACTACCGTTTGATCTTCCAACTCTACTTTGTCCAAGTCGCCTCCTGCACCAATACCGATTTTGTTCTGATCAGTGACATAACCATGGTAAATCACACGGGTACGGTTAACCGATTCTGGAATGATGATATTCACAGACATACCCCATGGGTAAACATTGAGCATTAATCCTGGGAAGAACCACCAGTAATAGGCAGCGATACGCTTGCCATAATCAACAGAATCCTGAGGTAAATCGAAGCAAGGCTCGCCTTCGCGAGCAATTCCAATCTGTAGAACCGAACCATCGAACAATTCGGTCTGATAATCATCGTGATCAAGGGTAGCGTGCAAGTCACCATGAACGAAGGGACTGTGAAAACCCTCGAGGTAGGTGTCAACATAGGCAAGCCAATTGGCTGCGATGCTATGGTCCCGATGTCTTGATCGATCATAGGTTATCGAAGAACTACCAGGCCACCATGACATCCGCTTAGTGAAAGGAGCGAACCAAGTAGAGAAATCTTTGGCCTCAAGGCTAGCGAAGAAAAATCCATGCCAGTCTCCAGAGTCAAAGGTGGCGAGATCTTCTTTGTCAGTAGGAAAATCTTCGACGCCCTCGAAACCTGGCATTGCGCGAAAGCAACCGTCTAGCCCGAAAGTTCGCCCATGGTAAGGACATTGAATCACGTTTGTTTTGCAGGGTCTGTCAGTAAGAATCATGCCACGATGTGTACAGACTCCTGAAAGGATGCGGACTTCTTCATTCTGTACGCTCAACAACATCGGCTCACCGGTTTGCGCTTCAATATGAGGCAGGGGTAGGACGTTGTTTTCTTGAGCCTCGCATCGATGAGCGGCGAAGCACCATTGTTGCTTGAAGTGTTTCAGCAATCCAGTAAACAACTCTGGATCCGTATAGTATCTTGAGGGCAGAGTGGAAGCCCTTCTGATATCAGCATCCACTTCTCCCATGCAAAGGCTAGAGAGAGATTCATTGAAATAACATACTTACAACCAATTGTGAACCGATAAACACGAATTGGTGGTTTGATCTTGTAATCAAACGCGCCTACGCAATTTCTCCATCAGACCATCAGCATTGCCAAGCGCCTTGAGGCACTCTTCCCAACGACTGTTAGAATGCTCCTCCACGGCTTCTCCAACCGCAGCCTCGCACTGCCTTCTCTCATCATCCTTGACACCTATACCGCTGGCCTCGAGTTGATTTCTCAGACGCATCCATTCCTCTTGCACGAATTCAAGCAATTCCTTGGCCTCAGCGCCTGCGTTGGATTCCTTATCCAAATCATTGGTCAAACGTTCCAACAGCGAGGCTGAATGAGACCATTGCATCTCATCTGCTGCTTTCTCAACCTCATCGTATCTAGCCTGCCATTCATCTGCATCTGGGCGTTCACTCCAGCGCTTCTTCAATTTGCTATGCTGGCGCATGGCACGGCGGACATCTTCCATCGCCTCTCTCTCAGCGGTTATCTCTCGCACTACTCCATCTGAAAGGCCTCGGGCCAAAGCATGGTCACCATCCTGCAAGGCGGTATTTGCACTCTTCATCCTAGACTGCCAAAGTTCAGTATCCATACCATCGACTCCATCCAGTACGCGCTGCGCTTCTTCGACTGCCTGTTCTGCATTCTCTACCGCTTCGCCCACCGCCTCAACCTGCTGTGGGATGACAGAAGCGAATTCCCAGGCTTTCTTGGCATTCTCATCTTCGAGACATTCTTGGGCTTCGGTCAGTATCTTTCTCAACCCCTTGCCTTGTTCACCCTCTAAATCGTTGATCAAGCGCTTTGCTTCAGCGATGGATTTCTCAGCCTTTTCCCACCATTCGATGATGTCGGTAGCCCGTTTCTTGGCTTGACGATAGAGCAGTTCTCCTTCGCGTAGACTACCCAATTCGACTTCTCTATCACCTTGTACTAAAGCCGAACGTGGACGTTTTGCAGTGACTGCGATATCCTCTGCCTCTTCAACCGCTTTTGCAGCATCCGCACGAATAGCATCAACGTCATCTGCGAAGGCTATGGTCCGATCAATGTCTTCTTCCGCCTCGTTAAGCAAACGCATTCCAAGTCTAGGGTCTAGATGCCCTTCTTCGGATGCCGTGGTGACTAAGGAGTAGGCTTGAGCTACCGAAACGCCCTCTGATTTGAGTTTGAGAATACGGTTCTGTAGCGAATCCAAACTCTTTCTGAATTCTTTACGCAATTGCCGGTCCTCGTCTCCACCGATGCTGTCAGTAATGACTAGGCCCGCAGCGCCAGCGAGCAATAGGAGATTGACGGTCAAGATAGATCCTTGTGGGACTTCTACAACAAAGAAGGAGAGAGCCATGACCAAACCAATACCACCCATTACTGCACGATAGCGCGTGGCTTGCCATCCTCCTTGCAAACGATTGCGAGATTCACGTAGCAGCAAACCACCGACAAACATGCAGCCGATTCCACCTAGTGCTTCTCCTGTTGAGCCATTCAAGGTCCAGCAGCCAATAACCATCAGAGGTAACCACATGACGGTTGAGGCTGCACCAATTCTGGAATTCTCCTTTGCACCTTCCGTAAGTAAATCCTGCATGAAATAAGCCCAAGCCAGCATAATTAGAGCAGGGCCCAATTCAGGAAGCAATGGGTGATCATCTGCCATAGCGGATGTCAAATCTGGAATCATCATCCACAAAGTTGCCAGCATCAGCAACAATACACAGATGGTAACTAAATTCTCCAGTCTCTTTCGCTGTGCCTTTAATTCGACTTGCAAACGCTCCTCAAAAGAGAGACTCTCAGACTGCATCAGAACTGCGGTGCTGCGCAGAAGAGAAGATGCTTGCCCCATCCTTTCACCTCAATCATCCAGTTCAAGCACTAAGCGAACTCTTGGGTCTTCAAGATTAATCATCGTAGGTAGACCCATGTCCATTGGAACACCATTGATATTAGCAATCAGGCCACTCATCAGTAGATGATTACCCGCTGGAATCTCACCCAATGTGGGCCAACCTGCCGCTTTGGACCATATTCTAGATTTGACAGCACTTGGGTGGATGCCTGCCTTCTCCGAAGACTTGTACATCAACCAAGAATTACCATCCATCATGTGAATTCCACAGGCTTCGTCATATTCACCCTCATAGGGTATCAAGTTATAGCGCGATAGCCAAGCCATCTGCACTTCGATCGGCTTGCGTGTGCCATCATTGACAGGCCAGTCAAATTCAGAACCATCCGCAACTTCGATCGGTTGTTCTTCAATTCCATGCTTGAGAAGATGCGCTTGTAATGCTCTGACAGCAATATGATGTGGATGCTTGGCGGACAAATCTCTGCGAATATTTCGGGAGGACAATGGCATTCCAGTATCGACGAGCAATAGTGCTCGAGCGACATCGCCCATCACCCAATCGGTTATCTCGTTCTTGTGTATCCAGAACTCGAGTCTATCAAGAGCTTCTTGAGAACGTCCTGCAATTCTCATTCTTGCGACATCTCCGAGCAAGAACTTCTTTCCAATCGGGTCATTCCTGTGCTCTATTTCTGACCATGGCTCCCAATCAGCCCACCTCTGCAATAGATCCTTGTTGAGGCGAGCCAAGGGTGAAAGGGCCAACATAGGCAAGGTGTCTGCATCGAATTCAATCGTTTCAGGATCAATAATCTCGGCAATCCATTCTAGATGCATCGCTTGTTGAGACTGGCCTCGCAACATTTCGATTCTAGGCTTTGCTTCCTTGAAATCGCGCTGTGCTACTGAGGCTGCAGCTAGTACTATTCGCGCGCCCTTGGCCTGGCCTCCTTTGAGAGCCAATACCGAGAGAGCCAATTGTTCAGCTTCGTCCCAATTGCCAATTGCCGCTTGTAGCATCATCTCATCCTGTGCTTTTCTGACGGTGGTCAATCCTTCAGGACCACTCGTATGAGTTTGCCAGCGCTTGACGATACCATTCCAATCGTCATTGGCTAACAATGTAGCAAGTGGAGTTCTCTGCAGGAAGATTACATCCTCCCAGGCTGACATCTCGGTGCGCTCAGTATCTGCGGTTGCATCGAAATGTGTCTTGTTGTAACTCTCCCACATACTGCGACTAGCCAACCAAACTGCGAGGAAAGAGAGTTGTCCACCTGCGGCTAACATCCAGGTCAATTGCTCCATAGCATCCTTCTCGATAATTGCACAAATGCTGTTCTCCCAAGGGCCGCAGGTTGCGCCACCTGGTAGGAAAGAAGAATCCCAGAAAGTGATTAGTGCAAGGAAGAGAAGGAATATCGATTGGCCAGCAAAGGCCGAGAAACAGAAGTTCAGCACTCTGGCTTGGTGTCGTTTCTCACTGCGCAACAGGCGGCTTTCAGCGACCTTGATCCCACCCCTGCCCCCAGCATCAGAGACTCCAAGGAAAAGTATGCGGGCGACATCATATACGAATGCAACACCGATCAAAGCGACATTAAGCAGCAGGAACAAGAGTACAGAAGTTACCAAAGGCATGCGAATCTCTTCGATAGGGATGAATGAGAATAACTCGATAGCGAGGAAACCAATGATGCCACCTTCTTCCATAACCACCGCTTGTTCGGTGTACTCGGGTAATTCTAGAACTCTGTTTGAATGAGCGAACATATCTGGGAACAAGAACATCAGTACCAATGTCACTAAGGTGTTGATTGCGGTAATTGGCATAGTGAATGCAGTTATGGCAACTAAGAACGCTACACCTTGCTTGACTGGGGTAGGTTTGTGTGGATGCAGTTGACTCGACTCTCCTTTGGACAGCGTCCAGTTTGAGCGGAACAGCGGTAGCCAACTAGAACCCAATACCCTGCCGTAAGCGACAACTGCTGGCAATAGTAGACAGAACAGAACAATTGAGGTGATATCTTTTGTATCGAGTTTCAACATGTTATTGAGAACCAACTGAAGGATTCCGAGAGCCAAAATCCAAAGAATTGCGATGACGGTTATCAGGCCACGTCTCTTAGTGGATTCATCCTGCATGGTCGCTCTCATTGCAGTCTTGGGGGGAGAAATCTGGGCGGTAAGTGCAAAGGCCGCCGAAACTACTGCTGGGACGAAAATCAACATCAAAGCGATGGCCATATTTCCGGCGATCAATCCACCATAAAAGCCGATGTAAGCAAGGGTGAATTCAAGGATGATAATGAATACTCCAACCAGAGACATGACGTACAACGAAGTACCCAAACGGGCTCTTGGGTGGTCCAGCAAAGCATTGGCATCCTCGATATTTCGAGTCACGGTGTGGACCTCGAATTCGTGGTCATCGGTCTTGAATGCAACCTGTAGGTCGACTAATGAACGAGGTATCCATGACCGCCAAAGAAGCCATGCGATGAAACCCGCAATTATTGGCGATGCCAAGGCGACAAACGGGTAATCACCGACGATACCGATGTCTGCCATGAAGGGCCGTAGGCCCTTCGGGGTTCAAGGCTGTTGTGTATTTACCGTTCAGGGGCAAGATTCAATTTTTGGATGACAATTCGAGCATTTTCTTCAATATCCGCCGTACCGTCGATACGCAAATCTGCACCTTCTGCAAAGCCCTCAACAAATATCTCATGCATAGGCTGAACTTGATTTCTCCATTGCGCGAGAACTCCTTCTGCTTCGCGTCCACGATGCTTTACATCGCGAGCCATTCTGCGTTCCAATCTGACTTCTTCTGAAGCCTCGATGTATACACTGGCATCCACCTGTGTAAGTATCTCACTTTGACTGAGCAATAGAATGCCATCTACGAGAATGACTTCACTAGGGCTTTGGATACATCCCTCATTTTGCCGAGCATGGGTAACGAAGTCGTAATTCGGTATCTCCACCGTCTTACCCATCTTTAGTTTGGAGATGTGTTCTGCTAACAATGTGAACTCGATACTGTCGGGATGATCGAAGTTAACCGCCCCTCCATCCTCATCGAAATCTTCGCTGTGATCGTGGTAATAGGAATCCTGCGAAATGATACTACAATGTTGCGGGCCGAGTAGATTACGTATGCTCTGAGCCAACACACTCTTTCCAGAACCACTGCCTCCGGCGATGGCGATTATGGTGCAGTTCTGACTCATACCGTATGGACCACCACCATTCAACGCATCAATCCACCGTCAAAACATGCGGTCCTTTGATGACCTCCATATCCATCCCCGTATCAGGTGAGCAGATGGTTTCCAAGGTGATCAACGATACCATACACGGTTCTTTTCACGTCGATGAGGTAAGGACTCAACTCCTCAAGACGCCCGAATTCAACAAATTATCACACATCAAACAGCTAGGGCTGGCCCATCTTGTTTTTCCGGGTGCACACCATACCAGATTCGAACACAGTCTAGGGGTTAGTCACGTTGGAGGACTAATGTCAGATTCGATGGAATTGGATGCAAATGAGAAGCAAATGGTACAGATAGCGGGGATGTTACACGACGTCGGACACGGGCCATACAGTCACACCCTCGAGCACATCTTGCACGAGCGCGGTGGTATCGATCACATGTCGGTCACAGAGGGAATCATCACAGGAGATCACGATGTGCTAAGAGAGGGTGAAGCATCGGTCTTTGAAAATCGCGACAGGATTCCCGATATTCTCGAAAGGAATGGAATCGACCCAGAAGAAATCGCTGGTCTGATTCGCGGAACAGATGCATCAGGAAGCGAGAGAAACCTATTCTGGAACGAAGGACAGGATGTCTTCAGCGATAAGGACAAAACTCTAGCAAATATCGTACACGGGCCAGTGGATTGCGACCAAATTGACTACTTGCTAAGAGACGCTCACTTCACAGGGGTCAGGCATGGAATCATCGACCACCGCCATCTGATACACAATCTGCATCGCCACGCTGGAGATGTCGCTATCGGAGAGAGTGGCCTTTCGGCCCTCGAAGGAATGCTTACTGCGCGCGCCCTGATGTATAGTGCCGTCTACTTCCACCGAGTCACTCGTATCACTGAGATGATGTTATCCTCTGCAGTTGACCGAATGGACCATGAGAATAGCGACCCGGTAGATATGCAGCGTATGGTTGATGCCGAGATATGGCAGGTTCTCGATGAACAAGGAGATTACCAGAGAGACATCATTCGCCGAATCAAGTATCGCCAACTGTTCAAGGTGGCGATGAC
>CAXRJJ010000054.1:0-16809 GCA_964230945.1 Yoonia sp.
TAGTTGAGGTTATCGAAGAATCGTGCTGGGACGTTAATTGGGTCCCCGGTGAGCCTATGGATCAGGTTTACGAGGTTTGATGCGTGGAATGTTACCATAACTGGGTGCCCTGTCTGCATCGCTTGGAATGCTGTAGCACCCTCCACACCTCTGATCTCACCAATGATAATGTAACGAGGTCGGCTTCTCAATGCTGCCTTCAAGAGGTCGAACATCTCGACTCTAGCATCCTCGTTCTTGGACTCTCTAGTTACCAAGCGTTGCCATATCTTGTGTCGAACCTTTACCTCAGCGGTATCCTCTGCTGAATATATCTTGACATTGTGATCAATGAACGGAAGAATTGCGTTTAACGTAGTGGTTTTTCCACTCGCTGTCTCTCCTGATACCAGTACAGACATACCATACTCAAGACATACCCAAATGTAGGCTGCAACCTGTGAACTCAATGTACCCCATACTACCAATTGAGTAATGGATATCGTTTCTTCTGCGAACTTACGAATAGTGAACGATGGTCCAAGCATCGAAACGTCATCAGAATAGATGATATTGATACGGCTTCCATCCAACAATGAACCATCGATAATTGGTTTGTTGTCCGATACCGGCCTACCAATTCTCTCGGACATCGATCTTAGATATCTTCCCAGTAACGCCCTTTCACGGAAACGAATATTGGAAGTAACCATTCCGAATACCTTGTGATCCATGTTGATATGTTTGAGACCTATCGAGTGAATATCTTCAAGCATCTCATCTGAAAGTAAAGTCTCAAGTGGACCATTGCGAATCAAATCACGAGTGACGATGTAGCGCAACCTTTCCCTCTGCTCAACGCTCACTCTCAAACGATTATCTGACATTCCGAGAACTTCCCAGATTCTGCCTTGCCGCGATACTGCAGGGGCATCCTGATGAAGCACAGTATACCTGTCAATCATCCCTGAAAGAATGTTCTCGAACTCACTATCTGTGGTGAATGAAGGTGCGGTTGGAGCCTCTTGCAATAGAATATCCACGAGTTGCCTGCGAATCAATTCATCTTCTTCTGTCAATTGAGGTTCAAGACCGAACCAAAGGGTCTTTCCTCCTCCCTCTTCTTCTATTGGAGGGCGATAAATGTGTACAAAAATTGGAGGTTTGGTGACATATATCAGATTCATTGGCTCGACTTTCTTGGCATCTCGATCCAATGGTCCGTAGAATATCGGCCGACTGCCATATCTTGCCTCAAAATCGTTGACCCAATCTCTAACGTGTGGATAATGGCGCATCAGGCCTTCCATATCTCCAGGCTGGATTTCGGGCATTTCCTCTGGCGCCATCATATTCCTTCACCTCTCAACTGACCGCCGTGATATCGACGATGAATCCCATTCCTGGTTCGACCCTCCAACCGATGGTCGCCTGTAAAGGACCTGCTGCCCTCAAGAATCTAGTCACCTTAATCTGACGCTTCAAATCACCACCAATGATATTCGTGGATAGATCGATTAGTACCTCTGATGTAGTCTTCAATGCCCTAACAGTAGCAGGATCTAATTCTTCCTCATCGACACCTAGAATGATTGTACGATTTTCTGCTGTGAACCTTCTTAGACGATCGATTAAATCGAATCTCGCTTTATCATCCATCTCATCGGGCAATAATTGCGAAGCGGAATCGATGAAGACAAGGTCCGTTTCCTCCATAGATTCTGAAGACAAGACTTCCTCAAAACCTACATCCGGTACAGATTCAGCAATTGTTCCAAAACGGGATATGACCAATAGTTTCCCTTCATTGATATATTCAAGAATTTCATATCCTACACTATGCATCTGCTCGATCCAACCTCTTGTGGTCAATTCGGTAGTTACCACCACGATTTTTGCTCCATGTTCCAACATGCCGTAGATCAGACGTTGACAAATCAAAGATTTGCCAGAACCAATAGGTCCTGCTAGAATGCCAAGTGAACGATTTGGAATCTTCGCTCCCATGCTGTCTGCAAGGCTGTCCTGCTCTATTCCAAAGGGAAAGCCATCCTCAAGCGGAGTTACATCCATTATTTCACCTCAGACCTTCAACCTCAACGTGCCGTGAAGAGTATCCGCACCTTTCACGCCCCTTGATTGCTCACTCATCACAACGATACTGACTTTGACTTCATCTCCGTCACTGTATGTGAAGTCTGAATCCTCCACATTCACCGATGCTACTTGCCCAGAAGCCCAAACGCCACCTCCAAGAACTGATACTGTGATATCTGAAGACGGGATTGAAATTCCGTCAACATTTACTCCAAGGTTAGAGGTATCAAGAATACTGGTTCCTGTGTTCTGAAGATAAAATGTAATGTCTTCAGGATCGGTGTTGTCATAGATTGTGTTCATTGGATCGCCTGAGAAATCAATCTGCGTGGAGGCGTCCATCTCCGCTTTGATTCGTTGCTTACCTAGAGTGTCTGAGACACTACCCCATGAATCGACTAGAACGACACCAGCAACACCAGAGATCAATAGAGCAACAACCAACATAATCATTGAAGTAACTCCTCCCTCTGCCATCAAATCACCTCAACTATTCTCGACTACTGCTTTGGCGGAAAGGCCGCCCATACAAGTTGCAGCAACTCGCTCAGGGGTAGTATCTGCTTCGGCACTGAGGTCAAACACTACCATCAGAGTTTCACCAGGAAACACAATGTCATACTTCGGGAAATCCCATTCTGTATATGTCTGCAAATCCAATCGCTTAGGAGTTTCACCATCCAAGGCAAACCAAATTTGTATGACCTCCATGTTTTCATTACCGTTATTTGTTAGATTGAATGTCAACACATTTCCTGTACCGACAGTGAAAGTAGCGTCAGTAACTCCAACTCCCCCTTCGGATGTAGTCAGCAAAGGAACTCTACTGAATCCTTGTCCTGCACTAACAATAGTCACTGAGTCTACAGAACCTCCTGACTGTGTATAAGTGGCAGAAAATCCAAGGCTTGAGGCTAAAATTGGAGTGAGCACTGCAGCACCATCTCCTGCATCGGAAGGAGATACTGATATCGAAGAACAACGTTCACCTATTCCAGTTATTGTTATGCTGTCAATAACCCCAGCTGAAACCCCATAGGTGCCAGTAGGAGCCGTTGTACAATCATGCACGAAATTCAATGTCCCAGCGGAATATGTTGAGCCACCATTTGTTATGGTAATGCTATCTAGACTAGTCGCACTAAGAGTCCCGCTGCTGGTATATCCACTACCTGGAGAATTGATCGACAAGGAATCAATTGCATTGACATCATTACTTGCATCATCTCTGCTGAAAGATGGAGAATCTTGCTCTTGAGATTTCTCCATCCGTTCAATTCCGGATTCAATCTGAGCATCGAGAGCGGAATTTGCAAGAACAAAAACGCTCAACATTGCTACTCCAACAATTAGAGCACCAACACCTGTAGAAGCACCCATCTCACCCCTCCATCTGGGAACTGTCCTGAGAACTATTTCGCCACGCAGTAATCAACGCGGCGAATGTCAAGAGTTCCTTATTCGGCAATTTATCTTCCAATGCGGACTCCGGATCTCCTGAAACTGCAAGATGGACGATTGAAACTACTGCATTGTATTCTTCCTCATTCAACATTCCAGATTGGGCTGCTTTCTGAAGGAAGGAAGTGGCTGCCATTCCAGTCATATTATCCAACAATAGAGCTGCTAACATGTGAGGGCCGACATCAATTGATTTGGAGACTTCCTCCAAACCTTCGGGTGCTGCCAAAAATGGATTCAAGGTCAATGCTTGAGCCTCATAGAGTTCTAAGAGACTAGCAGCATCGTTTGCTGCCATCCTTGTACTACCTGACGCTGCGGCTTGAATGACCTCTCCAGATGCAGAAATTACACGATCAGTGGATTCAATTCCAGTAATATCTACTCCCGATGCAACCACTCCGGCTTCGAGTTCGCTATTTTCGCCATCCTCACCGTCATTACCTTCAGCATCTGCTTCCCCTTCACCATCGGATGAGTCTGAAGACTCTGGGATGTTGGTAATGGCATTTTGAATCTGAAACGACATGGAACGCATGGTATCCTCCACCATATCAAGACGGGAAGAGAGCAATCTCTCAAGCGCCTTGGTATCGACTGTCGCGGCAACGGTTGAAGGTGCTGGAGAAGCAGCGGGTGAAGACTTCCCACTGGGATCTCCCAACATCTGGGAACCGATACGGACAACTGCCGACATAGGAGAGATGGTCCAAGCCTCCTCCTCTGAGAGTTCACCCTCATCAGGAAGAGGTACCTCCTCATATCCTACGTTCGACATTGCCTCTAGCCGACGGACACTGATGTCATCTTCCGGGTTAGAACCGGATGATTTGGTGCCCTTTCGACTGCCACGACCTAATGGCCATGCCATGTCATCTCACCCCCTCTAGAAACCTCCAATAGAAGGTCTCCAAAGAGTATCTCAGAGGATGGAGTCACCATCGGTAAGTGTTCCAGAAACATCTAGAACTTCTTTCGTGGTTCCGCCACCTTCAACGTGGATGTTGAACATGATCTCGCCGTCATTGTCTCCTGCAGCCCATCCTGTGTTTACATCAGTGGGTGCACAGTTGGCCAATGTGATGGATGTGAAATACTGTGTTCCTGCAACTACAGTTCCAGCAGCAGCAGCAGCGATAGTAGTATCTCCATTCAAGGTGGTGACTGCTTCAGCATCGAAATCATCAGCATCCTGCACAAAGGCAGGGGTGTCATCAATGCAGAATACTTGCCACTCTATGGCAGTTGTCAATACTGAACCACTTCCAGGTGCAAGTGCGAATATAAGATGCACATCTGCACCACCAGCGCCGTAAAACGCATTAATGACCTGAACCTTTCCAGCAATTTCTTCCTGTGTATCATCTCCAGTACTCTGGGCCTGTTGCTGCAATACTTCTGCTGTTTGGATAATCACTGCGGATGCAACCGCAGCTACTAGAATTAGTGCGATGAACACAATCATTGCACCGATACCAATGGCTCCAAATTCTTCCTTCTTCATCTCTCTGTTAATCATTCAGACCAACCCCTCTCCATCAGCAATAGAAAGTCCAGAGGACAGAATCTCATATGTGGTACCTCCACCGGTGACTGACATAATCAACTGATAATCTGTACTAGCTGCCAATGCACAATTTGCCAATGTTATTGGCAACTCGTATGGAATACCTGGCACCAACTCTGCTGCAGCACCTCCGCCACCTAGCACAGTTGTTGCTGCAAAGTCGTCATCGTCTATTCCGATCGAACCAGTTGCATCACACATAATGGAGTAACTAGCTGCCGTAAGTGCAATAGTAGAACTTCCAGCACCTAACTCAAAAGTCAGGATAATTGCACTCGTTGCATCATCCTCAATTATGGCATCAAGCAATACAACTCTTGTGCCTTGTTCGGCTACTGTGTCATCACCAGTATTTTGCGCAGTCTGTTGCAATTTTTCAGCAGTCTGTATAATGACTGCCGAAGCAACAGCAGCAACGAGAATCAATGCGATAAATACAATCATCGCACCAATACCGATGGCACCATATTCATTCTTTGTCGGGCTCTTTTCTGTTGTCTTCATTGTTTCAACCTCTTCGGTGTCCTTCCCACATCACATCGCCTATATGAGTGTTAAGTGAATATATTGCACAATTCACTCACACTGAATAGATAACTATTCATTATGCATTACGCACCCCCGTCTAAAGCGATCTTCAATGGAATGCGGAAAGCAGCTACCTCGTCCGGAGCAAGGCTGTTTATCAGCGGAATTGTTTCACACGTAAAGGACGGTGGCATCCATGGTTTAGCCAAAATATCTCGGTGTGTTTCCATACTTTTGTTTCGTATCCTGACAACACATGTTACCTCGCCCTGACGTACCTCATAGGCAGTCATTACAGATAGTCTTCGAGCTAACGGCGGTTGTTCAATGCCTAATGGAGTATCAGGAATCAAGTGGAATCGAAGATGCACATATCCTCCAGGCGGGAGGGTTGGCAAATCAACAGATTCTGGTTCTGCTGACCAACCTCTCGGCGTAGGAGCTTTGAGTCGCATTGGTGGCAACGGCCTCCTACCATCGTTCAGCAATCTAATCAAGAGCACACCGTGATCTCCTCCGGCTGGCCAGCGATTCTCAACACCCAACCAGAAATTTCTGAATAAGAATGGATTGAGAGTAGAGGTTTCTCCCCCCGCAATGTCGCCAATCAGCCCTTCTACTAATCCTGCAGCATCCTCCATCTCACCATGCTCTGCATGAGCAGATACGTTTCGCAACTTTCGAAGAACCGATTCAAGTTCATTTTCTGCGACCGCTTTCTCTTGTAGTAAACGATGTAGAATAGCAATGTTTCTACGTAGAAATCGAACGTCCTTCTCCATTCTATTCATTTTGCGGTCAGCCTTACGTACACTATTCCATGCTCCAATGAGGCTGTGGCGCTCTAGTAGTTCCTTGGCTTCACGTAGATCTTCATCTACGCTCATTACCGCTTCATCATCATCTAGAACTCCGAAAATTGTCTGTTCAAGTTGCCTTGATCCCTGTAGCAACTTATCCGCTGTGGCCTGAGATGCTGCAATGGCTTTCCTTGCCCTCTCAATATCTGCAGTTGTGAAGTCCTCATTCTCTGATTCATCTTCGGTAGCGTTTGGATCGGCTGCAATACTGCCAGAGAATGCGCGACGCTCAAGACTGTCACTGCCTTGAGCTGAATTCGACATAGTCGACGATGACGCAGGAGAACCATATCCACCTGTATAGCCTGAATCTTCCTCAGACATCAATCGCCACCTCCTTCGGAATCTTCGTTTAGAATCGCTGACATATCAAGACCTGAGCGCGCTAATTCGGTCAGCAATCTCGCTGGGTCTCCCAATTCAGCCTGCAATCGATCAGATCTGTTGTTGATTTCGATAATCTTGTTGTAGATGTTACCATATGTTGATTCCGCAGTGCGGATAATGAACCAAACTCCACCAATGACAATCACCAGATAGGCGATTAGCATGGCAATATTCATTGGATCAGGATTCAGCCTTGGCGGTAGCCCCAGAATCAGAATCATGGTACCTAGAACTGGAACAGAAAGAATGCGTGTCAACTGCCGACGAGCGTCCTTCAATGCAGAGTAATGATCGGTATAAATTGTCGATTGCCCTTGCTTAGCTCTTTGATAATCCTCGTGCACCAACTGGAACTCCTCTCCTGAACGCCAAGCTATCCAAAGTACCCATAGTGCACCTATGCACAACCAAATGAAACTGAACCAAGTTGAAAATGAGCCCTCAAACAAGGCACCCATGTGGAAAGCTAACCCAGATGCTAGGGCTCCGGAGAAAGCGGCACCTTGCAAGAATTTCTCGCTCTGTCCACCAATTCGCAATAATATTCCTGTCAAAATAAGCAACAAAGCAAAGCCAATCACTGTCAATGCAGGGTGTGGAGACCACGAAACAACTTGACTGTTCATTGATGTCTTGTCATCTGTCACTTCATTGCCAGATGCAAGTTGTGCGCTGACAGATGCAGAACAATCTATGCTAGCACCATGTTCCCACCAATCTAAACGCGTTGGTGTTACACTCCATTCAAGAGTTTGTTCTTCCTGTGGAGGTAGCAAGGTGATTTCTTTTACCGCATCTTCGGCTACAGACATTCCGGATTCACATGTCAATTCAACTGTAACCATAGCAGCTGAAGCAGTTCCGGTATTGCTAATATCTACTAAAACTGTAACCTCCTTATCCTCCTCAATTGTTTCTCCAGAACTCAAACGAAGATTGGATAGGCTTGGATTGGCAGTATTCTCAATCTTGAAGCCAAATGTAGCCTCAGTATATTCCGTATGATTCTGGTGTTCTTCCGTATTGTATAGTCGGAAGGTCAAGTTCCATCCATCATCTGCAACCAAATGTGGATGAACTGGAGTTCCGATTACCAGTTGTAATGATTGTCGTTCCCAGGCCACGGCACCAGGCAGAGAGATGTTTGCGCCGCCTCCAGAGCTACCACATTCTGGAGTCAAGTCCAAAGGATACTTGTTTGCTCCAATTTGAATATCGAAGGTCCATTCGTTGACCTTATCATCCAATCCAGTAGTATTGATTAAGCGCTCTGTGCCACAAAGTTCGATTTCATAAATCACCATTCCAGAATTTGCCAAGGGTATGTGCGACCACTCCAAAGGCATAGTGACTGTACCCATACCTCCAGCTGAAGGTTTGAAGGCAACCGGTTCGCCATCAGAGAACATTCGAGACATTTCCAATTGTGATACCAACACCGAAGAACCGGATACATCTACATCGATAGGTCGTATCTCTACTATCAACTCACCAGCGAGAATAATGTCTGGTTCCAATTCAACTGCAGTGACCTTGAAATTAAGAGGTACTGGCTCACCTATAGGCATGTTCAACAGAGATGGTGCAAAAATAGACTCCTCCCAAGCCTGTTGTACGCCGGCACCTCCGGGCCTTACTATGGAATAACTAATTTCTACAGTTACATCACGATTACCCGTATTGGTAACCTCGGCATTGTATTCCCATTCACTACCTCGATAGAAGTATGCTATTTCGTCCCAACCGGAATGATTCATCTTGAATATCGCTGCTACAGTTAATTCGGTACTGGCGCTCCCTACGATATCGCTACTCTGATCATCTAGTGCATTAAGGCTCAGAGTGTATATTGCGCCGTCCGCCATTCCGGAAGTTGAATCCATAGGTGGCACAACGACGGTCAATTCGACTGAGGTGCCTTCACCCTGTGCTAAAGAAAATGATTCCTGTTCTAGAACTACTTGCCATTCAGCGGTGTTGCTGGAGGATAAGGTGAAGTTTTGTAACAGGTTACCTGTATTGTTGATATCTACCATCAAAGTTAGATTCTCCCCTGGAATGACATCAGGAGCATTCGGAATGCTAATGCTGACTCCCTTTGAAGCGTTGATACTAACGTCAATCAATACAGACTCGTTAACCCCTCCCTGGGTAAATACATGCAATCTAGCGTAGTGGTTGTAGTCACTGCTCGCATCCGAAGCAGGAGTCACCCTAACCTTGACACTAGCAGTATAGCCCGCTCCAATGGTAATTTCATCATCACCGTCGATGAAGAAGGCGACATCATTAGCTTGGCTGGTGTTTAACCACAGCGAATAGGTAGTCAATACATTACCAGTATTCTCAATAAATACTCTAGCAAAGGGAGGAGTATCGGTTAAACCAACTTCCAAATTTATCTCATCAACAGTAATGTTAGCACTAATCTTCTCCTGGGTATCAAAGTCAACATCCTTGGTCAACAATAATTCGCCAGTTGAAAGATCAGCCACCATCAAGGTGATTGTATTGGTAACTCCTGCAGGAGAATATGAAGGGATAGTTATGTTAACAGTAAATGACGTAACGTCATCTCCGCTGAATTGTGGATGATTATACATCTCTGGTTGGAGGTTCTTGATTTGCATACTGGAGGCGCCAGAACCCACACCAACGTCCCAATCAGACGGGAAACCAGTTCCTAAGGACACTAGATAGGAATTCAGATCATTTCCAGTATTTGTGAGATTAAAGTCAAAAAAAGACTCATTACCAGGCACTAACTTCAGGTCATCCTGATGTTCTAGTTCAACCGATACCACTTCAGGGATAGTCACCGTAACTATTCTCGACACTGGTGCAGCATTGACATTGGCATTGCTTTGAGCAACCGAGATTGTTGGACTGGCAGTGATTGGAACCGTCAAAGTTCCCGCAAGCGGTAACATATCAGAAGGCCCTAAGATTCCCAAAGATGCCATCTCTGTCTGTCCAAGTGCCAAGGAGGTAGAAGTAATCGAAGTACTTGCACTCCATCTGTTTGCCTCGAATAAACCTCCACTTGTAGCAGGAGTGAAACTTACAGTACCAACTTCTATGGCGACACCAACTGCGTCTTCAGGACCATTCACAAGATTGTGCACTACTTCTACTTCCATATCGACGAACAACTCCACCCCAGTGCTACCCAAGGCGCCAAGTATCTGTTCTTCTGTCAAATCGATTTGTGTAGTTTCCAATCCTGGATCTACAATTATTGTTGGTTGGACTGATATCTGTTCATCGACAGAGGTTGAAATCCCGCCATTGGAAGGGGCTGCTTCTAACCACAGGCCAAGTGTTTCCCCATCCCTCAACCTGCTACTCGGATCCATGGGGTTCTGTAGAGAGGGGGATGAAACCAAGACCGTAACCGTCCTGCTCTCTCCAACTGGAATGATATCGGTTGTTGGTGTCAGAACAGTGGCTTGCCATCCATTTGCTGTCGAAGAGAAACCCGTATCCATAACATAGGAAGATGGTACGTTTCCACTATTTGTTATAGTGAATGGAACCGAAACGCTTGAACCTGGGATTATTGGAGTATAATGCACGGTATCAGCACCTGGACTGAAGGCGAGGTCGGGTGCTACAGTATAGCCGGTTCCTGCATTGTCGATAGTTACACTGGAAACTGCTCCGCTACCATCCATTACAGCTGTAGCAACAGCACCACTACCATCTCCTCCTGAGAACACGATAGCAGGAATTACTTCCGCACCCGAAGAGTCGAGATAATTGCTACCGGGGGATGTAATGATGACCCCTCCTATTCCCCCACTTCCATCCAACCAAACAACTCCTTCAGCCCCCATATGAGGAGACTCAAGTTCTGCACGGAATAGATCTCCCGCCATCACCTTGGCTGAAGCACTCAAGTCATAGGATGCTGAAGTCGAGGTCAATGTCAAATCTACTTGTTCTAACTCTGAACGTGCAGCATTCTCTGGAACTGAAACAGGAACAACTACTGACAGCATTCCATTCAAATTTACAACTGTAGTAGTTTGACCATCTTGAGAAATGTCAGCCCAGCCGATGGAAGAAGACAATGAGATATCGAAACTATCGGCAGCATTACCGATATTTCGGACGACGAAAGTCAATTGAGTAGTGTCTCCTGGCTGTGTAGAACGATCAGCAGGTGCACTAAGTAACGCGTTGTAAGGGGAAAAGGTGACGGTTTGGGCAGCAACTATTGAGGATACATCATCACCACTACTACCATTGAACAAGACATCCACTGCCATGCTCCATGAACCATCTATTTCAGAAACATCAGCGTCAACAGATACTCCACTCGATTGAGAAATACTGGTCAATGTTCCCGGAGATAGCACCACTGGCGAAGAGTGGAAGGTTAGGCTGGTTGATGTGCTGAGATTATCCAAAGTTAGTCGCAAAGTGGCTTGGAGAGGTATGACTCCAATATTTCGAACGCTAGCAGTTATTCCCAGATTATTTTCTGAGAATCTGATATCGGTTTCGCCAATTGCTGGTTCCGGAGTATCATGGCTAGATACTTCTCCACTCTGTAATGATGATACTGAGAAGTCAAGATTTGCTTGATTGTTAAGCGAGTTTGGATCCTCTGCCGCGTTGACAGTAGCCCTCAATCGCTGCGAGACACCCTCACTAGCACTCCAGTTGAATAGAACTGCTGAAGCCTGACTTCCTGGTTGAATAGTCTGCAAGATTGCAGAATCCACAAGATTTGAGGGGTTCGCAACGCTACCATTGTTCAATACAACGGTACCTGCCGATGCAGCCGTCCCTACATTCTTGACCAGAACCGAAACTACGTGTTGCCCAGGTGCGAGAACTATTCCAGAACCAGTATCTATTGAGCCACCGCTTGATATCGTCACCGAGACCACCTCAAGATCAGGAGTACCTGAACGAGCCTCCTCACTCGCCTCGGCAACTTCGGGGATGAAAGTCAAGGCTAAGGGAGCTAATAGAATAACGATGATTGAGAATGCAAGAATCTTCTCATGCCTCATCTTCAGTCCCCCCTTTGGCCCTACTCGGCATGGTGAATCTCTGAATATCAACTCTCTTACCTTGGCGCTTCCATTGCGCCACTAATTGGTTCAACAATAACTCATGAATAGAATCTGGAATTCCCAACCTCCTGCGTTCCTCCCAAAGAAGCAGTTGTTCGGTCCTCGTCAATATCCCGTCTTTTAGGTAAAGTTCCAGTGTCTTACGGTATGCATCTCGATCACTAATTGCATAGACAATTGTATCGCCGGGAAGCAAGTCTGCCTTGGCTTGAATCTGGTTGCCGAGTGTGAGTGCTTCGTCGTACGTCAGATTGCGGTTGTCAACCTCGGATTGTATGTTGCTTGCAATCTCTTGCAGACGGTAATGAGTGGGTGCTTTGTGAATCTGGCGCAGAATCTTCCGCATGCGCCGAGTCATCCGCGCCTCCACCATGACCACCTTAGGTTCCCGCGGGATTATGAACCCTTTTGCTGTAATTAGTGTTTTTTACCCAGCATGCATATGTTATGATTCGATATGCATATATGTTAGTGGGGGTGTACACGAAGGATTGAGAAGTTGCGCCCCCTGCGCGGAGCATGAGCGCAGAAACAGTAGAACTTGAAGCGGGGATGAATGCACCACTATTTGACGCCACAGACTCCACAGGAGCGGCGCACGAACTCAGCAAGATCAACTCAGAAGGGAACGGTGTAATTCTCTACTTCTACCCCAAGGACAGTACTCCCGGATGCACAGTACAAGCCTGTGACTTCCGAGACCAGAAACAAATGTTCCAAGATGCCGGATATGTCGTTCTAGGAGTATCCAAAGATTCGGCCAAGAGTCACGATTCCTTCATCGATAAGCAGAATCTGAATTTCCCACTACTGATGGATGAAGATCTTTCCATACATCAGGCCTATGGAGTATGGAGGGAGAAGAAGAACTACGGACGAACATACATGGGCACATCTCGTTCGACATTCATAATTTCAAACGAAGGAATTTTGCAATGGGTAGGATACAATGTCAAAGCCAAGGGACATGTTGATAGAATCCTCAAAGAACTAAACAACGAGTGAAGATTGTAATGTCTGAACCAGTACAAGAAATCCCCCTACAAGGTCAGCGTATCATTCTAGATAGCGGTAGCATCGCATGGTGGCCATGCCACATCGGTTCAGATACTGAAATTGGAGAAGATTGTTCGATAGGTTCCTTGAGTCACGTTGGAAGAGGAGTTACCATCGGTAGTAACTGTAGATTACAAGGTGGCTGCTACATTGCTGATTCTAGCCAAATTGGAGATGGCGTATTCATCGGCCCCAATGCTTCGATTCTCAACGATCGATACCCCCCCTCCGGAGGAAGGGAATTTTGGAAACCAGTTGTTGTCGAAGACGGAGCGGTGATTGGAGGGGGGGCAACGGTTGTTGCTGGCGTCAGGATTGGGAGTAATTCCGTACTAGCCGCAGGCGCTACAGCCATATCCGACATCCCTAGTGACGAAGTTTGGGGCGGAGTTCCCGCAAGATACATCATGAGCCGCCAAGAATACAATTCGAGGAGGACTAGTGATGGATGAGAAAGAAGTGGTCATCAACTTCCTGGAACGCTGTGTAAATTACTCAGATGATTCAATTATTCGCAAAAGGCAACGCGGCGATGTGGAGGACATCCCGCGCTGGCAAGCCTATCGCGACTTCACCGCTTACGCAATTAGCGAAATCAAGGATGGCAAATTAGATCCGTGGTTCAGAGGGGAAGAAGTGGAAATTTCAAGCTCCGATAATAGCGATGAATCTGAGCAACATAACTTCTCCATGAAGACTCTAGAACACCAAGAGAGAGCGAACCTGCTAGACGGTTTAGTCGCACCAAGACCTGTGTTCGTTGCCGCAACCTGTAACTCAGAAGGCGTACACAACCTAGGCCTCTTGTCAACGGTTAGTGTTGCCTCCAATAGCCCAGCTCTACTGACATGCTCACTTTCCCAAGACCGAAATGGGCGGCCGCGAGATACCCTCATGAATCTACGACAAGACCCCACTATCAAACTACATCTGATGAGAGCCAGCCTCGATGCGACCAAGGTTGCTGAAGCGGCAGCAAAGGCGGCTCCAAGAGAGGTTTCGGAATGGGAGTCATTGAATGCAACACCTCCTGATCTACCTGCATCCTTGGCCACGCTACACTGTCGAATGTTAGAAGAGCATGCTCTACCTAATGCGGTCGCTACCCTTTGCATATTCGAAGTCGAATCGATAAGCATCTCCAAAGAATTGGGCGATGACATCATCAAAGGAGGTAAGGCCGAAACTCTGTACCAACATGGTTGGTGCCATCTGCACCCCAGCGATGGGGATTGGAGTCACCTCATCCATTGATGCGCGCATCGATTGCGTGCCAAGTTCGCACAAGGCCCTGCTCAAGATTTGTCCACGGCTGCCAACCTAATTGACGCGTGGCGTCAGAAATATCTGGGCAACGTCTCTTACTATCTCCTGGATATCCCTTACTGTGCTCAATAGTGACATTCTTGCCGCTTATCTCAACTATGCTTGCTGCCAAATCTGCAATACTAGTCTCTTCGGTACTCCCCATATTCCATACCGCTCCCTCCAATCTTGAATTGTCATCTATTGACCTGTCAGTAAAACCTGCTAGGAGGAAACCTTCGGTAATATCTCCGACCCAAGTGAAAGAACGTGTCTGTGAACCATCTCCATGAAGCGAAATCGGTCTACCACTAGCCGCTGAATCCATGAACATGGAAATTACCTGACCATACTCATTACCTGGACATCTTGCCCCATAGGCATTGAATGGACGTACGATTCGACAATCCAAATCTTTGGTACGTACTGCATGTTGTACCAAAACCTCTCCGATATATTTGCTAGCACCGTAACTATGTCTCTGATGTAAAGCAGCGTCTTCGAATAATGAGTCATGAGCAGTAGGCATTGGTTGTTCCTCAACCACGCCGAGAGCCTCAGGAGATGAGGCGAATACCAACCTACAAGCGTGCTCAGTAGCTAATTCCAATGCTGCCAAAGTAGTGTTAACATTGACATCGATTACCATGTCAGCCTTCTCGTGAAACCAACGCGTACCATTGACTGCTGCTAGGTGGAAGATGACATCTACTCCATCAATCAACTCTACTGCTTGCTGCAAAACCTTGGCATCTGCACAATTTCCCTTGAGGAAATGGAAATCAGGGCTACCCTTGCAATCATCTAGATGCTTTTGACGCCCCCTAAACAGGTCATCAATTGCAACAACAGCGTGACTACGAGCCAGAAGTTCCTCTACCAAGTGGCTGCCCAAAAAACCAGCACCACCTGTCACAATGACCCGAGCCATGCTACCCGAACCCGCTGCAGTTCATCAAACTCTTTCGATGACGGTTAGAGTGACAATGCCATTCTCTAGTTTCATCTCAACTTCATCCCCATCATTGACCTCTAGACAAGGATCTTCATCAAAGGAGTGAGCATATGGAATCCCCAACAACGAACAAGCAGGCATCGTCAAGGTGCAAACATCCCGATTTACGACAGCCAAAGGTCCAACACCAGTGTATGCAAGACCCATCAGAACATATGGAGCAACCGTTGAGCCCGACCCCTTTGGGAAAATTACTACTCTACCTTCCAAAGCCTCGCCGTCCAATGGATGCCCTGTTTCCTCAACAACGCCAGTATCGCGATTGACAAAGCCCAAGAAGGTCAAAGGAACATCGCTGCACAAGGCCTTGCCACGCACAACCCATGACTCCTGACTGGCAAGTCCTTGGCCAATAATACTGGATTCTCCCTCTCGCTTCGATTTGTTGCTTCGGTGCTGTGGGCGATCTTGTGAACTATGCAATTCTACCCTTCCTTTCAGAAGGTTCGGATCAAAAGCATGATGCACGCATTCCTCTAATCTAGCCACACTGGTAGGCATACGATTCAAGCCACTAGTCAGATAATGCTCAGCCTTGAGAGAGTTCGTCAATAGATGATTGTACTTGTTACGGTTGTAAGGCGTGACTTCTGGACATGTATCTTTGAGCACCAAAGCCCCTGCCTCTTCGAGCACCGCCAAAGAACCATCAGCAGAAGCCAATTCGTGGACGGTTGAACTACAGAATACCCACAGACGTTGTTCTGGGATCTTTCGCCCGAATTCCATTTGACAGCGAACTGCTGCTGCAGTAGCACGCACCTCTCCAATACTTGCTTGTGGGCAACCAATGACTACCAAATCAACCCGGCCTTTGGGGGCCAACTCTGCATAACGCTGCTCTAAATCCTCAGATGTGAAAACCAATTCTCCTTGGATATTGAAAGATTCCGGTTGTAGACTCAAACCCTTGGCCCATAGTAACGGGCAACCATGGTTAGCAGCAGCAGCACTCAATGCCTTGCGTTGCTCAAAGGTTGCTGCAACATCTAATCCTTCGATATATGGCATTGGTCCCCAAGGAAGATGCCAATCGGTCGAAACCTGTGAGCCAATCCAATCGCCGAGTACCGACCAATCCGAGGCTTCAGGTAATTCACATTCGACCTTGACCGAGATATTTGGAACCCGATTCTCCTTCAGATGCAGACCCCAACGTGGAGAGAAACCTGTCAATGCGGAAGCCAATGCCGAGAGTCCTGATTCGCGGTTGGTCAACAATGATGTCCAAGAATTGGAAAAACAAACTGCATTCGATTCTGCCCATGTAGCGATGCCTTGAGAAAGAATACCTCGCTCATATGGGGTGCAAGACAGGGTTGCTTCAATTCCTAACCTCTCATAGGCATGGATAATCTCAAACTGCTGTTCTAAGAAGTCCGGATAATCGATTCCCATGTCTTCAATTTTGTCGGCATCGCAGCCTGCTGAATTGAGAGTGGTAGGTATGACAACTTGGCCTTCTTC
>CAXRJJ010000055.1:0-18950 GCA_964230945.1 Yoonia sp.
GAAACTACTGGATTCACAGTTGTACATTTAGGACAAGCGATAGTTGGGACTTCAGGCATATCAGATGTATCCGGCACATCACTACCTAACCTGCGAGGTGTGATGATGGTTGTTACCATCCACATCCCACCAACTAAACCCATCAGAGCCCCAAGATTCTCCATTGGATAAGCGTACCAGTATGCCACGAAGACTAGAGGTATCAAAATGGATTCTAGGTAGAGAGGTTTGCGAGTCTTTCCACGACCCAAAATGATGCAGGCCGAGAACATGACTAGGAGTAAGCCTGTGCAAATCAGGAATAGTGGTAAAGGTCCATGCAAGGGATTTGTTGAAGGTTTGATTTGTACGTCGAGTTTGCCCCATTCCAGAATATCATCTATCTGGAAATTGAAAACCTCCTGCGTTAGGTGCCTTTCGTGATTGTATCCTAAATCTTCAGATGCTTTTTCATCGATTCCAATCAATGCTGACTGACTATCTGTATGTAGGCTGACAGAAAGGCTGGCAGTTCTCCAATAAGTGTCGATTTGTGGCAGGATGAATTGTTCGATGAATAGAAAGTACTCACCTTCGGATATGCTTTGGGTGGTGCTAATGGACAAAGATACTGGATTTCGTGAGACTGTCATATCATCATTCATACCTAGCCTGACTTGGAAAGTGTGGAACTCATCAAATTCAACACTCCCTAGGAGTGCTTCAGGGTCAACTTGCAATGCTTCCTCCATGAACCAATTCATCAGTGCACCAGCAAGTAACTCATTGGTCATTTTCTCAATTTCATTATTGTCGATGACCTTGTCATTGTATTGTTCTTCGCTGAAACCACCATCGAAGTCAGCCCATACTGAGTCCGAACTCAATCCATTTGCTCCTTGATTTGTCAGCCCCCAGCGTAACCAATATGCCATGTCATCAGAGATACTAAGTTCGGTATTTCTGGTCAGAATCATACCATCTCCATCTTTCTGCAGATCAGCATCAATACTGAATGTGATACCACTGCCATGAGCTGTACGCAAGGGCTCATCTTTGCTGTAGAATGTAGTAGACCCTCCTTCATCTTCAAGTTCAACTTCGAACTCACTAATTGCAGACCAAGTGCCAGTAGTTGGTTGTAAGGAATATTCTACTTCAACGGTAACCATTCCCTTGTTGAAATTTTCAGGAGCAGTCCAAGACCATGTCGCCTTGACATCTTGTCCGGAAGGGGTTTTGACGGGATCTGCATTGATTAGTTCTCCTTCAATTCGACATGACAACTCGCCATTTTCGACCAATTTTTGACCGAATCCAGAGCGGAGAATGGCTGGCAGATGTAGAGTTCTACCATCTACTAATGGGGCTTGTAGGTCTATGTCCAATAGAGGGAGGTTACCGTTCAACCTACTGTCGTATTCTGTATCTCCCCATCGGAACTCGATACTTGCTCCAGTAGTAGGGACTACGAATACCATGCTGGATAGAATCAATTCTACAGAGACTTCGTCACTACTGACCAAGGAACCAGAATCAACTTCGATATCGATTTCCAAAGTTCCGCTTCCACTTGGGACATAGGCATCTTGTGCAGGGGTTTGTCCCGAATATGAATTAGGGCCTATGTCTACCTTTGCGGTTGCATTGATTTGCACCCCACCTGCGTTGGACACTTCATAGTGTATCGAGAAACGCCATGTTGTGGAATCATAATTCCCATGATAACCTGGTTGAATCGACCATGTGCCAATGCTTTCCTCACTAGGAATAGAAGTTGACAGGGATTTGCTTTGTTGGTCTCCCCGCTCATTATCAAATGGAGTTAGCCCATCAGCTGATACAAGAAAGAGATCTACTGATTGGCTATCGCAGCATTCCCCTTCAGCAAGAACAGGTTTGATGAACGGCATTGATGAGACTATGGGGAGTATCATCAGCAAGGCGATGAAGACAGGGCGTAGACGCATCCTCCTTGTCTCCATGCACGGTGTGTAGAAACCACACCTTTCAAACCAACGCTATTGCGGATAAGAAACAGTGGATTACTGTTTCAAAGTGCCCTTTCCAAAACACTGCCCAATTCGCGCTCAAAAAGAGTTACGAGTGCTTCAGAAACTTCCTCGTGCAGGTCATCAGGCAATATCGACAGACCCAGTCGAGCAGCGGCTCTAGTAGCCTTTAATTCGGCATAAACAGACCTTGCCTTTGCGTTGAAGTAGTAGGTCAATGATTCTCGCAGTTCTTCTTTGAGTTCGGGGTCATCATCGATTCTATTCTTGATGTGACTCTTCAACTCATCTTTTACTAGGTCTCTTACCGCTTCAAGCACTAGGTCCTCAGTCTGCATGAGGTCACGTAATTGGTCTCGGACCGATCCGGTGAGGATTCTCTCAATCGCCATGAAATCCAGACGCAGTGGGTGTTTTTCAAACATTGCTTTGTTAATTTGCCTCTCTTTGCTTAGTGGAATGGTTGAAAACCATCAACCTATTGCGTGGTATGAGTGAGCCCATGTCCGAAGTACGAATTCGAGATTTAGTCCTAACAGATGAGCATGATACAGTTGACCTTGAAGAGAGCTTGGTTGATGCAGCAAAGAAGTTGTTGTCATTACCTCGTGGTATTCTAGTCGCACTTGATGATGGTAAGGTAAAAGGAGTTCTGACAAGCATTCAGATTCTTGCTGCAGTTGCTGAGGGAACAGACATGTCGTCCGAGACCTGTGGTGCTCACATCGATACCGATGTAATGGAGGTTGGGCAAGATGATATCGTGTCTGAGATTGTTCAGACAATGAATGAGAGGCGCCCACACGCCGTAGTTGCAATTGATGATGATGGCAACTTTTCGGGATACTTCTCTCCTAATGACTACCGACAAGCGATGGCATTGGCCCAGAATAAGCCAGCTATCCAAGCATTGGAAGAATGATTACCCGTGGCAGATGAACAATCCGTTCTCTTCCTTACGAGCATAACCGATACGCTCGAGTTGTAGTAGTGTCCCATTTGGATGGTTATTGTTTTCAAACAAGACCACCTCTTTCTTCAGTTCACCATTTTCGACCGAGTGCAATATGGTTTCATGACCTGAAGGCAACCAGTGGATGATGCTGCTGCTAGTTTCAGGCTCTAAGGATAGAATTTCAGCTATCCCTTCACCATGTAATCTCACGTCCGCTAAGTCCTTCAGTCTAACAAGTCCATCTTTTCGCATTGCCATTTGTAGGTCTGCCTCTTCGATGAACACTGTTAGTTCAGACATATCGAAAACCCGCTTTTCAAAGTCATCATGTTCAGGATGTGCTGCGATGCTCAACGTTGTAGGAATTGCAACTGATTTGCTATCGAGAGTGAATTTGACAGGGTTTCTAATCGCCGATGTCCTTGGGCATTTTAGATCAATCACCTTGGTATTATGCGAGTGCAATGTTGACAGTGCGGCGTTGATGTCCTTTTGGGTCAGGCTCAATTCTAACCAGAATGAGCGTAGTGCTTCGGCACTGATTCCCTTTCTCCTTAGTGCGGCGATGGTTGGTAAGCGGATATCATCCCAACCCTCGTATTCGCCTGACTCTATATCTTGCCTCATTCCTGAGGTGGAGAACGATCCGAATTCGTGTACCTTTACTCTGCCCCAATAGATAGTTTCAGGATATTTCCAGTCAAAGTGTTCGTATAGCAGAATCTGCTTACGGGTTGAATCCATCAAATCTTTACCCCTGATGATGTGAGTAACTCCCTGCAAGTGGTCTTCAACTGCACTTTGGAAATCCAATAGCGGCCAAACGCGCCAGCGACTACCAATCTCAGATCTTGGGTGAGGATTATTGTTTGTATCCTGTATTCTCAAGGCCGGCCAATCTCTGAGGGCAGGGTTGGCAAGTTGCATATCGGTCTTGACGCGAACTACTGCGTCTCCAGGTGCTAAAGTTCCATCATTCATCTGTCCCCAGAGTTCTAAGTTTCTTTCAAGGGGATTTTCCCGATGCGGGCATTCGGTCTTGTCGACTCGATGTTGCTTGAATTCTTCTGCACTACATTCGCAGACGTAAGATCCATCTTTGTGAAACAATTCTAAGGCATACTGGTGATAGATCTCTATACGGTCGCTGGCAATGATTACTTCCGGCGTGATTCCACTCAACCAGATGAACTCCTCCTCAATCATCGAATATGCTTGCGGCAAGGGAGGTTTACGAACAGTATCGGTATCATCAAACCGAAGAATCATTCTGCCATCGTATCTCTTGGCATATTCAGAATTGATTACCACGCCTCTGCTGTGTCCAAAAGAAAGAGGGCCATTCGGGTTTGGGGCGAAGCGTAGAACCACTCCACCCTGAACCGCATCAGGTAGTTCACTGAGACCGGACTTCCTCTCCTTGGTCTGCTTCACTAGAAGGTGTGGCGCTAATTCTTCAATCTCCTTGTGAACCGCTTCCAATCCTTCTTTAGCAGCCTTTACATTAGCCATCTCAACCAATTCAGCGACTAAGGGGGCGACTTCTTTGCCATGTTTCCTTAGATCCTCGCGCTCGGCCATCAGCCTGCCGATGACGCTACCAGCCTGTCCTTTTCCCTCATACTGTAGCGCATTTTGCAAACAGTAAGCCCTGATTAGATCGATACTCTCGGCATCGAGTTGCAAGGACATGAGGTGTGCGCAGCGAATCCACCCCTTCAATGCGGTGGCTGATAATTTCTCAAAACAGGGTTCTCTGTGCAGGTTCGGGCGCGCCATCTTTGACAGGAGGCCGAGTAGGTGGGCTTTGTCCGTATTCTTCGATACAGATGTCTTCACATGTCTTCCAACGCCACCTGATACAATCGTCAGGAATTCCGTCTACGATCAATCTCCTTACCGCTGCGCGTGTTGTTGGATCAGAAGGATATCCTGAACCCAATCCAAAACCTTTGATTTTGCTTAGTTTCTCAATCGCCTCATCCCTAGTTTGTTTCGCTAGGATACTGGCTGCAGCGACTACAGGATAGTTACTGTCTGCCTTGTGTTCACTGACGACCTGCCACTTCTCTTTAGGCCATTCTTTCATTCGAGCACATACATTGTCGCCAAATCTTTTTTCGTTGATATCGCAAGCGTCCAATCTTAAAATTCCTGATTCTAATTCCTGAATTACAACGTCACTACACAGTGCGAATAAATCGCATTCATGCTGATTCAAATTACTCCTCTGCATTGCATTATCTATGGCTGCTGCAGTAGAAGTATGAATGTGAAACCTCCAGCCCCGATCTTCACTCTCTTTGAGTATCCAGTCGGTCAACTCGAAACGACGTTCAGCAGTCAAGTCCTTTGAATCTCGTACTCCCGCTTGTTTGAGTAGTTCGACATCATTTTCCGGACAGGCAAATGCTGCTACCACCAAAGGGCCAATGACGGGCCCCCTGCCCGCTTCATCAACACCAATTCTCCACATACTTTAGCCTCAGAGATCCAAATCATCTTCGGGTTCTTCTTCACCGAGGATGTCATCTAATTCGAAACTCTTCTCCATCAGTTTTCTCGGGTCTTTGCGAATGGTTCGTTCTGGTTGGATTGCAACCTCTGGAAGTGCAACATTGGAAGAATGTGGCTTTGCACCACCTTTCTCAAACAGTTCAGTTGCCATTTCATCCATCTGTTCCAGCACGGATTTCTCATCATGGTGGTCAAGAACTGTGGATGCAGCATCTACCAATTCAGGTTTCACAGGTTCTGCTGGGGTCTGTTTTCTTGGTCCACTTGTCAAGTTGAAGGCAGCGACAAAATCCTGTGCATCAATACTAGGACTGTCTGGTAGTTCCACAACCTTTTCTCCACTCTCTTCGAACTTCTCGGTTATCTCAGAGAAAGTTTCCTTTTTCTTCACGCTGGCGGCAAACAATTCCTTCCTTTCTTTGTCCTCAGCCATCAATCTACGCCTTCTTTTCATGGTCAAGTGTATGGCGATAGTTGCGAAAATTATTGCAAAGAGTGTATACGAATGTTTAGTCCATAACTCATCTACAATTTCTATGACCGAGCTAAGGTCTAACCACGCTTCTTCCTCTTCGCCGCCAGTATTTTCCTGCCAAGGTGTCCCAATCCAAGTACGATTGGCTGAAGCAGATCTTTGGTCTCCATCAGGGTCAGAAAAACTCCACATGCTGACATTCATCCAAAGGGTCCCATTCAGTGGTTCTTCTACAGGGAGATGAGCCCAAGATCTGAAGGTCATGTTTTGCCCCGGTTGTAGGTCGAGGATCTGAAAGTCTCTCAATGGTTCAGCCTTCCAGTCAAATTCTGCAGCATCGGGAGGAATCAATCCATGTCCTGTATAATGGCTAACCGTCAAAACCACGATTAATCCGTCAACGCCGTTTCCCATATTTTTGACAGTGCAAGATAGCGTCATGTTTCCGCTAGCATCAACTTCATCCACTACTTCCTCAAACACCCAGTTGGAGCGTAATGCAACACTCAAATTGATGCGTAATGTGTCGATAATACTTCCATCAGATTTCAGTTTTAGTCTCCATAGAACTTCACCTTCTGTGAACGCTTGTACATCTTGCTCAATACTGATGTCTATGTTTGGAATTTCTTGACTTTCACCTTTGGCCAGATTCAATTCGTTAGTGGACATGCTCAAATCCACCCATGAAGGCGTAACTGGTTGCAGAGTGAATGTTTCATCAAAATTACCGCTATTGGTTACCGTTATGCTACCTCGGCAGAAATCACCAGGGTCTAGTGAGCGGCAATCGAAGCCGGCGAAATCGATCTCTGCGGAACGATATACAGAGATATTGGCAAATAAATCGACTGAAACTTGTCTTTGTGGGGCTGATGGGCTGTAAGCGATGACCCTGATGCCAACGCTTCCTTCAGATTCATAGGGTGCTTGGAAAGAGAAGTCAATCGTTGCCGATTCGTTGACTCCAAGCAAGGATGCATTGTATTCGCTGGCAATTCTTGCAGTCCAGCCTTCGTAAGACAGGATATCAGAAGCATCCACTCCTTGGATGAGTTCGCCATTCTCGTCTAAAGGCAATAATTCCAATTCCACTCTGCTTTGCGAATTTCCTGAGTTCCGTACTGAGATTTGCATTTTTCCAGTTCCACCAGGTTCAACCTCAATTCCATCTGAAGCACTGTCTATGCTTGCATTATGGAATACCTTTGGAACTATGGAGAATGAATAAGTCGATATTTTAGAATCCAAACTTGAGATGGCGTCTAAATTCCATGTCAATCCCTGTCCTGCGAGGGGTGTCCCATTGATTACAGGGGGGACCCAAACCGAGACGTTGACCCATCCTATTTGTCCAGGTTGCAGCTGGATATTGCTGCCAACTGATGGTTCTGCAGGAAGATCCCACTCCATGTACCAGCCTACATCCCCGGTCAATCGGATAAGTGGCTCATCAGCCGAACTACCGTTATTGGTTATGTTCACTGCAAAAGAGAAGGGGGTATCGGGATTCACGTTGAAAGTTGATGAAGTACTGCCCCAATCGAGATTGCTCTGTAGATCTACCGAGAAGTTCAGAACATTACTGAAAAATGGTTGGGGTTCTCCATCCCTATACCATTGCAAGTGTAATGTCTGTGGTCCTAGTGGGGCGTCTATTTCAGGTGTCAGTTCGAATACTAGTTGGCCAAGATTTCCTGAAGGCATATCGATCGAATTACTTGGCAATCCGGAGATTAGAACCTTGTCGAGGCTAGAGTTGCTGCTGACACTGACGGTCATGTCTTCAATCAATTGATTGTGCCAGACCATTGACACTTCAGTAGCGAGTTGGCGATTCAGATGCACTATGCCAGGGTCAGAAACACTGAATCCTGATTCGCGTCCAGAAGCCCCATTTTCATGTAACGTAGAAAGCTCCGTTTTGCTCATTAATGAAACACAAACTAATAGCGCGACCAGCGCCAAAGAAATGCGTTTCATGCTTGTGCGTTCACCTCTTTACCTTCAATCATTTTCCCTTTTCGGGCTGAAATGTTTCAACAGCAACTATCATCCGTACCATCCCTTCTGGTGTTTCATGACCCCCCCATGGCCATTCAAGAAGAAGGCGGCGCCACAAGAAGAAACTGCTCAGCCAGTCGCATATGATAGGGGCCAAGACGGATCCGCTGCAACACTAAATGACAAATCACATGTGGAAAATCAAGATTTCAAGGCTGCAATGGCTGCTTTGTCGACTCCTCACCTTGAAACTAGTTCTGGGGAACAAAAGGTGCCTACGAATGCAGAATATGTACAATCTGGAGATGGATATTGGTACCTAAAGAAAGCGGATGGAAGTTATGACCCTACTCCCTACGTAAAATCTGAAGATGGCAGTTTCTCGCCCTATAGTGCCTGACATTTCAATGAACAGGATCTGGAATCAATCTCTGTAAGGCGTCGCAATCGAATTCCGCGCCGTGCAGTGGAACTTTCAAATCAAACATCTCTGCTATGGATGGATCTATTTCGCCCATTTGCCCAACTTCTTCTCCTGAAATCATAATGCTACCTGAACGTCCTGCAAGCCAAGGGCCTTGTCCTTCAGGAACACTCTCCCACTCAACTTCAAGATCTGAAGCATTAGCCCCAAGATCCCTCAATAGAGCCTGAACCATACCCCTGCCCATTGAGAATGAGGATGTAGTCTCTGCACAAAGCCAAGCAGCGCGGTTGCAATTATTGTGGTTGCGTACGCATATTCCCGTCTCGTATACTCTTTGGGGCAATTCATGACGGCGATTGGCTGCAAGTAAGCGCATTAGACTTCCAAGTACCGATTGCCGCATCAGAGTGTGGTCGATGCTGATAGGATTCTTGATTCGAGTGACTTCTCCACTAGGGTCCCAACGCATTGCCTCGAATTGGTCATGATCATTGGAAAGGGTCAGACTTTGCACCTGTTGCAGCCCCATTCCCTGCAGACATTCCCTCAATCTACGAATAAAATTCGCTTCACTTTTTGGTGTTGCAGAAGTAGGATGAGAAGGACTAGCAGTACCGAGGTTCTCATATCCGTGTCCAATGGCGATTTCCTCAACTAAATCGATGGGGTGTAACATGTCATATCTCCAACGAGGCATTTGAATCGATATGGTTCCCTCATCACCTTTGCCAAGATATCGTCCACCCATTCTTGCTAGTGCTTTCTCGAGTTCAGCATCGCTGAAATCATGACCTAGGATTTCAGTGACTAGACTCAATGGCAATTCATGTTGTATCGGAGTTCCATCAGGAGTGACCAACTCTTCGTTGAGACAGGAATTGACTGAAACCGATTCTACAGTGCCTCCATGACATGCTAATTGCAGGCAAATCAACAATAGGCAGCATTCACAAGATCTCTCATCCCATCCAGTTACATCGATGAAGAAATCGGTGGTTGAGTGACCGACAGTTGTATGGTCCCCATTGATTATTGGAGGGAATGACAACACTTTGTCATTGGAATCTAGAATGACTGGGAATCTAGTTTTGCCTTCTAGTAGATGGGCGTATTCGACGCCCTTTGGGTGCTTCTTTAGGATATCATCGATACTCATTTCCTCCTGCATTTGGAGTGGAATGAATGAATGCTCTCCAGATACGCTTTTCACTCTAAATGGAGGAGATAGATTGGCCAAATCATGCACACCGATTGATGCCTTTGTTCTACCTCTCCCTAAAGCGAAATGCAGTTTTTCTTGGTGGTCCATTAGAGACTTGATGAAACTCTCCTTCTGCTCACTATTGGAACCATTGTTTACCCCTCGTACAACAGCGCCGAGGATAACTGGTCTGATGTCCAATAGGGATTCGTCAACATCCATGTGGATTTCTCCTATGGAAACGTCCAGTTCTGGTTTGGCCTTGCTACCTTGTAAGAAAGGACCGATTGCACAGGCTAGAGTCTCGCAACTGAGCAGGTCAGGTCGATCGGGGAATATCTCAATCTCCAACATCTCATCATCGCATCTATCCACGTCGGTTCCTAGAAGAGGTAAGTCCTCTGCTAATCTATGAGGCTCATGTTGCAAACCTTTTGCTTCCAACACTCTGCGAAGGACATCCTGTTCGATTTTTATGGTAGGCATTTATTCACCTCAACTTGCGAACCAGTGTGGTAATGGTCTTCCATATCCCGCCAGGCGAAGGCCACTAGTTGATGCTGTTTCATAGTCCAATGCACGGAGATGTTTTCTTGATAGATTGTCGATAGTTGACAATCCGAGATATACCAGCCACCCATTTAGTCCTGCATGTAGTTCAGACAACCACTCTTCTATCGCTTCGGGAGAATCGTCAGGAACTTGACAACTCAGGATATTCGAACCGGCGGCACATGCGATGGCAAGATCGGCTGAATCTGCACACCAATCAGATGCCATCCCGGATAGAATCCCGTCTGTAGCTAGCCCTTCAGAGGCTGCTGATCGTCCAACAAGTGGAAGTGCAGAAGCAGCACTTCTGCCGCTGGCATCTCCCAGTCTTGCTATTGCGGCATCTACCCCGCTACTAGCAGCAGCGCGATGTAATCTCTCAACCTTATCGAGATCGTCGATGAGAACCAATGGCGCCTCACTTCCCTGAAGCCCCTTGAGGGAGACTATCACTCCATCTAATTGCTGGGCATCATAAGTTGGTAGTGCCGATAGGTCGAGAACTGCACCCCCAGCATTCTTCAGGAGTTCAGGTGCCTGATTGATGTTGCTTGAATCCAGCAGTACCAAGTCGATACTTCGTGGATTTTCCAAAACCATGAATGGCTGTGATGAGATATAATCGCCCTTCAACCCTTTGCCAGATTTGCGTATGGGGAGCAGTGGCAAGGGTAATCCAACGGCATCGGATTCGCCTCCTCTCTCGGCTAAGAGTACCAAAGTGTCCCTCTGAGCATGCGCTGGTGATTCCTCTTCTCCTGCATCTGCCAACCCTATGCCGTTCCAGCCGCCGCTTGCAACACTTGTAGGTGTGGTGGCCTTTACTCCACCATCAGATGCTGGACTTAGGCATACTGCATCATTAGGTACTTCGAGGGTTGAATCTCCGATTTCCGCATTCAATTTCTTCGCTTCAGCAGCGCTCAATGTTGACATCTTCACACCTTCAGGAGGGCTAGGGCAGCGGCCATTGATGATCACTCTACCACCAGTCATCCCTACTCCCGGTTCTCGACCAACATCGCCGTGGACAACTATTGTGCCCCCGCTCATACCAGCACCTGTTCTCCTGCCAGCATCACCTCTGATCAACAAGATGCCTCCAGACATGCAGGATCCCGCATCGTCCTTTGCCCCGTCTCTGACGGTCACTCTGCCGGATGCCATGCCGTGTGCTAAGAATGATCCAACATCTCTTTCTGCCGAAATATTACCGCCATTATTCCATGCACCAAACAGGTCTCCTGCACTTCCTTCTAATGTGAAATGTCCACCACTAGCATAGGCCGCAACACAGTCGTTCAATGCACCTAACATGCGCAGTCGTGCGCCTTCGGGTAAGCCGGGTGCAACTCCCATTTCACCCTGTTTTGGATTGGGCTCGCCATCTCTGCTCCATCCGACCTTCATACCTTGGTCTAATTGCAAAGCGCGTTCGACCAAACGCATGAGATCCTTGTTTAGTTGCAGGCTGCGAACCACATCCTCCCGCATCTCGGCCATACTCGCGCCACCGCTTGGCAGTCTTCAATATGTCCACTTGAAATTTACTTGAACTGTTGGATTCCAAGTTGATTGCTATAATTGCAGAGCAGGAATATTCATGGGTGGTCCGCTAAGGGCGATGTCCAAGGCTGATGTTATGATACGCGTCGGAATCAATGGTTATGGGACAATAGGCAAGAGAGTTGCTGATGCAGTTGCCGCACAAGATGATATGCAGATAGTTGGAGTGACCAAGACAAGTCCTTCGTTCGGATGTGACCTTGCAGTAAGGAAGGGATACCCATTATTCTGCACATTCGATGATGCTGAGAGGATTGCCGCATTTGGTCAAGCCGGCTATGAGTGCCACGGTGGATTGAGTGACATGCTTTCGGTTTGCGATGTAGTTATCGACTGTTCACCCGGAAAGGTTGGCGCCCAAAATCTTGAGATTTATCGTCAATCTGGTGTTAAGTCGATTTTCCAAGGTGGGGAGAAGCATGCATTAACTGGTCTATCCTATACTTCGAGTGCTAATCATGCAGAGAACCTTGGAGCTGATTGCACGCGTGTAGTTTCCTGCAATACAACTGGCTTATCGCGTACGTTGGTTCCACTACAAGAACACTGTTTGGAGGCAGGTGGGATTTCCGTCAATTGTGTCATGATTCGTAGGGCTGCAGACCCTGGGGATTCTGGAAAGGGTCCAATCAATGCTATCAAGCCGGTGCTCAAAGTACCTAGTCACCACGGCCCAGATGTCATGACAGTTCGCAATGATATCGACATTACAAGTCTAGCAGTTGCTGTTCCAACTACAATCATGCACGTGCATGCAATAACTGTAACTCTACCTCAAGGACACGGTCTATCCACCGAATCGATCTTAGATATGTGGAAGAATACTCCGAGAGTGTTGATTATGAATGGAGCCAATACCAGAATTACCTCAACAGCAGAAGTCATGGAATTGGCTAGAGATATTGGAAGAACATGGGGCGATCTACACGAGATTTTCGTCTGGGAAGATGGCGTGAGTCTTCAGGGTGATACCTTGTATTATTTCCAGGCTATCCATCAGGAAAGTGATGTTATTCCAGAGAATGTTGATGCGATCCGTGCTTTAATGGATAGTGAGGCAGATTGGAAGGCCAGTGCGGCCAAGACGGATTCAGCTATTGCAAGGTTCAATGGATTGTAAATGACTTGAGCCATAGGCTCAATATTCCGATTTCATCATAAGTGTTCCAATCTCGCCTATTGCCTGCTGGTATCTATGAGGGGCTACGTTCCATGTATCTCGATGTTGCTGATCCTTCTGGCATCATCCACTGTTCCGATGATTACGGCCACTTCCAGCATCGATGGAGATTCTACAGAATCAAAGGGCGAGTGGGTGCGAATATCTCCGCAGAGAATGATTTCTGTTGACCTTAAGCCAGCGAGTGGATTGTTGCACACTACTTTGGGTTCATTCGATCCACTGATAGATCCTATTCCTTCATTTTCTTACCTCGATTCCGAGTTTTCCAGCGAAGTATTCCTCATCCAGTTGCACACTGCTGACGCGATGGTTTTCGCCTCATTGGCTGATGCCTATTCATTGAAAATCCTAGATCATCTTCCGGACAACGGTTGGCTAGTTCGAACCGATGACAAACATTCGATTGAAGAATTGCGCCATCATTCTCAAATTCGCTGGATTAGTGCCTACCCTTCTGATTGGAAGTTGGGCGAATCCATTCAAAATGAATTGATAATGGGATTAAACGAAACGAATCTTTCGCTTGTTTTAGCACCCGATGTCCTACAATCTTCTGAGAAGCAGATGTCCTTTGAATTCGCTAGCCTAGAACTTGATCGCACTTGGTGTGACGGAGGCCAATGTGAATTGTGGGGCATATCTATTGACGATGGATTCATTGCATCATTGGCTGCGGATGACCGAGTATTGCATATCTCGAAGCTATATTCCTCTATGCCATTGAATTCCTATGCTGCACAAGGAATTGGTTTAGGTGAATTGGCGAACATTACTGCAGGTTTGAATGGCAGTGGTGAAGTCATTGGAGTTGCAGATACGGGTATAGACTCTAATCATCCGGATTTTGGTCAGAATATTCTCACGACAAGAACCACTTATGGACTGGATAGTTCACCTTTGGATAAGAATACTGGTCACGGAACTCACGTGGTTGGAACGATTATCGGCGACGGTTCAGGAGATGCTGAGACGAGAGGTCTTGCTCCCGATGCTTCTTTGCACTTTCAGGCTCTTGAACATGACAATACAGGATATTTTGGGAGACAAGGATCGCTGTATGATTTGTTGCAAACTTTCTATGTTTCAGGGGCTAGGACTGGCTCAAACAGTTGGGGCGCTCCGGGTGCCCAAGGAGAATATACCAGTGATGCAAGGAGTGTTGATTCATTCGTAGATTACTATGATGATTTCACAGTGCTCTTCTCTGCAGGGGTTTCAAGTTCAGGAGTTGCATCTCCTTCAACAGCCAAGAACGCTCTCTCAATTGGCGCCTCCACTTCACCACGTCCTGGTTCTCTAGCACCTGATGCGGTTTGGTCCTCCAGCGCATCAGGCTTCTCGGCTGATGGTAGGGTCAAACCAGACCTTGTGGCTCCGGGAGTCGATATTTGCAGTACTATGTCCGAAGATGCTCTGAGCCCAATGGGACAAGCATGTGCTAGTGGGACTCATGCAGATGGCGGCGCATTGTATCATCAATCGAATGGCAGCAGCCATTCTACCGCCGTCGCCGCCGCCTCGGTATTGTTGACGCGTGAGTTCTTACGTACGGAGGCGCAAATTAATGCCGCATCTTCGGATTTAGTTCGAGCCACGCTAATCAATGGAGCGCAGGATCTTGGCGTTGCAGATGTGCCCAACCCGGATGAAGGCTGGGGGCAGATCGATCTAATGTCCAGTCTGCATCCAATGGATGGTGCCGTTGCATTGGATTCATTTTACGACATGAATATCTCATTACGACCTGGTTTTGCCTTTGTCTATGGATTCGATGTAGATGTCTCTCATGGGATTTCCATCACTTTGGTTTGGACGGACCGTGAAGGCTCTTCCTCAGCGGCTCAAAACGCCCCACGATTGGTCAATGACCTTGACCTGATACTAACCGCTCCGGATGGAACAACTTGGCTTGGCAATGATTTCGCAAATGGCCTTTCCACTACTGGTGGCTCTGCTGATAGCATCAATGTAGTAGAGAGGATTGAATTGCCTACTGGGACAACTCACCAGAGTGGTTCATGGAGTATCCAAGTTGCACATAGAGGAGGTTTGGAACAGAGTTTCGCTCTCGTTGTTGCCACATCTGGTCAACATGATCCCGCAACTGACTTGGCTGTCTTTGATGACAGCATTACACCAAGTAGTGAAGAACCATTGGTGAATGAGTTGTTATCAATATCTACAGCGTGGATAAATCAGGCTCCTTTAGCGGCAACTTCCTACAAAGTGAAGATTGAAGACGTTACCACTGGAGATGTTCTACGAGAGGTAACTAGACCATCTACTCCAGGTGGAAAGATTGAGACATTGTCATTTTACTGGACGTTCACCACTACAGGGCCACATCTCTTACGCCTAACTCTCGATTCAGAAGATGATGTCGCAGAGATAAACGATGAGAACAATGGAATTAACAACAATGTCAAGGAATTCACTGTCAATGTCACCGCTTTGGGCTTACGTTTGATACCGCTCCTTCAGGATGGTAGTGAGCCTGGCACTGCCAATCAAACCATTGCAGCCTCAAACAAGACTCTTGATGCAAGAAACGAAACCAGCATGAAATTCGATATGATTCTCAGGCATGAAGGAACAGGTACCGAATCGGTTACGATTTCAACTGGAAGCGTGAGAATGTACTCACCTGATATTCCAAATTCCATAATCAGTTCACCGGATGAATGGACTCGGGAACTAAACATCAGTAGCCCACAGGTACTTTCTCCCGCAGGCCAAGAAGGAGATGAAATTCTATTCTCATTCACTTTAGATGATATTTCAGCAGATATCGATTTAGATGAACCTAGATATGCTTACGCAGGCACTTACGTTGTTGATATTGAAGCTAGATATCAATTGCAGCCATTGATTAGACACAAGATGCGTCTTGTTGTTGTCGTTTCTGAAGTAGAAGATGTCAATATTGCTGTGGCAGGCACTAATGGCTTGGAAGCAATACCTGGAGAAGTGGCGGATTTCGCTGTTTCTGTAAAAAATATGGGTAATACGCCTGCTACGTACAAATTAGATTGCGTTAGTGAGAATAGATGGTCTATTGAACTAGGAGATGGAGTTTCTTCATCGCAGGAATTTGAGCCCCTGGGGATACTAGAGTATCTTCCAATGCAAGTAAGGATAAGAGTACCTGAAGCAGATGCTGGACAGCCTGCAGCTGGCTCACTAGAAGAGGTTGATTGCTGGCTGACAAGTATTGAGGATGCCTCCTTGAACTATTCTATCGAAGTCAACATGACTGTTTCGAATTTGGAAACTTACCAGGTTCAGATGTATGGTCCAGGAGGTGAGATGGTGGATGCTGCTGCTCTTTCCCCTGAGATTTCTGTAGATGCTGGAATGCAATATAATCACAGTCTCTACATCGAGAATACGGGTAATGCCGAATTGGACTTGATCGTCTATCTACAGACTTCTTCTACGTCTTGGCCGGTCTTGCTTACTCATGGTGATGACTCATCAACCAGTCAATTAGATGTCACGATTCCTGCTGGTGCAAATACTACTGTGGAACTCGCTGCTGGAGTGCCAGAAAATGCTAATGAGGGCGACAGCAACTCTCTTGTGGTTTCCACCTATATTGATGGCACAAACAGAATACTTGGACTGAAGAATTCATCAACAATGGTAGTCCGCAAAGAAGTAGGAATCGAGTTTGATTGCCAGAATAATAATGATGGTATACAAGATGGAAATAGCGAATTAGTATACATGGAAGCGATGATTGGAGCCAGTTCCACTTTGAATTGTAACGTCAAGAATACTGGAAATGCCTTCTTGTATTTGACGTGGTCCGTATCTGCAGTCGATGGTTGGGAGATGGGTTTTGCTAGCGCTCCTACTTCTTTGAATCAGTATGCAGAAAGTGGCTTCTTCTTCCTCGCAAAGGCGCCTGAAGGGGGCTCAACAGATAGTTTTCAAGTGACTCTGAGAGTAGTAGCTAGTCATTCCAACCAGACTGTCGATTCTAGTGTGGTCGTCATTATGTCTACGGCCGATAGCGCAAGTGCTGAACTGAAGTTATTGGAGGAAGGGGATTTCAATCTATTAGGCAGTTCAGTGGGAGTTGACCAAGAGGTTCGGTTCTCGGTCAGGAACATTGGAAATATACAGGGTGAATGGATCCCGCAGGCATCGGTTCAGGATGAAACAGGAAATTCTTCAGAAAATTGGCAAGTCGAATGTGATTACGAGGAAGGTTTGACCATCGCTGCGGGCTCCGAAGAAGAATTGGTCTGTAGGATTCATCCATTATCCGACGATTTCAGAGAGGTTCTATCTCTACGCATCACGATGTTGCCTAAAGATGATGATGGGTTCATCAGTTCTGACGATGGTATATCGGTTCAAGTAAGTGTGAAGCGTACAGTTGAATCATCAGGTCTCTTTGCTGGTATGTCAACTCAGACCATTGGAATAATCCTAGGGGCAATCTTCCTCGTATTGTTGGTAATCGGCATTCGTTTGAGAAAGGTCAATCGCGGTATGGATGAGGGCGAGTTGTTGGTATCCGAGGGTTCCTTTTCGGCACCTGATGATGCTGGTAATAGAAGAGAGCAAGCATTGGATATCGGAAACAAAGCCAATGACTTGACTTCGGGCACGGTAGATAGTGCAGAAATCGCTGCAGCAATAGCCCAATCTGCAACTATATTGCCGCCCCTCGGTGCGCCTCCAACGCCTTCAGGCGCATTGCCAAAAGGCTTGCCTCCTTCATTACCACAAGGTCTGCCTCCTTCCTTGCCAAAGCCGGTTCCCACTTTGCCTGCTGTATCGCCTCCAGCAGTAGCACCCCCTGCAGAGGCATTCGCAACAGCGCCACCGCCTTTGCCACCTGGAGGTTTGCCCGCAGGTTGGACTATGGAACAATGGAAGCATTACGGTGCTGAGTGGCTGAAGCGTCAAGGTTGATGCAGCGAATCGTTCATCATACATCCCTTGGTCGGAGCATCATGGCAAGTATCGTTCTTTTCGGACCTCCCGGTGCAGGAAAGGGAACTCAGGCTGTAGCCATTATGCGGAAGACAGGCCTTCCTCAGGTCTCAACTGGTGATATGTTGAGAGCAGCCCTTGCCGCTGGGAGTGCGCTAGGCCTAGAAGCCAAGTCATACATGGAAGCAGGAGCTTTGGTTCCGGACAGCGTCATAATCGGTTTGATTGATGAGAGGATGCAGCAAGAGGATGCCAAGAACGGAGTTTTGTTTGATGGATTTCCAAGAACTATTGCGCAAGCCGAGGCATTAGAAAATATTGAGGAGATTAAGGTTGTAGTTTCAATCGAGGTGCCCGATGAAAGAATCGTAGAGCGAATTTGTGGACGTTATTCTTGTTCAGATTGTGGAGCGGTTTATCACGAGAAATTCAATCCTACTTCAGTTCCAGATGTTTGTGATTCATGTGCTGGTAGGCAAATGAACCGAAGAGCTGACGATAACGAAGATACGGTTCGTTCTCGTTTGCAGGCTTATCATAATCAGACTGCTCCGTTGGCAGAATGGTATTCAGACAAAGGAATTCTTCTGAGGGTTAATGGAGATCAACAAATTGAGGATGTTGCCTCAGAGATAATTTCTGGAATTGGCGGTTGAGATGTCAAGGCGTTCTTCTCGTCGAAAATCCCATTTTAGGGCTGGTCGCAAAGAGAAGGCTCTAAGGGCCCGTGAGAGTTTGTTTGTATTACTGAAATCTCCTCGTGGAAGGCCTATGGAAATGGTTGATTCAGCAGCTAAACAGATGTGGAAATTGGGGACGAGGCATCGAATAGGTTTGCATCCTGAACTCAGGCATTGGATATGCAGGGGATGCCATCGTCTATTGAGGCCCGGGCTCAACGCGACAGTAAGAACTAGGCGTGGTCTGCGAATGACAACCTGCCTTGATTGTGGTAAGTTAAGGCGATTCAAACTGTTGGGAGATGATGCTAAATGAGTATTCCAGACAAGATTCGTCAAGATGCCAAGGATCGTGATATGAGAGTCACTGTCCGTATTGGTAAAGACGGAGTCACTGAGAACCTCATTAGTGAAATGGAACAACAATTGAAGGCACGCAATCTCGTTAAAGT
>CAXRJJ010000056.1:0-6088 GCA_964230945.1 Yoonia sp.
CGATTCTTGGAACTGCAGCATTGTGGCAAGTACACTGGAAAGCCGGATTTTGGACTGGCTTCTCAGTACTGTTCTACGTCTTCATCTATACCATATGGCTCAAGCGAAGAACACCTCAAAACATCGTGATTGGAGGAATAGCGGGTGCTACACCACCATTGATTGGTTGGGCAGCGGCAGCGGCGAGTACGCTTGGAGGATACAATCCTCTCGACCTTGGTTCTCCGATTCCGTGGATGTTGTTCTTACTCATCTTCCTATGGACTCCGCCACATTTCTGGGCCTTGGCACTTTACCGTCATGGAGAATATGGCAAGGTAGGAGTTCCAATGATGCCCGATGCCAAGGGCGCTGAGAGAACCTTGTTCGAATCGAAAATCTACTGTATCCTATTGATTGGCCTATCAGCAATTCCTCTCATCTGGTCCGAATACGGTATCGGGTGGCCGTATGCAATTATCGTCGCAGCATTGGGAATCTGGTATTCATCTACTGTTTTCGCAATAGATCCAAATGAACAACTCGATGAAAATCAAAGGATGCCAAAAGCATTCCATTCCTTCATGGCCAGCCTCAAGTATCTAGCATACATGTTCATTGGAATTGTCTTGGTTGCGGCACAACCTTGGCTAATCTAACCGGCAAAGATTTACGGGGATATCACTTAGGGCGGTTGTGAATTATTGCCAACAATGTGGTATTCAATTATCACAAAATGTCCAGTTCTGTGGTAACTGTGGGTCGGCTTTACAGTCTTCACAAACAATACCTGCTCCTCAGCAAACTAGGCATATTTCTGCATCAGCAATGCGCCCCATTGTTTCACCAAAAACCATGGGAGGAGAGTACCAGAGTAATGCTATTTATGTTGGAATCATTATCTCTTTTGTCAGTATATTCATCGCTGTCTTCGCTCTTTTACTTGATTGGTACCATATTGAAATCGATATGGATGGCGATGGTGATGTCGTTCGCCTTGAAGTAGACGACTCGTTATCTGAACGCGAGCAATTCATTAAAGATATGAATACCGGAGATTCACAGTATGAAACTCTAGATAATGGAGAACTAGGGAGTGAATATTCTGGTACTGAAAATACTAAAGTTATGACAAAGGTTTTCGTCTTATTGTCTCTAATTGCTTGTTCAATAGCGACAATCTTGGGCTTCATTGCAATGTTCGCTGGACGCGGTCCTATGGTTGCAGCAACAGTTGTTGCGATCATTGCAGTTCTTTTCAGTTTCCTTTCGGCATTCATGTTCATGGTTTTGTGGAACCCATATGATGACGGTAGTGATGACGAACCAGATGAAGAACTCTGCAATGATGAAGTCTTAGAGGGTAGTTTCTTCTACATGAATTATGAAGCAGAATGCAATATTGATGGCACAAATGTAGACACGAAGATGACTGCTTATGCAGGGGTAGGATATTGGATGACGGTTTTCCATTTGGTCATGATGTTTATTTCAGCGATTATCTTCTTTAGACATTCAAGGAATAAAAACACAAATTTCATCGTGTTCTGAATCCAAGCAATCTGCAATTGATGCAAGGATTGAATTGCCACTCGGCTTGCGAGTTGCATGGCCTATTGCGTATCGATAACCAAAGCGGGTGCACCCTCAGTATTGGAGATACAAGATATCGAGATTCCATCTCCCAAAGAAGGTGAAATCTGCATAGAAGTACACTATGCCGGAATCAACTTTGCAGATACCCTGATGCGTTTGGGATTATACCAACCAAGACCGCCATATCCCTTCACACCTGGATACGAAGTCAGTGGCGTGGTCCATTCAGTCAGCAAAAATACGAGAGGTGAATTCGAAATCGGCCAAAGAGTAGTTGCTGCAATGCCTACCGGTGGACAGTGCAGTCACGTCGCAGTCAAAGCATCGCGAGTCATTGCAATACCAGATGAAATGGGCCTTGATGAGGCAGCAGCGATGCCAGTAACTTACCTGACGTCCCATCACATGCTACACCATCTCGGAAATCTAAGGAAAGAAGATTCTGTTCTAATCCATGGTGGAGCGGGCGGAGTTGGAACCGCTGCACTACAACTCTGTAGATGGGCAGGAATAGAACGCGTCTGGGCAACAGCCTCCGGTTCCAAGAGGAAAATCATCGAATCGCTCGGTGGCACAGCGATCGATAGGCACAACGAGGATTTTGTTGCAATCATCAAGGAGGCCACAGATGGCAGAGGAGTGGATCACATTCTCGACCCCATAGGTGGAAACAATCTGACTAGAAGTCTGTCCGTACTTGCAGAAGGAGGTAAACTGTACACCTACGGATTATCCGCTGCTGCCCCAAAAGCAAAGCGTTCGCTGTTCAAAGCATTACTAGCAGTGATAACAACTCCCAAGTTCGACGCCCTGAAACTGATGACTAGAAATCGAGGCGTATTCGGCGTACACATGGGCACCTGGAAGAATGAGGAGGTAATGGCCCAACAATTGCGCAGAATCATGGAAGGGTATGCCCAAGGCCATCTCAAACCCGTCATTGATTCAGTCTTCGATGCTAAAGATGTAGCAAAGGCCCACCAGCATATTCACGATGCAAAGAACGTCGGCAAGGTGTTACTCCGCTTCAACAAATGAAATCGAGTTGCAAATGATACTCTTCACGGGTCGGCTGCAGTTGTCAGAGTGCGTCTTGTTTCATCTGGATCGATAAACAGCGCCGCTAAGATGACTACCGTTTCGAGTAGCGCAGCGATCAAGAATAACGTTGGATAATCGAAACGACTTGCTATAGGGCCGGTCAACTGATAGCCTATTATTGCTGAAAGATTCATCATCGCCATGTAGGCAGTGAATTGAGTCCCGCCGACCTCGTTCCACGTTATTCGCATCATCAATGAGTAGATGTTAATCGCAACTATTGACCAACCAAAAGTTCGCAAGGACCATATTGAAACCATGTAGAAACCGCTACTCCACATTGACTCAGTTATTCCCCACAAGATAGTTACTAGGGCTGTTGCAAGTGCAGAATAGATAATCATCGACTTACCACCAAAACGCTTCCCAAGTTGGCCACCGACAAGATATCCCAACATGGTAACCACAAGAATCAGGCCACCCTTGGTCTGATTGAACCTCGCCTCATCCCAGTCTAGTTCCCTGATGAACAACAAAGGTAATACTGGAATAAGGAAGAAAGATATCGACATCACCAGACTGAGCACTATTCCCAATTGAGTTGAACGAAGAGAGAATGCAGTCTTTACGCTGGAAACAATTTCCATGAAACTGCGGCTATCTTTCTCTTCCTCGAACTTGCTACCTTTACCTTCGCTCCAAGGGAACATCTTCTCACCGGGTCTTTCGGTCATGAATAATGGAACCATCATTATCAGAATGAGAATAGGGATCTGCAAGAGAAGTGCTCCCTTGATTCCAACGAATCCAATTATTGTACCCAGACCGGCGCCTCCAATGATACCTCCAATAGTCTTGGAAGTGAACATGTAACTGTTGACTTTCTCCATCTCATGCGGCTTTAGAACATCGACAGCAAGAGCATCAGTACTTACATCCTGCAATGAAGTGAAGATATTGTAGACAAGGAACATCCAAGCTATCAAAGTGACATCGCTTGATGGATTTGGAATAAACAACATCGAAGCCAATACCAGTATCATCCCAGATTGGGCGATGAGAATCCATGGGCGACGTCTACCCATCTCCGGATATTGAAAACGGTCGATTACTGGGCCCCATAGGAACTTCAGTGACCAAGGCAACGTTCCTAGAGTCAACAAGTAGGCTAACTGTGAGGCTGAAACACCCTCTGCTGCAAGGAAGGTGACAAAAGTCACGGTGATGAAGCCCCACGGTATTCCTTGCGCCACATACAAAGCACACAGGGTTAGCACCCTTGCTCGGTAACTTTCCACAAGTGTTTCACCATCAAATGATGATTCTACATTCGATGATGGGGGGACTACAATCAACTCATCAACTTCTGCCTCGAGAATCATATCCAATTGGAACTGCTCTCTACGCGAAGAGATATAGGAGACTAAGGCAAAGATTCCAAAGAACCATGGCATGAACAATATCACAGATAGAGCGTCCTCGCCAACTGACATAATGGAAGATTCTTCCTCGTCTTCCTCTTCTTCTGGTGGAATCTCAGGTTCTTCAATAGGCAGTGGTTCAACCACGATCGTTCCTACCATACCCAATGATTCGTGAGGTTCACAGACATACTGATAAGTTCCATTTTCTCCAATATTGAAGGTGTATGAATAGTCTACATTTCTCGAAGTATCTCCTGAATCAAACAGGCCATTCTCTTCAACTGCGTTATGTGCTAGAAGTTCGCCGCTCCAGAAAAAACGAACTGTATCGCCTTCCCTAAGCGTGATCGAATCCGGAGAAAAACGCAAGTTTGTACTGTCTACGGTAACTATGACAACTTCTCCGCTATCATTGGATTGAAGTTCTTGACTATCTTCAAAATAATCAAACTTCGACTCGAATTTGTTTGAGGATTCTGCAACCTCTACCCATTCCTTACCTTCGTCCTCTCCAATGCTACCCACAAACGGGATGACTAGAAGGACCAGAACGGCAAACAGAGCGCGACGGGTCATCGAATCGACCACTCGTGATGTTCATTCAAAGTTGTCGAAGACTTGTGGTTGCTTCTTGATTAGCAACTTATTGGTGAATTACCTGTTCTTTGCCTTGGTGCTTTCTGGTAGTGGCTTGCCGTTCTCATGAGTATTAGCATTGCAAGTTCTAACGGTATGACTTTCCCTACCACATCTAGAACACTTCTGTGGATCCATCTTGTCCCAGCCTTTTTTCGGAGGCAATTTCTTTCCATTTTCATGTGTCAATGCATAACAAGTTGAGATATCATGTGATGCCCTACCACATCTTGAACAGGCCGCCATGTTTCATGAATATTAGGAGCCTATCTATCGCTTTTTCCACTCAACCAGAAGCCACTGCAATACGAATCAATCCTCTTCAAGAGAATGAAAGAATTATTCAGCCCCGGTTGATGGCAAAAATATGGGAAAGAATGTTTTCGTAAAATTCGTGTCTGAGCCAAAAAATGAACCAATGAAAGCGATAATTGGAATTGCTTGTGCTGCACAAGCGATTGATGATGGACATGAAGTTAGTGTGTTCTTCGCGGGATCTGGAACAAGATTGCTTGATGGCGAATACATAGGAGAATTGAACAGAGAAATGGGACCCGATTCTACAATGGTTTCAGATATGCTAAACAAAATCTTTGACAATGCCGTACTTTATTGCTCATTTAGATCAGTACAAGCAACGCTCGGATGCAGCGAAGGTGATGGGGCACTAAACGTAGCGGATGACAAAATAGTATGGAGTGGCCCGCCTGGAGTAATCAAACTTGCAACTAATTCAGATGTTCAACTAACATACTGAGGAATCTATGATGATTTTTCTAGCACTGTCCAACTCAACAATCCAATAATGGTTAGTAATGCCCCAAAGGCCGCATATAATAAACCAGCAAGTGTAGTAATATTATCTCTAAATGCTAATCCATAAATTACCAAAAAGAAACCTAGACAAATAAGTAAAATTGCCCTCCACCTTTTCCCCTTTGTCATTTCGTGAAAATGTTGTTTAACATTGTTCAAAAGAGTCTGCACATGTTCTCCAGTACTATCTTATTGACAATTTTTTTGGTATGAACAAATTATTGGAAGTCGCGCAAATGGCATTTTGCCAAAGGTGAGCGCGCCTTCATTTTGGCTCATTTTTATTACACACGCATAGCGTTTCAGTCATGCGTATTTACACATGGCGCGGTGAGAGCGAAGCGCGACGTCATTTACGCCCTCTAAATTACGAAAAGTCGCGCTCAGCGCGCCTTCTTGGAATATTGAAAATATGTTTGATAATAATAGGAAAACAACCTATACGTTGAAAAATGATAGTGCTAGTTTGGCACCATGCGAACTTGCTTTGTCCTTCTAATCTCAGTATTGTTGCTGGTTCCAATTTTCCCCACTTCTACAGGCCAAGGAAGTGTCACTCCCATGATTCAACTTGAATGCGATGAATATTTGATTAT